>DYPE01000111.1 GCA_020720085.1 Dichelobacter nodosus | reverse complement strand
TTGGAATCAAGCCCGCAAAGACTTAAAGAGGATTTGCCGCTGTTGCCAATCACCGGACTTGCGGCGCAGATGCGTCACTGCCACGCCAAAAACGGCGTGCGGTGTCCTGAGCTTGCCGAAGGAGGGTGCGATTGGGTAAATCATACTGCCAGGTAAATTCAAAACAGAACGGGCAGCCTTTCATGACGGCCCGTCCGGGCAAGAATTAATTTTCGTACCATGATTTAGTGCGGTTGGCAATGGCCACCACGGAGAGCATGACCGGCACTTCGATTAATACGCCCACCACGGTAGCCAGGGCAGCGCCGGATTCAAAACCGAACAGGCTGATGGCAGCGGCCACGGCCAACTCGAAAAAATTGCTCGCGCCAATCAGCGCAGACGGCGCGGCTACACAATGCGGCACACCCAGCCAGCGGTTCAGCCCATACGCCAAGCCGGAGTTGAAATACACCTGAATCAAAATCGGCACCGCGAGCAGGACGATAATCAGCGGCTGCGCAATAATCTGCCCGCCCTGGAAACCAAACAGCAATATCAAGGTGGCGAGCAACGCGGCCAATGACAGTGGATGCAAAGTAACCAGCAGACGATCCAGCCCCGCTTGGCTACCGGTTTTCAACAGCAGCGCACGGATGGCTTGGGCCAGCACAACGGGAATGACGATATACAATACCACGGACAAAAACAGCGTGTCCCAGGGCACATGAATCGCGGACAATCCCAGCAGCAGGCCGACAATGGGCGCAAAGGCGAAAATCATGATGACATCATTGAGCGCCACTTGGGTAAGCGTGAAATGCGGCTCGCCATTGGACAAATTGCTCCATACGAACACCATGGCCGTACATGGCGCGGCAGCGAGCAAAATCAGCCCTGCCACGTAGCTATCTAGTTGTTCGGCAGGCAAATAGGGCGCAAATAGCCAACGGATGAACAGCCAGCCGAGCAGGGCCATGGAAAATGGCTTTACTGCCCAGTTGATGAACAACGTAACCCCGATGCCTTTCCAATGCTGCCCCACTTCATGCAGCGCTGAGAAGTCGATTTTCAGCAGCATGGGAATAATCATCAGCCAAATCAACGCAGCCACCGGCAAATTCACCTGCGCAATTTCCAATTTACCAATGGCTTGGAACGCGCCTGGCATGAGAGAGCCTAGGCCAATCCCCACTGCAATGCACAGGAATACCCACAGGGTTAAGAATCGTTCAAAAAAGCCAATTTTCGCCCCTGCCGCCTGTTGGGCGGCAATTTCGCATTGTGCACTCACGCCGCCTCTCCGCTGGCGGTATCCGGGCTGGGCATGGAACGGCCAATGCTGTCCATTTTTTCCTTAAGTTTCAAACGCTCCAGCCCGGCAATTGGCAGTGCGGTGAAAATTTTGATGCGGTTGTCGAGAATACGCAGCGTTTCACGAAATGCCATGTTTTTTTCGACTTCCGTGCCTTCCACCGCAGCGGGGTCTGGCGCGCCCCAGTGCGAAGTGATGGGCTGGCCCGGCCACAGCGGGCAGGTTTCGCCAGCGGCCTTGTCGCATACGGTAACCACAAAATCCAAATGCGGCGCGCCAGCTTGCGCGAATTCGTCCCACGATTTGCTGCGCAGGCCATCGGTGGGCATATTGAGGCGACGCAGCAAATCCAGCGCCATGGGATGTACCTGGCCCGCTGGATGGCTGCCCGCACTGTAGGCATTGAATTTGCCCCGTCCCCAAAAGCGCAACAGCGATTCAGCGATAATACTGCGGGCGGAGTTGCCGGTACATAAAAACAACAGGTTATATTTCGATTCAGTCATGAGTAATTCTCCTGGCAAAGGCGTAGATATGGGTTGGAATGGTAGACAGGTCGTGCCGTTGCAACAATTTTCAGTAAGATAATTGATAAGTTGGTGCATCATCGAATAATTGGCGCGATAGCATAGCGAACGTCCCAACCGGGTGTAATCAATCAATCCGGCGTGTTTGAGCGTTTTAAGGTGAAACGACAAGGTGGGGCCAGGCAGGTGGAAACGGGTGGCGATTTCGCCCGCTGCCAATCCCGGTTCCCCCACTTGCACCAACAGGCGATATATCGCTAAACGGTGCTCTTGCGCCAGTGCTGCCAATGCGACAATAATTTGAGATGAACCCATATTTCCATAATTATAAAAATATGGTTGAAAAATAGCAAGTCATCAAGTCATAAGGATCGTACTAAAGCCTAGGCGGTGGGCAAAAATAACTGCCAAGCACTTTTTCATGGCCAGCGCAATAGCCTGGTAGATGAAATAAGCCGTTGGCTTTAGGATGCGTAAAATAAGGCGCGCAACGCCGCGCCCGGGCTGGCAGCGCGCATGAACGCCTCTCCCACTAAAAACGCATGTACGCGGTGATTACGCAGTACGGCAACGTCTTGGCCGGTGGCGATGCCGCTTTCGCTAATAGCCAAATGGCTGGCAGGCACACCCGCCACCAATTCCAGCGTGGTTTCTAGGCGCGTGATAAAAGTGCGCAAATCGCGGTTGTTGATGCCAATCAAAGTAGCAGGCAATGCCAGCGCGCGCTGTAATTCCTCGGCATCATGCACTTCCACCAGCACATCCATACCCAATTCTGCCGCAAGGTCTGCCAACTCACGCAACGTACCGTCCTCTGGCGCGAATGCGGCGACAATCAACAAAATACAATCCGCGCCCCAGGCGCGCGCTTGATAAACCTGGTAGGGTGCAACCATGAAATCCTTGCACAATACAGGTAAATCACAGGCCACACGCGCCTGCATCAAATAGTCAGGATGGCCTTGAAAAAAATCACGGTCAGTCAACACGGATAAACAGGTTGCACCATGTGCTTGATAATCGCGCGCAATGTCTGCCGGTGCAAAGGGATCACGCAGCAAGCCTTTGCTGGGCGAGGCTTTTTTGATTTCCGCAATCACAGCGGGTTGTCCGGCAGCCACCTGCTGGCGCAATGCCGCGCCAAACCCGCGCGGCGTGGGCGCGGCCAGCGCTTGCTGGCGGAGTTCCGCCAAGGGGCAGGCAGCTTGGGCAACAGCGGTTTCTTCCCGCTTGCGTTGTAGAATACGGTGTAAAATATCAGCAGAAGGATTCATGGCGTGGTTTCCGCACAGTCGATTTTATTTGTAGCCCTAGGTTCCGCATCGGAATGCCGCGCCATCAGGCAGTGGACAAAATCCATTTTACAGCAACCGCAATGATTGCCAAGCCAACCCCGCCGCCGTCCAGCGCGCAATTGCACTGATTCGCTTGATTTTGAAGGTAAGCAGGCCATAACTCTGTTACAATAAACCCAGTTAGGAAGCCATTACGGAATGGCAGGCAGTAAACGGCAGGATAAAATCAATGGATGAGAACAGAAAAAAAGCATTAAGTACCACACTGTTGCAGATTGAACGGCAGTTTGGCAAAGGTTCTGTCATGCGCTTGGGAGATGCGGGCGCGGTGATGGATGTAGAAGCCGTGTCCAGCGGCTCATTGAGCTTGGACATCGCATTGGGCATAGGCGGACTGCCCCGAGGACGGGTCGTAGAAATTTACGGGCCAGAATCTTCCGGTAAAACCACGTTGAGTTTGCACGCGGTGGCTGAAGTGCAGAAAAAAGGCGGCGTGGCAGCCTTCATTGACGCAGAGCACGCCCTGGATCGCAGCTATGCTGAAAAACTGGGCGTGCAGACCAGCGAATTATTGATTTCGCAGCCAGATACTGGCGAACAAGCGTTGGAAATCACTGACATGCTGGTGCGTTCTGGCGCGGTGGATGTGGTTGTTATCGACTCGGTGGCCGCGCTCACGCCCAAGGCCGAAATCGAAGGTGAAATGGGCGACAGCCATGTTGGCTTGCAAGCGCGGCTGATGTCGCAAGCGTTGCGCAAATTAACCGCCAATATCAAACGTTTCAATACGTTGGTTATTTTTATCAACCAAATTCGCATGAAAATCGGCGTGATGTTCGGCAGCCCCGAAACCACTACCGGTGGCAATGCGCTAAAATTCTATGCCTCCGTGCGTTTGGACATCCGCCGCACCGGTGCTATCAAGCGCGGCGAAGAAGTGGTGGGCAATGAAACCCGCGTTAAAGTATTAAAAAACAAACTCGCCCCACCGTTCAAGGAAGTCAATTTTGACATTTTATACGGTGAAGGCATTTCACGCGAAAGCGAAATCATTGAGTTGGGCGTCAAATGCGCGGCGATAGATAAGGCCGGGGCATGGTACAGCTACAACGGCGAGCGCATTGGCCAGGGCAAGGACAATGTGCGCCAATATCTGAAGGAACACACGGAAACCGCAGCCCAAATTGAAGCACAAATCCGCGCCAAATTGGTTCCAGAACAACTCAATTCTACGCGCGACGACACAACGTCGAGCGATGAACCCGTCGAATAACGGCGTGACCATCTTTTATTTTTTGATTGAGCATATAACACAATAAAATGTCTACAGAAACAATTACCCAGTTTTCCCAATTGGCGCTATCCGCGCCTGTGTTGCAAGCCGTGGACGAAGTGGGCTATGAATTGCCCACGCCCATCCAAGCGCAAAGCATCCCTCCCCTGCTCGCGGGCCATGATTTGCTTGGCCAAGCGCAAACCGGAACCGGCAAAACCGCCGCATTTGCGTTGCCATTGCTCAGCCGTTTGAACATGAGCCAAACCAGCCCGCAAGTGTTAGTGCTCACGCCCACGCGCGAATTGGCCTTGCAAGTGGCTGAGGCCATGCAGACTTACGCCCGTCATTTGCCGGGATTTCACGTGCTGCCGATTTATGGCGGTCAGAGCATGGTGCTACAACTGCGCCAGCTCAAGCGCAGTGTGCATGTGGTGGTAGGCACACCAGGCCGCATCATGGATCACTTGCGGCGTAGAACGCTGGACTTAAGCCATCTTGCCTCTGTGGTGCTGGATGAAGCCGACGAAATGCTGAAAATGGGGTTCATTGACGATGTAGAAACCATTCTCGAATCCGCCCCAGCCAGTCGCCAGATCGCCTTGTTCTCGGCCACCATGCCCGAAGCCATCCGCCGCGTGGCACAACGCCATTTGCGCGATCCAGTGGAAATCTCCATCCGCGAAAAAACCGCCACAGTGTCCAGCATTACCCAGCGCTACTGGCAAGTGACGGGTGTGCATAAACTTGACGCGCTCACCCGCATTTTGGAGGTGGAAGATTTTGATGCCATGCTTGTATTTGTGCGCACCAAAACCGCCACCGCCGAACTGGCAGAAAAATTGGAAGCGCGCGGCTACTCTTGCGGCCCACTCAATGGCGACATGAGCCAAGTGCTGCGCGAAAAAACCGTGGAAGGACTGAAAGCCGGCACCCTGGACATTGTGATTGCCACGGATGTCGCGGCACGCGGCCTGGACGTGGAACGCATCAGCCATGTATTGAACTACGACATTCCGCATGACATTGAATCCTATGTGCATCGCATTGGCCGCACAGGCCGTGCGGGCCGCACCGGAACCGCGATCCTATTTGTGTCGCCGCGCGAAAAGCGCATGTTGCGCGCCATTGAGCAAGCCACACGCCAGCCCATCATGCAAATGCACCTGCCCTCGCGCGAGGACATCGCGGATCGCCGCGTGGTGCAATTCAAGCAATCCATTACCGAGGCGGTGGAAGCGCAGGAATTGGAGTTTTTCGAGGAATTGCTAGCCAGCTACCAAGAAGAGCACGATATTGCATTGAATGAAATTGCTGCCGCGCTGGCCTACTTGGCGCAAAAAAGTCGCCCATTGCGCTATGAACCTGCGGAACGGGAAGATATGCCTGTTGAGCGCGACAGCCGCGATAGTCGTGATAGCCGTGACAACCGCGATCGTGATTCACGCGAACGCGGCGAAGGCCGTCGCCGCGAACGCGATTTTGGGGATCGTGCGCCCGATTCCGGCATGGTGCGCTACCGCATTGAAGTGGGCCGCAACCATGGTGTTAAGCCCAAAAACATCGTCGGCGCAATTGCCAATGAAGCGGGCCTGGAAAGCCGTCATATCGGCTACATCAAGCTATACGACAACTTCAGCACGGTGGACTTGCCAGAGGGCTTACCCAACAACGTAATGCATCAGCTCAAAGCTTGCTGGGTGTGTGGCCGCCAAATGCAGCTTGCCGTATTCTCCGGCGACGTGGGCGAACGCCAGGACGGCGGCAGCGGCAGGCCGGAATCCCGCCGCCGCCCGCCACCGCGCAAGCCCGACGGCGGTGGTCATAGTCATGGCAATCACAAACCGCGCTGGCGGGAGTAAACAAGCAAGGGCTGCCAGTCCTACACGCGATGATTCTGGCCATGCAACCATCACAATCTCCTTATGACGGCTGGATTGCCATTATTCCCGCCAAAAACGAAGCCGCCACGATTGCTCATGTAGTGGAAGAAGTCTTGCAACAACTGCCAGGCATGTCCGTAGTGGTGATTGACGACGCCAGCACGGATAACACGGGCGATTTGGCGCGTGGTGCGGGGGCTGTGGTGATTCCGTTGGCAGTCTCCCTGGGCGCATGGGGTGCTGCCCAAACCGGCTTGCGTTACGCGCAGCGGCGCGGCTACCTTTGTGCAATCACCCTGGATGCCGACGGCCAACACCGTGCTGACAGCTTGCCGGTGCTGGCGGACGCATTGCGCGCCCGCACGGCAGACGTAATCATCGGAGCCTATCCGGCGCGCGGCAGTTTTGCCCGACGGTTGGCATGGAGTCTATTCCGCAAGGTATCCGGCCTGTCGCTGGTAGACCTCACTTCTGGCTTGCGCGCCTACAACCGCACAGCGATTCAAGTCTTGGCTTCGCGCCAAGCCACGTTGCTCGACTACCAAGACATGGGGGTGTTGCTGCTGCTGGCGGAAAAACACCTGATTACCCAAGAAGTTGCCATTGATATGCAGCCACGCCTGTCCGGCCATTCGCGCATTTTCCGCTCGTGGTGGACTGTGGCGGGCTATATGCTGCAAACGCTTATCTTGTGCATTGCCCGTTCCCGCCATCCATGGCCCGCGCGCCCTCATGCGTTGCCCAATGAAAAAATACCGCCATGAATCCGCAAATCACTTCCGCTGTGCTGGGCCTGATGATTGCGGGCGGCATTTTGTACCTCATCCGCAAGGATCACTTGCACACCCACCACGCCGTGTGGTGGTTGGCAGGCGCGGTACTGATTGCCTTGCTCGGTCTGTTTCCGCAGTTCGTGGACTGGTTGGCGCATTGGCTGAACATTGGCTACCCGCCCACGCTGCTGCTGACCGCTGGCATGGGGATGCTGGTAATTAAAATTCTTGCCATTGACATTCACCAATCGCGCCAGGAACGCAAAATCCGCCGCTTGGTGCAACGCCTGGGTTTGCTGGAAGAAGAATTGCGAAGACACCGTGAGCAACAACGCTGACGCTCATCTGTACACCGTGCCAGCCGCAATACCTTATCCAATTGATTTGCTAGATATTCACGCGGCCTGGCCGGAACGTTATCCCGTAATACTGGAAAGCGTGGCGCACAGCCCGCAAACACGCTACGACCTGTTGCTGGGCTGGCCGCGTTACATGCTGATCCAAGGTGACGCTGCCGCCGTGCGCGCCAGCGCCCTGCCCGGCGTGCCGCAGTTGTCCTCCTGCCCAGATGGATTTCTCACCGAATTTTCCCGCCATTGGCACGCGCAACGCCCCATTGCCACGCCAGACAGTGATTTGCCATTTTGCGGCGGCTGGTTTGTGTATTTGGGTTATGAATTGGCGGCAGAAATTGAACCCAAACTCCATTTGCCCGCCTACCCAGGCCTGCCCACCGCCCTGGCATTGCGCATTCCAGCAGCCATCCTGCAAGACCACGCCCGCCGCCAAATTTGGCTGGTAGCCGAAACGCCGCAACTGCTGGACGGCCTACGCGCAGACCTCGCGTATGCGCGCGCGGTTGCCGATCCCACAGTAGGGGCATCCCTTGTGGATGCCCCTACATCAACGGTACACACAAGGGCATCCACAAGGGCATCCACAAGGGATGCCCCTACATCCACCCTAGCCTGGGATGTGGAGGAATCTGATCCTGCTCCTTTTCTTGCCAGCGTGGCCCAAATCCAAACCTACATCCGCGCTGGTGATGTATTTCAAGTCAATTTATCGCGCGCCTGGCGCGCACGCTGGGCCAGGCTCAATCAGGCAACAGGACTATACCGCAGCCTACGCCGTCACAATCCCGCGCCATTTGCCGCGCTGTGCCGTTTCGCGCACTGGGCACTGCTGAGTTCCTCGCCCGAGCGTCTGGTCAGCGCACGTTATGGCCAAGTACAAACTCGCCCCATCGCAGGTACGCACCCACGCGGGCAAAACGCCAGCGCCGACCGTGCGGCTTCCGCGCGATTGCAGGCGCATCCCAAGGAACAGGCCGAACATGTCATGCTGATTGACTTGCTGCGCAATGACTTAGGCAAGCTGTGCGTGCCGGGCAGCATCCATGTGAACGAATTGATGGCGCTAGAAACCTACGCCCATGTCCACCATCTGGTCTCCAACCTCACCGGCCAGTTGAGCGCTGAGGTTGATCCTGCCGCAATTATCCGTGCGCTGTTTCCCGGCGGCACCATTACGGGCTGCCCCAAAGTGCGTTGCATGGAAATCATTGCAGAATTGGAGCAAACCCCACGTGGCCCCTACACCGGCAGCGTGGGCTATGTGGATCACCGTGGCCATATGGATTTGAACATTCTCATCCGCACGCTATGGGCGCAGGACGAACACCTGCATTTCCGTGCGGGCGCTGGCATTGTGCATGACTCCGAGGCGCAACGCGAATTGCATGAAACCCGCGCCAAAGCGGCTGGATTGTTGGCCGCGCTGGCGGAGAAACGATTTAACAATACCTGAATCAGTGAATAAATCAAAAGGAACGCCGATTTTGAACATTTATCTCGTTGGCGGCGCAGTGCGTGACCAATTGCTGAACCTGCCGGTGCTGGAGCGCGATTGGGTGGTGGTGGGCGCGACTGCTGAACAGATGCTGGCCTTGGGCTACCGTCCGGTGGGTAAGGATTTTCCAGTGTTTTTGCATCCACAAACCGGCGAGGAATATGCGCTCGCCCGCACCGAACGCAAAGTTGCGCCAGGATATGCGGGCTTCGTATTTCACGCCGCGCCGGAAATCACTTTGGAAGAAGACTTGCAGCGGCGTGATTTAACCATCAATGCCATTGCCCAAGCGTTAGATGGCACGCTGATTGACCCCTTGCAAGGCCAGGCTGACCTTGCGTGCCGCGTGCTACGCCATGTTTCCCCCGCGTTTGCTGAAGACCCAGTACGAGTGTTGCGCGTGGCCCGCTTTGCCGCCCGTTTTGCCCATTTGGGGTTCACTGTGGCCGAGGATACGCGCCGCTATATGGCCGTGATGGTGGCCAACGGTGAGGTCGACGCACTGGTGGCAGAGCGGGTGTGGCAAGAAACCCGCAAGGCGTTAGCAACGCGCCATCCTGAGCAGTTTTTCGCAACGCTGGCTGCCTGTGGCGCATTGACGCGAATTTTTCCAGAATGGACGCAATGGCCGCTAGACACAGCCTGGCCCGCCTTGCAACGTGCGGTGGATGCGGGATATACGGAAGTGGAACGCTGGGCGTGCTTATGGGCGGGATTGGCCGCGTGCATTCCCACCAGCACCGTGGCGGCTGGGCTGCGCGCGCTCGCAGCGCGATTGAAACTACCCAGCGAATATCAGGAATTGGCCTGGCTGGCCGTGACCCTGGTGCCAGAGCTGCCTAAGTGGCAACCTACTGACTATCTAAGCATTTTAGAAAAAACCGACGCATTCCGCCGTGCGCCCCGCTTTGCCGCCTGGCTGCGCTGTTGCCAGGCAATCTACCCTGGACATCCCAGCGCGCAACACTTAGCACACGCCCAGCAAGCTGCCGTGCAAGTCCAGGTACAAGACTTGCTGGCGCAAGGACTCACGGGTTTGGCACTGAAATCAGCCCTGCGCGCTTGCCGCCAGGCCGCCATCCTCCAGGCGCTGCGCACATAAGGCGAACGCCATTACAACGGACGCACATCAAATTCTTCCTCTGGCTTGGCAGGGCGAATAATTTCAAAGGTTTGAAAGAATACGCTGGATTCACACGGAAAGCGATCTTCTTCGCCATAGGAAATAATAAAATAGCCTGGCCCAACGCGGAATTTTTCTCCGCGCAATACATATTGGAACGCTTCATACGTCTGGTACACAGGCACTTCGCGAATCCGCTTGCGCACGCGCAAGAGGTCTTTATGTTGCGGTGATGGCCCGAGAATTTCATATAATTCATCGAATTGCCAACCTGGCACAGGCCAATGCTCACCCTGTACACCCGTCATGATGTAGTCGCCCACATGCGCGGTGCGTGCGCCTTCCCAGGTTTCCACCTGACATTCCTCCGTCACTGGACGAGCCAAAAGTTCGACAGGTTTGCGGCGGGCGATATAAGTCGGGCTGCGAGTTTTCATAGCGGGCGGTCTCTACCAAAAAGTCACGTGGGCGGATACGCGCGTTATGCCAGCGGATTTTTTTCTGCCACTCGCAACACCGTGCTGCGTGCACGGGGGTTAGCAGCAATTTCTTTCTCGCTTGGTTTCATCGCCTTGCCGATGCGCTGCAACAGCGGTGGCATGGTATTGGGCCGCACCGGTAAACCCGGCGGCAGGCGCTGATCCAAAGGCTGGCTATGATCGCGTAAAAATTGTTTCACCATGCAGTCTTCCAGCGAATGGAAACGGAGGATGGCGATACACCCTTTCTCTTGCAAAATGCCTGCCGCTTGCGGCAGAGAAAATAGGAAATCCGCCCCATTTTCCCAAAGTATCCCCTGCCCAGAGGGGCTGTCAAGCG
>DYPE01000110.1 GCA_020720085.1 Dichelobacter nodosus | reverse complement strand
CAATAATGGCTATGTGGTTCAATAGGTTACAAAACGTTATTTGGGAACATGTCTAATATATTGGAATTCGTATAGACTCTAAAGCTGCCTATACTTCAACCGCCAATAATTTGAGCTTTATCAATCATCTGAAAATTCAAGGTCACAATGTTTTTTTATCTTTATAATCAATATATTATAATTCTTGTAGACTCTATTAAGGATGCACTATTTCAAAAATATTTTCCTGAAAAGCTATTAAGCACATCCACCCATCAAAAAAAATCGGTATCGCCTGCCATCAGCCACCAGCGGTCGTGTAATTGCTGTGGCGCGGGGCCAGGGGTGTGGATGCTGGTGGGAATCACTACTTCGCAAGGGCAAGTTTGCGCGCCAGAGGCGGTAAATACGCTGGCAAACGCAGTGGTAATCCATGCCTGCAATTCATCATAGCCTTGGCGCGCAGCCAGGCGTTGGGCATGGCGCAGACAAGTGGCTGCGTGGCGCAGGGGGCCGATATAGTCTAATAGCCACAATTTGCCATTTTCGCGCTGGCGCAAGACCAGCAGTCCCAGCGGCTTGCGCAAAAGGCGGTGGCGGATGAGCCACAATTGGTACGTATTGTGGGGATGTTGCAGATAACGGTGATGCACATCGGCCCAGCTGCGGACAGGCACGATGGCCTGGGCTAAATCCGCAGCCATGGCCTGCCACAGCGCGTCCACAGCCGAGGCGTCACGTAGCGGGTCTAGCGGGCGCGCCTGGCTGAGCAAACGCGCACGGCCAGCACGTGGTGCGGGCCAGCGCACTTCTGCCATGCGTCCGGTAGCCGCGTACAACCCTAATTTTTCTGCCACGCGCATGGCATGGGTATTGGGAAAGCCATACCCAATTAAACAGCGTGCGCCATACCCTACCCAACGTTCGGGAAATGTAGCAGCCACTTGATAAAATGCGCCGTGGCGGGTTAGCACGCCGCGCTCAGCAGACGAAGTCATCACATCGCCAATTTGTACGCCTTGCGCAGGTACGCCAAAATAGTGCACCAAACGTAGTAAGCCACCATAATGCGCCACCAAGCGCGCGCCGCGCCAGGCCAGCGTGGCCAAACCGCGCCCATTGCCATATTTCCACTGCCACAATTCCGGCGTCAGGGTTTCCGGCGCAAACACTTCATTAAATAAACCACGCACAGCAGCCGCATCGTCTGGTTGCATCACGCTGATCCGCCAGCGCGGTGCGGCGTGTTTACGCAAGCGCAACAGGAAGTACCCATAACTGCCGTTTTGATAATGACTGCGATAGATTTCCAGCGCGGCCAATAAGTTATTTAGCTGTGTATCGGTCACAGGCAAATCCGCAAGCAACTGCGTGCGCGTGGCGCGGATTTGACGTAGCAAATAATCTACCGTAGGCGCGGCTTGGCTGGATAAATCCACCTGTTCTTCCACAGCAAATCCATAACGCCCGGCTTGGACGAGGAAGGTACGCAGACAGGGCAATCCGCCTGGCGCGTCTGTAGCGCCGCGAGTATGTGCAAATTCGTCTACAATCAGTATTTGGCCATCTTCGCGCAGCAGATTAAATGCGTTGGCAAACAGGGCTAGCGCGTCAAGGTATTGGGCAGACTCCTGCAATAACACCACGTCAAAACTTGCGTGTGCCGCGTGAAAATCCTCAAAACGTGCGGCATGAAATGTGGCTTGCGGCGCGCGCTGGCGAGCAATGGCAATTTGCGCGGCATCCGGCGTCAACGCGGTGATAGAATAGCCCAATCCCCCCAACTTGGCTGCCGTGGTGCCCAGACCGGGACCAATTTCCAAAACCGCAGCGGGTGTGGGCGGTAGGCGTTGCAAAATTAGGGCGGTAGAACGTTGCTGAGCTTGTGTCGGATCGTCTTCTGGACGCTCAAACAAGCCATAATGCAAATACTCTACCTGGCCTTGATCCAGCCACAGACAATGGGCGTATACATTCAGCGGAAAGGTAAGCGGAGCATGTTCATACATGATTATTTTCGTCCACGAATTGACAGCCTTACTTAGGCTTGGCCACCTTTTTATAGCGCCGGTATTGCCGAAATCCATCGGGTAGGGGAAAATGACGCCTTTCAACCGTCAGGTCATGCCAATCATCGCGCATAACGGCCAGCGGTTCAAGGTTCACTTTATTTAATTGTCCAACACTCACCCAGTATTTCACAACAGGAGGAGATATGCCCGCGCGTCAAGAACTCGCGAATGCCATTCGTGCTCTGAGCATGGATGCAGTACAAAAAGCTAAATCCGGTCACCCTGGCGCGCCGATGGGCATGGCGGATATTGCCGAAGTCCTCTGGAACGACTACTTAAAACACAATCCCAGCAATCCCGAGTGGGCGGATCGCGACCGTTTTGTGTTGTCCAACGGTCACGGCTCTATGCTGATTTATTCCCTGCTGCATCTGACAGGGTACAATTTAAGCATTGACGATCTCAAAAATTTTCGTCAACTGCACTCCAAAACGCCAGGCCACCCCGAATACGGTTACGCGCCTGGCGTAGAAACCACCACCGGGCCGCTCGGTCAAGGCATTACTAACGCCGTGGGCATGGCCATCGCTGAAAAAGCGTTGGCAGGCCAGTTTAACCGGCCTGGCCATGAAATTGTCAACCACTACACCTATGTGTTCTTGGGCGATGGTTGCATGATGGAAGGCATTTCACACGAAGCCTGCTCACTGGCAGGTGCGTGGGGACTGGGCAAACTGGTTTGCTTCTACGACGACAACAACATTTCCATTGACGGCGAAGTACGCGGTCATGGCAATACGCCCGGTTGGTTCCTAGACGACACGCCCAAGCGCTTTGAAGCCTATGGCTGGCATGTCATTCCCAAGGTGGATGGCCATGACGCCAACGCCATCAAAGCCGCGATTGAACAGGCGCGTGCGGTTAGCGACAAACCCACGTTGATTTGCTGCCAAACCATCATCGGCTTTGGCTCGCCCAACAAAGAAGGCAAGGAAGAATGCCATGGTGCGCCGCTGGGGGATGACGAAATCAAACTCACCCGCGAAAAATTGGGCTGGCCACACGAGGCCTTCGTCATTCCGCAAGACGTGTATGCTGGCTGGGATGCCAAGGGCAAGGGTGCATCTGCGGAACAATCCTGGGACGGCAAATTTGCTGCCTACAAAGCGGCATACCCTGAATTGGCGGCAGAATTCGAACGCCGCATGAAAGGCGAGCTGCCCGCAGATTGGCAAGCCAAGTCTAGCGCATATGTCGCTGAAGTGGCGGCCAAGGGCGAAACCATTGCCAGCCGCAAGGCGTCACAAAATGCGCTCAATGGCTACGGCCCATTGCTGCCTGAATTCCTCGGCGGTTCTGCGGATTTGGCTGGCTCCAATCTGACCATTTGGAAAGGCTGCAAAGGCGTGTCCAATGCTAATCCAGCCGGCAATTATGTGTACTACGGCGTGCGCGAATTTGGCATGTCCGCCATCATGAACGGCATCGCCTTGCACAAGGGTTTTATTCCCTACGGCGCAACCTTCCTGATGTTCTCTGAATATGCCCGCAACGCCTTGCGCATGGCCGCGCTGATGAAAGTGCGCAGCATTTTTGTCTACACCCATGACTCCATTGGCCTGGGTGAAGACGGCCCTACGCACCAACCTGTGGAACAAACTGCAACATTGCGGTTAATTCCCAACATGTCGGTATGGCGTCCTGCGGACGCAGTCGAATCCGCCGTAGCCTGGAAATACGCCATTGAACGTAAGGATGGCCCATCCGCCCTTATTTTCTCACGCCAAAACCTGCCGCATTTGGCGCGCGATGAAGCGCAACTCGCTAATATTGCCAAGGGCGGCTATGTTATCCTCGACTGCGCCAATCCAGCGGCCATCCTCATTGCCACTGGCTCCGAAGTATCTTTGGCGGTGGATGCCGCCAAGCAACTCGGCAACGTGCGCGTAGTGTCCATGCCATCTGTGGATGTGTTTGAAACACAAGACGCAGCCTACCGCGACTCTGTGCTGCCTGCCAACGTGACCAAGCGTGTCGCAGTGGAAGCAGGGGTTAGCACAGGCTGGTACAAATATGTGGGCTTAAACGGCAAAGTCGTTGGCATTGACCGCTTCGGCGAGTCCGCGCCAGCGGATAAATTGTTCAAAGAGTTCGGTTTTACTGTGGACAATGTCGTTGCAGCAGTGCAATCCGTATTGTAAGTGCTGACAACGCACAGGGCACGTTGAACGCGGCGTGCCTTGTGCGGTTTCAACCAGAAAAAATACAATGCTTTTGAATTCATTCGCTCATCTGGTTTCGCGTTATATTGAATTGAATAATCCCCATCTACTCCGTTATTGGCAAGGAGAGAACAATACGGCGGAGTTACTGGGACTGTTATAAAAAATTATCTCCGCAATAAAAAATCGGAGAAGAACTAGAACAACTGGCACTATCCTTTATTTGATTTACTTTGAACTCACTCACATTTATTGCTTTAAGGAGAACCACGCATGACAATTAAAGTTGGCATTAATGGATTTGGTCGCATCGGACGCATGGCCTTCCGCGCGATTACTAAAGAATTTCCAGAAATTGAAGTGGTTGGTATTAATGACCTGCTCGAACCAGCCTATCTGGCGTACATGCTCAAATACGACTCCGTACATGGCAACTTCAAAGGCGATATTTCCGTCAATGGCAATGACCTGGTTGTCAATGGCAAAAAAATTCGCCTTACCGCCGAAAAAGACCCAGCCAACCTCAAATGGAACGAAGTGGATGCAGAGCTTATCATTGAATCCACTGGATTTTTCCTCACGTTAGATACTTGCCAAAAACACATTGACGCAGGTGCCAAGAAAGTCGTCCAATCTGCCCCATCCAAGGATGACACCCCGATGTTCGTGTATGGCGTAAACCATGACAAATATGCTGGCGAAACGATTGTTTCTGCCGCCTCCTGCACCACCAATTGCTTGGCACCAGTCGCCAAAGTGCTGCACGACAATTTTGGCATCAAACGTGGCTTAATGAGCACCGTACACGCTGCCACAGCTACACAAAAAACCGTGGACGGCCCCTCCTCCAAGGATTGGCGCGGTGGTCGCGGCATCCTGGAAAACATCATTCCGTCCTCCACAGGCGCGGCCAAAGCCGTGGGCAAGGTCATTCCCGAGCTGAATAAAAAGCTGACTGGCATGGCGTTCCGCGTACCCACCTCCGACGTATCCGTGGTTGACCTCACCGTGGAATTGAACAAAGACGCGGCTTATGAAGACATCTGCAAAGCCATGAAAGCTGCTTCTGAATCCGGCCCGCTGCAAGGCGTGCTGGCCTATACCGATGAAAAGGTGGTATCCACCGATTTTCGTGGTTGCCCGCAACCTTCAATATTTGACGCTGAAGCCGGTATCCAACTTGACCCGACCTTCGTCAAAGTCGTGTCCTGGTATGACAACGAGTACGGCTATACCTGTAACATGCTGCGCTTCGTGCGTCACGTTGCCGCCAACTAAGAACTGCCGCCGGGCGCGGATCATTCCGCGCCCAGAGCGCGCTTTGGAATCATCATGTAGCAGGAGAAATCTTATATGTCCATTATTAAAGTAACGGATTTAGACTTAGCCGGTAAGCGCGTGCTGATCCGGGCGGACTTGAATGTGCCGGTGAAAGACGGCAAAGTCACTTCCGATGCCCGCATTACTGCCTCCATGCTGACCATTGAACACTGCATGAAAGCAGGTGCCAAGGTCATGGTTACTTCGCATCTGGGCCGTCCCACAGAAGGCGAATTCAATGAAGAAGACTCGTTACAACCGGTAGCAGACACCATGGGCGGCAAATTAGGCAAAACCGTACGCCTGATCCGCGATTGGGTTGATGGCGGTTTTGACGTGGCAAACGGCGAAGTAGTGCTGCTGGAAAATTGCCGGGTCAATAAAGGCGAAAAGAAAAATAGCGATGACTTAGCGCAAAAATATGCTGCACTGTGCGACGTATTCGTCATGGACGCCTTTGGCACAGCACATCGCGCCGAAGCCTCCACCCATGGCGTGGCCAAGTATGCGCCTGTGGCAGCGGCTGGCATTCTGCTCACCGAAGAACTGGACGCGCTGCATAAAGCGCTGGCCAATCCTGCCCGTCCCATGGTTGCTATTGTTGGCGGATCCAAGGTATCGACCAAACTCACCGTGCTGGAATCGCTGGCGGATAAAGTGGATCAAATGGTGGTAGGCGGCGGTATTGCCAACACTTTCCTCAAAGCCACTGGCAAATCCGTAGGCAAATCTTTATGCGAGGACGACTTGGTAGATACTGCCAAATCGCTGATGAGCAAAATGACCGCACGCAACGCCACCATCCCCATTGCCGTGGACGTAGTGGTGGGCAAGCAATTCGACGCCAACGAACCGGCAGTGCTAAAAAGCGCGGACGACGTGGCAGAAGATGACATGATTTTTGACATTGGCCCGCAATCCGCGCAACAATTGGTCGACATCATCCTGCAAGCGGGCACTGTGGTATGGAATGGCCCAGTAGGCGTGTTTGAATTCGACCAATTTGGCGAAGGCACCAAAAAAATTGCCCAAGCCATTGCCGACACAAACGCCTTTACTTTGGCGGGCGGTGGTGACACGATTGCTGCCATTCAAAAATATGACATATACGATAGAGTATCCTATATCTCCACCGCAGGCGGAGCCTTCCTCGAATTTCTGGAAGGTAAAGTGCTACCCGCAGTGGAAATTTTGGAACAGCGCGGGAAATAAGCCACACCTGGACTTTGATCGCGCAACGCAACTTAAAACTGCGTTGCGCGTTTCCCGCGTCCCTAGTAAACCGCATCCAACCGGCTGAATCCGCATGAGAAGAACCAAAATCGTCGTAACTCTTGGCCCCGCCACCGATGACTCAAAAATGCTGGATAAAATTATCCAAGCCGGGATCGACGTGGTGCGCCTCAACTTTTCCCATGGTAGCTATGATGAACACCGTCACCGCGCCGAAACCGTGCGCGATCGCGCCCGTGCGCATGGCCGCCAAGTCGGCATCATCTGCGACCTGCAAGGACCAAAAATTAGAATTGAATGTTTTCGCGAAGGTAAAATTCTCCTAGAAGACGGCGACTTATTTACATTAGACGCGGATTGTCCCAAACACGAAGGCTCACAAACCTGCGTAGGCATTGCCTACAAAGAATTACCCCAAGACGTGCACCGTGGCGACACCTTGCTGCTTGACGACGGACGCATTGTGCTGTGGGTGCAATCGGTGGAAAACACCCGCGTCAACTGCAAAGTAATGACTGGCGGCGAACTGTCCAACAAAAAAGGCATTAACCGCAAGGGCGGCGGTCTTTCCGCTGCCGCGTTGACCGACAAAGATCGCCAAGACATCCTCTCCGCCGCCAAGCTAGAGGCCGATTATCTCGCAGTCTCATTTCCGCGCAGTGCAGCAGACATGGAGGAAGCCCGCCGTTTACTGACCCAAGCGGGCGGCAAAGCGCGGCTGATTGCCAAAATCGAACGCGCCGAAGCCATGGAAGTTCTGGATGAAATCATCGCAGCTTCCGACGCGGTGATGATTGCGCGCGGTGACTTGGGCGTTGAAATCGGCGACGAAGCCCTGCTGCCTGCGCAGAAACGCATCACGCAGCTCGCCCGCGCGCAGAACAAAGTGGTGATTATTGCCACGCAAATGATGGAATCCATGATCAACAATCGCATCCCCACCCGTGCTGAAGTGTCGGACGTGGCTAACGCGGTGTTGGACGGCGCAGACGCAGTGATGCTATCGGGCGAAACCGCAGTGGGCAAATACCCAGATTTAGCCGTGGAATCCATGAGCCGGATTTGCCACCGCGCTGAACAACAAGCGGACATGCAAACTTCCAATCACCACCAGATGGATGGTACATTCAGCCGCATTGACGAAACTATCGCCATGGCCACCATGTACACGGCCAATCACTTGAATGTAAAAGCGATTGCTGCACTGACTGAATCTGGCAACACGCCACTCTGGATGTCGCGCATCAACTCCAATATCCCAATTTACGCGCTCAGCCGCCAAGTCACCACCCGCCGCCAAGTCACCTTATACCGAGGCGTAATGCCTGTCAGCTTTGATGTCACCAACATGGACACCCAAGCGGCCAACCAAGAAATTGTTGACGAACTCAAACGACGCGGCGCGGTACGCGACGGCGACCTCGTTATCATTACTAAAGGCGACTTACAAGGCGTGGGTGGCGGCACCAACGTCATGAAAATTGTCACTGTCGGCAAAGTGTACAGCGGACGCGACGGCACATAACGCATAGCGCAACAACCCGTTGCGACATAACAAAAGCGTGCCAGCCAAGGCACGCGCAAAACGCTGCCAGCGCTGCTGGGACTCCAGACTTCCGCCTCCCATCCCGGGAGGTTTCTTCATCCTTTGTCCTTACCTCACGATACCTGCAAGGAGATAGCAATGTTAGTATCCATGCGTCAACTACTCGATCACGCCGCTGAACACGGTTATGGTCTGCCCGCATTCAACGTCAACAACATGGAGCAAGTCAAAGCCATTCTGCAAGCCGCTGACGCCACCAACAGCCCAGTGATTCTGCAAGGCTCTGCTGGCGCACGCAAATACGCTGGCGAAACCTTCCTGCGTCACCTGATTTTGGCGGCAATTGAAGCCTATCCACACATTCCAGTGTGTATGCACCAAGACCACGGCACCAGCCCAGCAGTATGCTTGCGCGCCATTCAATCCGGCTTTAGCTCGGTGATGATGGACGGCTCACTGATGGAAGACGGCAAAACGCCATCCAGCTACGAATACAACGTCGAAACCACCCGCAAAGTGGTTGAAATGGCACACGCTGGCGGCGTATCCGTAGAAGGCGAACTCGGCTGCTTAGGCTCGCTGGAAACCGGCCAAGCGGGTGAAGAAGACGGCGTAGGCGCAGAAGGCACGCTGGATCACAGCCAATTGCTCACCGACCCTAACGAAGCCGCTGATTTTGTCCAGAAAACCGGCGTAGACGCACTCGCCATCGCCATCGGCACCAGCCACGGCGCGTACAAATTCACCCAAAAACCCACCGGCAAAATCTTGCGCATCGACCGCGTTAAAGAAATCAACGCCCGCATCCCCACCGTTCACCTGGTGATGCACGGCTCATCCTCCGTGCCGCAAGATTGGCTAGAAATCATCAACAACTTCGGCGGCGACATGGGGCAAACTTACGGCGTACCCGTTGAAGAAATCGCCGAAGGCATCAAAAACGGCGTGCGCAAAGTCAACATCGACACCGACCTGCGCATGGCATCCACCGGCGCCATCCGCAAACACATGGCCGAAGACCGCAAAAACTTCGACCCACGCAAATACCTGAAAGAAGCCGAAAAAGGCATGATGGAAATCTGCAAAGCCCGCTACGAAGCCTTTGGTGCTGCCGGCAATGCCTCTAAGATCAAAGTGATGTCTTTGGAAGTGATGTTTGGGAAATATGCGAAGGGTGAGTTGGCACCGAAGGTGAATTAGTCTTTTTTAGTTTTGGTGGGCAACCGCTTTTTGTTGCCCACCATGCAATGGCACGAAATGGTGGGCAACGATAAAGAGTTGCCCACCCTACCTGGCTTGTAAATAGGCTAAGAAGTAAGTCTAATTTTCTTAAAGATGTCTTTATTCGCTTGGCAGCGGGGTTATTCAACCTAAAAAATAACTTCGTAATTCAATAAGTTAAATCCAGGGCAGGTCTATTACCGCGTTTTATCGCAGCGCAAAACCCCGGTAAAAATTCCGTTCCGAACAAACCGCACCACGGAGTGTGCAGACTTTTTCCGCAAAATCCTGGGCATGACGCATGGTATAGGCAAGCGGCGCATGTTGCAGCAAGCCCGCCAAAATCACCGCACTGAACGCATCGCCGGCACCAACCGTATCTTTCACCGTGATCTTGCCGCTCGGCTTAACTTCATAAACACGCTTGGTTTTATCCTGCAGAAAAGCCCCTTCCGCTCCGCAAGTCACCAGCAACAGTTCCAAATCGTAATCTTCCTGCAACTGCTTCGCTTGGACGGCAAGATTGCCGTGCACACCTAAGAATGGAGCCAATTCTTGCAACTCCTCATGGTTGATTTTCAAATAGCAGGCACGGCGGATACAAGCCGCGACATCCGCCGCTTCCCACCAAGGCGGGCGCAGATTGATGTCGGTAAAGGCGGGTAAGCCGGTTGCCTGAATCCGGTCTAAGCTCGCACGGGCTACCGGCGAACGCCGTCCCAAACTGCCGTGATAAACCAAGCCGCACGGCTTGGCCGTCAAAGCTTGCAGCACCGGTTCGGCTTGGATAAAGTCATACGCCTGATCCGGCAAAATGGCAAAACGGGGCTGTCCTTTTTCGAGGGTCACGCTGACGCTGCCGGTGGGTTTGTGCGGGTCAATTTGCACACCGGCGATATCCATACCCCAATCTCTCATACTTTGCAGAATAGCGCGGCCTTTGTCATCATCCCCCACTCGTGTCACCAAATAGGGATACAGGCCGAAACCCTGCAAATGCCAAGCGACATTGAACGGTGCGCCGCCAAGCACGGCACTGCCGTCGGGAAAGCAATCAAACAACACTTCGCCGTAAATCAGCGGGCGTGCTTGGGTAGGTTTAGTTCGGATAATTGTCCGCTCCTTAATAACGCATAAAAATCAATGCGGTACTTTTTCCGCCAAAGGGCGGTATTGCAGCGCATACAACATTTCCAGATAACGCCGGGTTTCGGCGCGTTCCAGGTTGGTGACGAATTTCCAGAAGCCATAAATCTTCGCTAGGGTAATCATGCGCTCGGCATAGAGATTCCAAGTATAGCGGCTGCGTACCCGGCGCAAGGCTCCTTG
>DYPE01000109.1 GCA_020720085.1 Dichelobacter nodosus | reverse complement strand
CATGTTCTTTGAGCAGATAAAACTGAACCGAGGTATTCCCTTCGAGTTGAAGCTACCTAACGAGGAAACTCAGGCCGCGATGGAAGACGCACGGGCTAACCGCGACTTGGAAAGCGTGGATGTAGAGCAGTTGAAAGCACGGATGACGCAATGATATTGCGACAAACCAAAGCGTTCCTCCGCGACAGCGACAAGTTGACAATGAACGACAAACACTTCACCAGGTTTGTCGAATACCTCTATCTGCTCTCCCAAGGCCGTCCCTTGCCGCCCGAAACCAGAGACCACGCACTGACGACAAGCTCAGGAAACGAAGGAAACGACAACAACATCACCATCAAAATATACTGTAGCGGTATTTTTACAGCCTCACTGTGCCAAGCTAGGGCCTGGCACTCCGCCTGATGCCGTTTGTAGTGTATCTTTTGCGTAGCCGTTGCGCACGGTTCTCGCCTGCTTAACATTTTTCCAGCCGAGCATTATAATCGGTGGAATGTATTTTGCTTTTTATCTCATTCGCACACGACCTGCGACCCAGGACGCTGGCGTATGAATTCATTCCACTGCCCGGAACGCGGGCGTAGCCCAGAACACGGGCGTAGCCCGAAACACGGGCGTATTGCAGGAGGGTGCGCGTATGTCTAGCACGATTGACGACTTATCCATGAATCTGGCCAGCGGCATCGCGGCCTTTGAGAGCAAACATTTTCCTCATGCGTATGAGCTATTGCTGCCACTGGCAGAGCGCGGCGAGCCACAGGCACAATACCGGCTGGCGATTATGCTGCAAAACGGGCTGGGCATGGTGCCCAGGCCCGAGTTGGCCTATCAATGGATGAAGGCCGCTGCTGAGCAGGGTCATGCGCTGGCGCAGCATGGGTTGGGCTTTATGTTGCTGCACGGTGAATGTATCGCGCAAGACGAGGCGCAAGCCGCGCACTGGTTTCAATGCGCAGCACAACAGGGCTTGGCTGGTTCTATGGTTACTCTGGCTACTTTGTATGAAGAAGGCCGGGGCGTGGCGCATGATGAGGCTCAAGCCCGGCAATGGTATGAAAAAGCTGGGTTTTGATGGCATTCTGTTCGTAATCACCCACTGAATATGCCCCGTGTTCCGGGCTATGCCTGTGTTCCGGGCTACGCCCGCGTTCCGGGCTACGCCCGCGTTCCGGGCTTGGAGAATTGTATAAACATGCAACAACAAGTATTTGCACGCCGCCGTCAGGCGCTGATGGAGCTAATTGGCAATGGTGCAGAACACGGGCGTAACCCGGAACACGGGCGTAGCATAGCATTGCTGCCCGCTGCGCCCGTGCTGTACCGTAACCGGGGGATTGAACATCCTTACCGCCAAGACAGTTATCTTTATTATTTGACCGGATTCACCGAGCCAGAGGCGCTGGCAGTCATCCTCCCTGGACGTGAGCAAGGGCAATACTTGCTATTTTGCCGAGAAAATGACCCGGAAAAAGAAACCTGGGAAGGACGGCGTGCGGGTCTGGAAGGCGCGTGCCAGCGATATGGCGCGGACGATGCCTTTCCGATTACGGACATTGACGACATTGTGCCCGGCCTGATGGAAGGTTGTAAGCGCATTTACCATGGCATGGGGCTGTATCCTGAATTTGACCAAAAACTGCTGGACTGGCTCAACCAATTGCGCTACAAATCTCGCCAAGGGGTGCAGACGCCGGGCGAAATTGTGAATTTGGATTTGATCCTCAACGAAATGCGCTTGTTCAAGGAGCCGGAAGAGGTAGAAAACATCCGCATCGCGGTGGACATTACGCTACACGCCCATCGCCGCGCCATGCGTTACGTTGCACCAGGTCGGCGCGAATACCAAGTGGCTGCGGAAATTATTCATGAATTTTTAGCGCGCGGCGCAAGTGCCCCGGCCTATCCGCCGATTGTGGGTGGTGGTGCCAATACCTGCGTGTTGCATTACACCGAAAACAGCGCCACGCTCGCAGACGGTGATTTGGTGCTCATTGATGCGGGCGCGGAATATGGCTTTTACGCTGCGGACATCACCCGCACCTATCCCGTCAATGGTAAATTTAGCGCGCCGCAAGCGGAAATATATAATGTGGTGCTGGCCGCGCAGCAGGCGGCAATTGCGGAAATTTATCCCGGAAATCGATGGATTGCGCCGCACAATGCCGCTGTAGAAACCATCACGCGCGGCTTGATGCGGCTGGGCTTGCTCTTGGGTAAATTAGAAACGCTGATTGAAGAAGAAGCCTACAAGCGGTTTTTCATGCACCGCACAGGCCACTGGTTGGGCATTGATGTACACGATGGCGGCGATTATAAAATTGACAACGAATGGCGCGAGTTCGAGCCGGGCATGGTGATGACCGTGGAACCGGGCGTGTATGTGCCTGCCAGCAGCGACGTTGCGCCGCAGTGGTGGAATATCGGCATTCGCATTGAAGACAATGTATTGGTCACCGATCATGGCTGCGAAGTGCTCAGCCAGGATTTGCCGCGTACCATCGAAGAAATCGAAGCGTTTATGGCGGGTACAAGATAACAAAAATCAGCCATACCACTTCCCCCATGCGACAAAAAAAACAATACCAGGTACAATAAAATCTGGATATGCGGGTTTTTTTATTGGCCTGTGCCATACGGCTCGGCTGCTTGCCTAGAGTAACCCGCTTTCCGTTCAAGGGTTTAGATACTTGCTGTCCAGATGCAAGCTTGCGCAACCCGTGATAAATTATCCAGAAAGACAGGAATCTTGACAATTATGAGTGCAATACCAGGAAAACTGCTACAAACCGCCGTGCACCAGGACTCTTTGTTCAGCCGAGAGGGCATGTTGCAAAGAATGTTCAGCGTATGGTTTAACGGGTTTGTATATAACCAAATTTGGGAAGACCCCAGAGTGGACATTGAAGCATTGCGTTTGGGAGAGGGGAACCGGGTGCTAACCATTGCCTCTGGTGGATGCAATGTATTGAATTATCTCACAGTAAATCCGGCTGCTGTCGTCGCGGTGGACTTGAATCCATACCATATGTACCTCACCCGTTTGAAATTGGCCGCGCTGGAACACCTGCCTAGCTACGACGATTTCTTTTTATTCTTCGGCCAGGGCGGCGATCCAAAAAATGTGGAAAACTACCGCCGCTACGTGCGCCCACACTTAGACGAAGCCACGCGCAAGTTTTGGGAAGGCGAATCTTTATTGGGCAAGCTGCGCGGCAAGCAACGCATTGATTATTTCGCCAGCAATTTTTACGCGCACGCCCGCTCCGGCTATTTTTTGCGTTTTGTGCATGGCTTTGCGGGGATGTTGGGTTTTAAGCTTGCGCCGCTGTTGCAAACGCGCAGCATAGAAGAACAACGCCAATTTTTTGCCGAACACATTGCCCCGGCGTTTGACCATTGGGTCATCAAAAATCTTAGCAAGCTGTCGTTCGTGGTGTTCAGTCTGGGCATTCCGCCCCAGCAATACCGCGAGATGGAGCAGGAATCGCAAGGCAACATTGCCAACCTGTTTCGTGAGCGTGTGCGCAAGCTGACTTGCGATTTTCCTTTGGATGACAACTATTTTACTTGGCAAGCCATAGGGTTGCGTTACGATTGCGAAAACCGCAAGGCACTGCCAGATTATTTGAAAGCCGAGCATTATGATACGCTAAAAGCCAATATTGGCCGGGTAGAAACGCATATTGCCTCGCTTAAAGATTATATGAAACAACAGCCTGCCGGTGCGCTGGATCGCTTCGTGTTTTTGGATTCGCAAGATTGGATGAAACCGCCTGTAGTGCTGGATTTGTGGCAAGAAATTGCTCGCGTAGGGCGTCCTGGCTCGCGCATCATTTTCCGTACTGCGTCCATTGACTCGCCAGTGGAAGAAGCATTGACGCCCAGCCTCAAGGAGCGCTTTACCTACGAACAAGAATTGTCGCGCGAATTGTTTAAGCAAGACCGTTCCGCAATTTATGGCGGTTTTCATATTTATTCCATGGCGTAACCTTACCTTTTTCAGCAGCGCGCGCCGCTCAAACATAACCCACTCACGCATGAATAACCGGGAAGACTCCCGGTTTTTCTTTTATACCATAGGTTTAAGGATGGAGACGTTATGGATCACGCCTCAGCAATGGACAACATGTACCGTTATCAACGGCACTTCTATGATTTTACAAGAAAATATTATCTATTGGGCCGGGATCGGCTGATTGCCCGCATGGATTTGCCGCCCAATGCCAATATCTTGGAAATGGGCTGCGGCACTGCGCGCAACCTGATCAAGCTCGGGCAACGGCGTGCGGATGTGAATCTATTTGGGCTAGATGCTTCGCAAGAAATGCTGGACACCGCGCAAATTAAATTGCAACAGGCACTGCCAGGCCGTAGTGTGCCATTGCGCCAATGTTTAGCAGAAACTTTGGATTATCAACAAACCTTTGGTTTGCAGCAACCATTTGACGCCATCTTTTTTTCTTACGCGCTGTCTATGATCCCGCCCTGGCAAGCGGCCCTGGAAGCGGCCATGATCAATTTGAAGCCGGGCTGCAAGCTATATATTGTTGATTTTTGTGACCAGATGGGGTTGCCCGGCTGGTTCCGCCGTCTGCTTACCACTTGGCTATCTTGGTTCCATGTGCATCACCGCCCGGAATTGTTGGTGTATTTGCAAACCATGCGCGATGAAGGCCGGGTGGCGCTGGACTTGGAATTTATTGGCGGACGTTACGCTTTTTTAGCGTACCTAACCAAATTGCCACCCCAACCCCCGGCGGATCATAACGGCTAGACGCACTCACGCGCGCGTTTTACAATGTCTTAATCTGTCATAAGCCCTGTTGCAATTTAGTTTGCATTTTGCGCAAAAAAACTTCCTCATCCACCGCAAGGAATGACCATGCAATCCTACCAACCCAGCCACCCGGAGCACGGGCGTAACCCGGAACACGGGCGTAACCCGGAACACGGGTATAGCGCAGAATTAGCCGCTATTGTGGCGCAACACAGCGCAGACGAGTTGTTGGAAATTTTGCGCGAGGTGCAAGCGCGCTTCCGTGCGGTTTCCGCGCCCACCATAGACTTAATCGCGGAATTACTCGCTGTGCCCAGGCACCGGGTGGCAGGTGTGGCAGCATTTTATAGTTTTCTTACCGCAACGCACGCTGGCGATTACCACATTTTGTTCAGCAACAATATCATTGACCAAATGGCAGGCAAGCAAGCCTTGCAAGACCAGCTCATGGCACGCTTAGGCGTAACTTTGGGCACCACCCGCGCTGACCTGCGCGTGCGGGTGGAGGACACGTCCTGCACCGGCATGGGCGACCAAGGGCCAGCGGCGTTGGTCAATGGCCAGGCGCTCACCCGCCTGGATGCCGCGCGCATTGACCGCATGGCAGAATTGATTGACGCTGCCGTACCGTTGGCGCAATGGCCACGCGAATGGTTTACTGTGGAGACCAATGTACGCCGCGCCGGATTTTTATTGGCTGAACCCATGGCAGCGGGCGCGGCCTTAGCCAAACTGGCGCAAGTGGGCGCTACTGCGGTTTGGTACGCCTTGTCTGCTTCTGGCCTGCATGGTTGCGGCGGCGCAGGGTTCAAAACTGCGTTGAAATGGAACCTGTGCAAGGAAGCGCCTGGCGTGGAACGCTTTGTGGTGTGCAATGCCGACGAGGGCGAGCCAGGCACGTTTAAGGATCGCGCGCTGCTGCAAGCCTACCCAGATTTGGTGCTGGAAGGCATGACCTTGTGCGCAGCAGTGACGGGCGCGCGCCAAGGCTTCATTTATTTGCGCGGCGAGTACGAATATTTGCGCCCTGGCCTGCAAGCCGCGTTGGAACGGCGGCACGCCGCTGGACTGCTGGGCAATGCCATTGCGGGTATTGCTGATTTTTCCTTTACCGTCGCCATCCGTATGGGCGCGGGCGCATATGTTTGCGGCGAGGAATCCGCGCTGATCCGCTCGCTGGAGGGAATGCGCGGCCACCCACGCATCCGCCCGCCGTTTCCTGTGACCGAGGGCTACCACCAATTGCCCACCGTAGTCAACAACGTGGAAACCTTTGCCCAAGCCGCCACCATCATCGCCACCATGGACAGCCAGGGCGTTTCGCCATTTTCGCGCCTGGGCACGGAACACTCGCGCGGCACCAAATTGCTCAGCATCAGCGGTGATTGCGCCGCACCCGGCATTTATGAATTTGCCTATGGCACATCCATTGCCGAAATTCTCGTTGCCTGCCAGGCCGAGGCCACCCAAGCCGTACAAGTGGCGGGTGCTGCTGGGCAAACACTAGCCCCAGCGGAATTCCAACGCAAATTGGGCTTTGAAGATGTCGCTACCGGCGGCTCATTGATGATTTTTAACCACCAGCGCGATTTATTGGCCATGACGCAAAATTTTATCCGCTTTTTTGCGCACGAAAGCTGCGGATTTTGCACGCCCTGCCGCATCGGCACGCAACTGCTGGATCAATTGCTGGATAAAATTTACAGCGGCCACGGCGGCCAAGCCGATGTGCACGAAATCCACGACATCGCCAAGGTGATGAAAACTTCCAGCCAATGCGGCCTAGGCGCTACTGCGCCCAATCCTCTGCTGGATACCTTAAAAAAATTCCCGGAACTTTATGCGTCTCGCCTCAAATCCGATGCACGGCTAGAGCCAACTTTTAACCTAGACGCAGCATTGGCAAGCGCCCGGCAACTGAGCGGGCACGCGGGCGTTGAGTAATATTTTTAACTGCTTACACAATTTGGAGAAGTCGTATTCATGAAAGATTTTACCGGCTCATTTGTCTTTACTGCGGTCTGTTTGGGCATTGCCTTTTGGTGGGGTGGATTTACTGGTTTATTTATCGCCGCAGTGCTAGGCGTGCTTGAAGTTTCTTTATCCTTTGACAATGCCGTCATCAATGCCTCTGTGCTGAAAACCTGGAACCAATTCTGGAAAACGCTGTTTCTTACTGTGGGCATTTTGGTCGCAGTGTTTGGGATGCGCTTGCTGTTTCCGCTGCTCATCGTAGCGCACACAGCGGACATGGGGTTGTATGCGGTGGCTGAATTGGCCTTAACTCAACCGCTGGAATATTCCCGCCACCTAACTGCTCATCATGCTGAAATTTCAGCATTTGGCGGTATTTTTCTGCTGCTGGTATTTTTATATTTTCTTTTGGAAAACGAGCGCGAACACCATTGGATTGCTGGCGTGGAGCGCACACTGGGACGGCTGGGCCGCGCCATGTCCGCATTGCCGCTGTTCATTGCGTTAGCCACGTTGCTGGCGTTTGTCGAGTTGCTGGCAGAACCCGCGCAACGGCCTGCGGTATTGGCAGCGGGCGTGTGGGGCATTGTGATTTACCTGGGCGTGCATTTGCTCAGCAAATCCCTGCAACAGGACGACGGTGGCAACGCAGGCGCGGCGCTCAAGCAAGGCGGTATTGGCGGATTTTTATACTTGGAAGTGCTGGATGCCTCGTTTTCGTTTGACGGCGTAATTGGCGCATTTGCCATCACCAGCGACATTGTAATTATCATGCTCGGGCTGGGCATCGGCGCGATTTTTGTCCGTTCCTTAACCGTATTCATGGTCAATAAAGGCACGCTCAGCGAATATGTATACTTGGAACATGGCGCGCATTACGCAGTCGGCGCTTTGGCGCTGATTATGCTTGCCAGCATGAAATTGCATATTCCAGAAATCATTACTGGCCTGATTGGCGTGGCTTTTATCGGCGCAGCGCTGTGGTCCTCCCTGCGCTACAATGCGCAGACGCGCGCGGAAAACTAACGTATGGTCACGTTTATGGCTTGGTTTTTTGTAAGCTTGCTGATCGCGGGCGTGCTGGTGCAAGAATGGTTACTGGCGCGCCATTGCGCCCATGTGCGCACCCACCGTGCGCAAACCCCTGCCTTATTCGCCGCGCAAGTGAGCCTGGAAGACCACCACAAAGCAGCGGATTACACGGTAGCAAAAGCCCACCTGGCGCAAGTGTGGCTGCCCATGGAAGCCGCATTGCTATGGTTTTGGACGCTGGGCGGCGGTATAGAAAATCTGGATCAATTCTGGCGCGCGCAAAACATGAGCGAATTGTGGGGCGGCGTAGCCATGATGCTGAGTTTTATGCTGATTGGCAGCGTGCTGGAATTGCCGCTGTCGATGTACCGCACCTTCCGCATTGAAGCGCGCTTTGGCTTTAACCGCGCCACTCCTGCCCTGTTCGCCATGGACTGGCTGAAATCCTCCGCACTGGCCTTAGTCATTGGCACGCCGCTGCTGGCGTTGATTTTATGGCTAATGCAGCGCTTGGGCAGCCAGTGGTGGCTGGCAGTATGGCTGGTGTGGTTGGGATTTACCTTATTGATGATTTGGGCATTTCCGCGCTTTATCGCGCCATGGTTCAATAAATTCACACCGCTGGCAGACGAGGCATTGCGTGCGCGGCTAGAAAATCTGCTGACGCGCAACGGCTTCACCAGCCAAGGCGTGTACGTAATGGATGGCTCCAAACGTTCCAGCCATGGCAATGCGTTTTTTACTGGCTTTGGCGCGAACAAACGCATTGTGTTTTTTGACACATTGTTGGCAGGACTGAGCGCTGCGGAAATCGAAGCGGTATTGGCGCATGAATTGGGCCATTTCCGCCGCCACCACATTCAGCAACGCCTGGCGCTGATCGCATTCCTAAGCCTGCTGGCATTGGCCGTGCTCGGTTGGCTAAGCCAAATGACCTGGTTTTATCATGGCTTAGGCGTGCAAACCCCTTCCCATCACACTGCATTGCTGCTATTTTCATTGCTTGTGCCGGTCGCCACGCTATTCTTCCAACCGCTTATGGCGCAATTATTGCGAAAGCATGAGTTTGAAGCCGACGCTTTTGCGGTGGCACAAACCAGTGCAGACGACTTGATTCATGCATTGGTAAAATTGTACAAAGAAAATGCCAGCACATTAACGCCGGATCCGTTTTATTCTGCTTTTTATGATTCCCACCCGCCCGCGCCGGAACGCATCGCGCATTTAAGCCGTCTCGGGCAACCACGTTAGGAGCAATGACTATGATGAACAAACTTGTATTTTCTATCGCATTGGGCGTCCTGGCCAGCGCCATAGGCGCGCACGCCGAGGAATCTGGCCAAGCGTTGCACGACAAACAATGCGTCAGTTGCCACACCTCCATGACCAATAACAATCCCTCATTCCTCTACACACGGCCCAATCGCAAGGTCAAGGACATGAGCGGCCTGCAAAACCAAGTGCAGCGCTGTGAATTACAACTCGGCCTAGGCTGGTTTGATTCTGAAATCAGCGCAGTAACGGGCTACTTAAACCAAGCTTTTTATCACTTTCCAGAAAAATAGCCGCGCGCCAACGGGGCATAACCCTAACGGCGGCGTTCCCGCCAACGGCGGCGTTCCCGTCGGCGGAAGTAACCCTGGGAGAAGTTCGCATTGACCGGGCAAACTCAACCAAAGCGTGTCCCCCAGACCGCTCTCCTCATGGTTACAACCGCCATAGCGCAAGGGACAAACCTTGCCCTGTTGCTGTGGCTGATGACCTGGGGCGGCTGGGCGCAGGCGCAAGACACCACAATCAGTAGCGCAGTGCGCCCTGATCCAGCGTGGTATCCGCAAGACGCCACTGGCGTTCAGCGCATTGTGCTGTATTTTTTCTGGAACCGCCATTGCCCGCATTGCCAAGCCGCCGCACCGTTCATTGACCAATTGGCACGCGAATACCCCTGGTTGGCGGTTGTGAGCGAAGAAGTTTCTGGCAACGAAGCCAACTTAACTCATTTCATCGGGATGATGACCGCACTGGGCGAAGAGGCCAATGGCGTGCCAGCATTCTTAGCCTGCCGCAGCATTGTCGCCGTAGGCTACGAAACAGCACAAACCACCGGCGAATCCATCCGTTCCTTCCTACTTTCCTGCCACAACGAAGTCGCGCAAGGACAATTTCCCGACGTAAGCCTCGCGCCGATGGAAGAAGAAGACCCGTTGCCCACGCCAACGGACGACTTACCCAGCCAATTGCAAGCCGTCCACGGCGGCGCGCATCTGGTATTGCCCTGGTTGGGCACAGTGGACGCGCAACGCTACTCCCTGCCATTTTATACCGTCGTGATTGCGGGCCTAGACGCCTTCAATCCCTGCGCATTTTTTGTGCTGTTGTTTTTGCTTAGCTTATTGGTACATGCCCGCTCACGCTGGCGTATGTTGCTGATTGGAGGAATATTTGTATTATTTTCTGGCCTGATTTATTTCCTATTCATGGCCGCCTGGCTCAATATCTTCCGCCTCATGGGCGAGATGAAAATCATCACCCTCATTGCCGGACTGGTGGCTGTGGGCACTGCGCTTATCAATATCAAAGATTTTTTCTATTTCAAACAAGGCATTTCCCTATCCATTCCCGACAGCGCCAAACCCAGCCTCTTCCAACGGATGCGCGGCTTGCTCGCCACGGGTGGCCTGATTTCCCTTGCCTTTGGCACCGCAGCACTCGCGATTGTTGCCAACAGTTATGAATTGCTCTGCACTTCTGGCTTCCCCATGGTCTACGCGCGCATTCTAACCCTTTCCAACCTGAGCACTGGCGAATACTATTTTTATTTGGCCATGTACAACGTAGTATACGTCATCCCATTGATTATAATTGTATTGGTATTCACCTATTCCCTGGGCGCACGCAAACTGAAAGAGCAAGAGGGCCGTTTTCTTAAATTGCTGTCTGGCTTAATGATGTTCGGCTTGGGCAGTGTACTGCTGTGGATGCCGCATTTGCTCAACAACATGTTTGCCGCTATGGCGGTGCTGGTAGCAGCCATTGTGTTAGCCGTACTAATCCAATGGATAACAGCGTGGCACCGTGCGTTATGACGGATGGGCGCATCTAAAAATTCCTCCTTCGCCACGAAAAATATGGATTTCAGATAAGTGCAGAATCTGAACCTTAAAAGTGGTAGTGCCACAATCTATAGGATAAGGTAAAATTAATA
>DYPE01000108.1 GCA_020720085.1 Dichelobacter nodosus | reverse complement strand
GGATAAAATTTTATGTATATCGCGTTATTGAACGAACCTTTTGACCCTTGGGCGCAACTGCGCACTTATGAGGACATGCGCAAGGATAAGGAAAAAAGCGGCGCAATGACTGCTTTTACCGGCACAATGCGCGATTTTAATTTGGGTGACACCGTGCACGCGATGTTTCTGGAGCATTATCCGGGCATGACTGAAGCGGCGCTGGCGCACATTGCCGGTGTGGCTTTGCACCAATGGCCGCTACACGACGCGCTGATTGTGCACCGCGTCGGGGTTATTGCGCCGGGTGAAACCATTGTGCTCACCGCTGCGTGGTCGGCGCACCGTGATGCGGCGTTTCTGGGCTGTCGCTATCTCATTGAAACGCTGAAACACCAAGCGCCGTTTTGGAAACAAGAAACCCTGGCCAACGGCCAGCAACGCTGGGTGGACGGGCAGACGTCCGCGTCCACTTAAGCGCCATGGCGCGTTGTGGTGCGCTCAAAATTCCAACGCCAATTGCACGGTCATGCTGTTTGAAGATTCCCCCGAACCGCCTTCAGTCACGCTGTAATCCTCATCACGCACCCCTTCTATCGCCAGGGTGGTGCCCTTCATGACCTCCACGGCCAGCGCTGCAAGCACACGGCTTGCTGGCAAGCCTAATGCCAGCGCTTCGCGCGTGCCTTGGTAGCCCAGCGCAACGTGGGACTCTTTACCGGCTAAAGTAAACCCATAGGCCACTTCCAGATTCCAGGCACGCGGTTGCGCGCCTACGCCGTTCCAATCCAATTCCCCCGCTTGAAAGGCATCGCCCGCAGCGGTGTATTCGCCAATCAGGGTCACTGGCCCAAAGCTGGCATTGGCGCTGAGAAACCCGCCCGGCACCGCATCAGCAACCAGATTGGCAATGGCGTCTTGCAAGGCATCGCTGTCGCCGATGTGATGAATATAGCCCGCCGCCAAGTTAAGCGCCATGCTTTCACTTTTAATGGCATAGCCAATATCCACGCCAAAATTGCGGTGTCCTGAGCTTGCCGAAGGGTCGATTTTGCTCGCGCCCACACGGTTGCCGTCGCCGTTAAATACATATGCAGAAGCACTGAATCCATTGTTTTCCCAGCCGAATTGCAATGCGGTTTCAACCGTTTCCGCCAATTCCAAGGTCAATGGTTCAGAAACTAAGTTGGTGTCAAAACGGCCAAAAGGCTGAACAAATAGCCCGCCGCGCATAAACCATGGCCCCTCGGGCGGCGCAACCGTGACGCTGGCGCTGTCCACGCCAAAATCGGTTTCATCCTGCTCGTACAACAACACCAATTCAGCTTTGACCCATTCATGGACGGGAGCCGCCAAGGTGATTTCAGCGCTGGCCACTCGAAAATCGCTCTCGTCCTCGCCGCTTTCCGGCGCAACAAAATTGGCTTCCAGTTCCAGCAATCCACTGATTTGAAGATTTTTGAATACATCATTTTCCTCTGCCCAAGCGGTTGGGATAGCGAATACAATGGCAGCAACAGAGGTACTGAGTAAAGTTTTGCCCATGATGGTGTGAATCCTTAATGGTTTGATTACAATAAAAAACTTGTGATATGGTAGTGGTGCGTGGTCAGCGAAAGCCCAGTAGAGTGGGCAAAATGTCTTGTTATTTTGCCCACCATTGGCGGCACGAAATGGTGGGCAACGAAAAGCGGTGTCCTGAAGCTTGCCGAAGGAATGTTGCCCACCCTACACTTTGAGACAACATCTCCTTCAATGCTTGTCATGCCGGTGGGCATTTGGGCAATTCGGACAGTTGCCACTGCATTTTTCCCCGCCCGCACTGGCAGGCGCGGGATTGGCCGGGGACGGTTTAATGAGGGGAAGGATAATTTCAGTGGGTTGGCTGGCGCATGGCATGATTCATCCGTCTCCTAAGATGAGGTGTGGTTGGATTACGAACCATGTTAATGCAAATGATACCGATTATCAACAGTGCCACGCTATGGCGTAGGAGACGGAGGTGTAGTGGCGGTGTCCTGAGCCTGCCGAAGGGCGGTGTCCTGAGCCTGCCGAAGGGCAGGTTCATCGTCACACCTGCTCCACTTTAACGGAATACAGTTGCTTGGCCCATACTAAATGTGGCACGAAATGCTGGGCAATGATAAAAATGTTGCCCACCTTAGCAAGCGCATACCAGCGCGGCTTGATTTCAAATTCTCGCTTCGCGCATCAACGAAGATCAGGTATTCTATTCCCCGCAACGCGGCATCGTCGCCGAAGACGCGGTGTTGATGACTTGTTTTTGCAAGGACTTATTTTAAGGAGCTGACCGGCGCATAAACTGCTGGGCATCCGTTTGGCAGGCAGCATAGGATAACTTCAGGAGTTCACTATGGCAGAACAAACCACCCCTTCCACCACCACAGCGCAAAATTCCGGCTGGAGCTGGGGCACCATTATTATTGTCGGCGGCTCTTGGTTGGGCGGCGCGGTGATGTGTACCATCATGTACGTCATGATGAATGCCATGCTCACCATGCAACACGCCATGGTGGGCATGGGGCAAAACATGGCGCAGATGTCCAACGATATGCGCGACATGCGTCACGACATGGCAAATATGAGCGTAGACATGAGCGACATGAATACCAATATGGATGAAATGCAAATGAACATCCGTGATATTCAGGATGCCATGAGCAACGACTTGGACACCATGGCCAAAAATGTTTCCATCATGACCAAAGATGTGTCCTTCATGTCGAGCCATGTTGGCATCATGGCTGGCAATGTGGTGGGCATGAACAGCCAAATGGGCCAAATGGTGTACGACATTCACCGTGGCCAATCTTCATTCTCCTCGCCCATGGGCTATGCGCAACATGATGACACCCGCGCCGTAACCCGCTGTACCTGCGCTGGCTTGCTGAAGGCGGCGAACGTATTCAAACCTTGCTTGCGGGCGGATTGCGGCCTTTTGAGGGTATTGCCCTTATGCCGCGATTGCCCCCATTATTGCGAATTTTGTCCTTCGGCAAACCTGGCACATAGGCTTCAGGAAGGTATAATAGCCAAACGTATTTTGTGCTGCCTAAGTCCTATTGTTTTATAAATCAGCCTACTCTTTCATTGTAACCATCCCGCCCACCGCCCCTTTTCCCAATAACATGCCTACCTCATTACCCTCCCCCGCTTACTTGCGTTTTCGCACAATGAAGCAGGCTGATCTGCCGCAGGTGCTGCACATAGAGCGCGCTGCGTATACCCATCCATGGACACCAGACATGTTCCACGATTGCTTTACAGCGGGATACCAGTGTATCCTTATGGAATATAAAGAAAAAATAATAGGTTATGCAATTTTGATGATAGTATTAGACGAGGCGCACACTTTTAACTTGTGCGTTCATCCTTCCTGGCAAGGCCAAGGTTTTGGCCGCTTGCTGCTGCAACATACGCTAGACTTGAGCCGCAGTTTAGGCGCAGAAACGGCCTTTTTAGAAGTGCGTTCCTCCAACACGGCTGCGCGCCAGCTTTACATCACCATGGGATTCAATGAAATTGGTGTGCGCAAAAATTATTACCCGTTGCGCCAGCACCAACGCGAGGATGCGGTGGTGTTGGCCATGGAATTGGCCGTGATGAACGGCATGGCGTGCGGCGATGCAAGTGTTGGCTAAGTCCCACCTATCCGCTCACCTGCACCAACTGTTGCATGGGAATGGTAGGCGTACTTGGCGAGCATTAAACGGTGTGGGCAGCGCTTGGCCTTGCGCGCGCCGCTGCCATGTTGCAAGCTTAGCGCTACTTAGCAACCTGCAAGAGAAATAACCATGAACCCCATGAAGACTCCGCACTTATTGATTGTGGACGATGCTCACGAAAATATTCGGATTTTAGCCAGTGTCCTCAGCCCCCAAGGCTATACCATTACCTTTGCCTTGGATGGTGAAACCGCATTGCAACTGGCGGGTAAGGAAAAAATTGACCTGGTGCTGCTGGACGTGATGATGCCGCGCTTAGACGGCTTTAGCGTGTGCCGCAAACTCAAGGAAAATCCGCAAACACGCAATATTCCTGTAATTTTTATCACGGCCCGTGCGGATGCGGCCAGTGTGATTCAAGGTTTTGAATCCGGCGGGGTGGATTACATCACCAAGCCGTTCAGTTGGGGGGAGTTGCTGGTGCGTGTGAAAACGCATTTGCATCTTAAGCAGACCGAGGATGAATTGCGCCTGATGGCAAAAATTTTTGATACTGCCAGCGAGGGCATCTTCTTAAGCGACGCAGAACACCGGATTATTACTGCCAACCCAGCCTTTTTTCATATCACCGGCTACGCAGAACATGACCTGGCGCAACTGCGCATTCCGTGCCTGGCTTCCGGGCCAAATGCCGAGGAGTTGTTGCAGCAAATTTACGCTGAATTGCAGTTACACGGCAATTGGGAAGGCGAAATTTGGCAACGGCGCAAGGATGGCGAATCCTTTCCCGCCTGGATGACCATCTCCGCCATGCGTGGCGATTATTCTGATGTTACGCAATATGTGCATATTTTCAATGATATGACGCGCAATAAACAAAACCAACTACGCATGGAGCACTTGGCTACCCATGACTTTCTCACGGACTTACCCAACCGTGCGTTATTTCAAGACCGCTTATGCCAGGCCATTCTTACCGCTCGCCGCACCACCCGTCATTTTGCATTATTATTCATTGATTTAGACCGATTTAAATACATTAACGACACATTAGGACACCGTATTGGTGATGCAGTGCTGGTGGAAACCGCGCGTCGGCTGCAAAACTGTTTGCGCGATTCCGACACAGTAGCCCGCTTAGGCGGCGACGAATTTACTGTGCTCTTGCCCAATGTAAACGCACTGGCAGACGCACACGAGGTGGCGGAAAAAATTCTGGTGCAATTGTCTAATCCCTATGAATTAGAAAAGGAAAAAATTTATATTTCTAGCAGCATAGGCATTAGTTTGTTTCCCAACCACGGCAATACCTGGCAGGAATTGCTCAACCACGCCGATGAAGCCATGTACCACGTCAAGGAAACTGGCCGCAACGGCGTGGGCGTGTATTGTCCTGCGGAATAGGCAACGCTGCTACCTGGCTCAGCTTGCGTTATCCTCCGGCGGACTCAGCACTTTTTCCAGCACGGTGCCTCTCAACAACTGCGCGAACACTTCAGCCACGCTGTTGCCGCCGAGAATGGCGAGCGGGGCCATGTTTTCCGCCACTTTTTCGGCCAGGGCACGTTCGGAGAAGGCTTGCAGGGTGGCCACCAACTGCGGTGAGATGGCACCGGCCTTGTCCACCACGGCCTGCACTTCAGCGCGCAAGTGTTCTAAATGGTGCGCCAATTGCTGGCGGGCGATTTCCATCTCTTGGTCTTCCTGCGCTTTGCAGTTTGTGACCGTTTGCAATATAGCTTAGTTTAGAGGGCAGTTGACATGGCAAGTAAAATTCGGCCCCAACCCTTGTCATTTTTATATCAAGTTCCAGAATCATAAGTCGAAATTTTCGGTATCAACAACAGCAGCAGATACACCGGAAACAATATCGCCAACAGCAGCGGCGCGGCCAGCACCGCGAATAGATTGGCATTCGTCCAATTTGCCAAAACACGGCTGCTATTAACCACGCCCCGGCGCAGCAGATCATTCAAGAACCCTATCGCGTCCAGCAGAATAAACACCAGGAAGAACAGCCCGGCCAACACGGCCAATGGCGCGAAAACCACGGCAATCAATAACGCGATGGGAAAAAAAACAACACCATGGCGGAAACTATAGGTCAGCAAGTTTTTGCCCAGCAACCCATAGGCATTGGCAAGACGGAAGAAAAATCCATGATGCACATTCATATCCATACTGGCGGACACTTCGCCGTCCACGCTGGAACTCAGCTTGGGGGATAAACTGAGCACAATGGCAAAGGGAAACCAAAATACCCCTGCCAAGGGCGCGGTAAAATAAGCGGATTTACGCCAACGCAACGCATTGGCTTGATTTTCCAGGCGGATTAATACGCCATTACGCCGATTCTGCAACCACACCGCCAAACCGTCGAAAAGGGTCAGCACAGCGAAAAACCAGCCAATCACGCCAAGCACACTGCCCGCCAGCAGCGGCCAGGGCCAAGCCAACAGTTTCACCAGCGAATGCTGACGACGATACCAAAACCAAACATTGCGCGCGGCGGTTTGGTAATTGCCGCGCATGGATTGAAAAAGTTCCATGTGTATTCTCCCGACGGATAACACTGTTCCAAGCGGTGTTATCCGTTTTCTATTCCATCCGCCACAGCAATCCCAGCGTCACATCATCTCCGCAGCCATTGGCCGAGGTTTGATTCAACCAGCCCGGCAATTCGCGGCTGACATACGCCGATCCCTTCGTTTTCAACAAGCCTAAAAAATCCCGCCCGGCTTGCAAAAAACCCTCATCATCAGCAAACGAATTGCTGTAGCCGTCGGTACACAGCAGAATCAGCGCTGGCGGATGTTCCACCAAAGGTTGCACATAGCAGCGAAAATCCTTCCAGGCGTCCTTGCCGCATAGCGAAGTGGTTTCGTTGGCGAACAGCCGCGTATCTTTCGGCAAAGGCCGCTCCACTCGCCCGTCTTCCCACACCGTGAGAATCTCGCCGTCGCCCAGTTGCCAGTAGCCGATAAAGCTGTCTGTCACCAGCGCGGTCAGCAGGGTCGCGCCGTAGGCCAGTTCTGGCGGCGTTTTTCCCAAAATCGCCTGATCCTGGTCGCTAAATGGAGAGCGGCTAAACGAGCGGGCAACGTTTTCTTTCCAACTTCGTTCCAGCGTTTGCGGAATTTTGTCGTTCGCCAGTCGGCTGATTTCCGGCAAGGACAGCGTGGCAGTTTCTGTCAGGATTTTGCATGCCTCATAGACCGCTATCGAAGCGCCAATATGGCTACGAAAACTGCGCGGACTGCCATGCCCATCCGCCACCGCCATGATCAGCGGCGGCCCTATGCCTGTAAGACGCGGTGTCCAGTGCAAGGCATCCTGCAAGGTTTTGCTCTCGCGCACATGTTGCGCACCCCGCGCACATTCGCCCAATGCCTGCCAACGGCTTACCATACATCATCCGCCGAACTGGGCGTCGCGCTGGACGCAATCGTGGGAATCGGCACGTTCATGCCCACTGCGGTGTCCCCGGCTTTCTGGCTGGCTGGGCTGGACGCGGCTTTCAGCACCGCAGTGGACACCCAGCGGATATAGCGCACCAGTTGATCGGCATTGTGCGCCACCAGCGGTTTTAGCTCTTGATGGCCGATGAATTCCTGCAACACCTCCAAATCTGCGTCTTCACCGATAGCAATGGCAATGCGCACTGATCTTTTGCCCCAGGGCTGATCCATCAAGGCTTTCAGCCCGCCGTGAAAATCGTCAGTGGGCTGGCCGTCGGAAATCAGTACCAGCACCGGCGGCAGGGCGCGCTCGCCCATCTTGGAAATATCCAATTGTTCCGCCGCCAGGCGCATGGCCTTGCCCATATCGGTCAGTCCCTCGGTAGAAAGGTCTTTCCACTTGAAATCCGCCACCGGCGTGGACTGAGAAATATGCCATTGTGCGCCATCGGAAAACTTAATCGCCCGCACCAGCACTTCGGCGTTGGGATTTTCCTTGGACACGTCCTGCATGGCGGGAATAGCATCTTTAATCGCGTTGTTGAGCGATTGGATTTTGCCGTTGCTGCTCATGGAACCGGAGCAATCGGCAATCCAGATGAAGTGTAATGGACGGGTGGCAAGTGCGCCGCCGGGGAGTTTTGACATGATAAGTCTCCTGTGTGAGGTGATGAAAAATACCGGTAGAGTGGAAAAAAAACGCCTTTTTGGCTTGTACTGGAGCTTTGCTGAAGGAGCAGCAGGGCGTCTCAATGCGTTGTTGTCCTGAAAATCGCCTCCAGGCTATCTGCCTCTAGCACCCTTTCGCTCCATTGCTCAAGGCTGACAATATCCGCATGGCTTAACTGTTGTTCAGCCCACTTGGGCAGTTCTCCAAACCGTTTACGTAATAAACGGACAAGTAAACTTAATTCTCCCTTCTCAAACCCCTTCTCAATCCCCTTCTCAATCCCCTTCTCAATTCCACTCTCAAATCCCTTATCTATTCCCAGTTGCATGACTTCCTGATAAAAGCGGGTTTGTTCTAACGGAACTTCGGGTAAACGTAACATGGTTTGAATCTCCTGAGTAGATAAATTGGCAAAACGTTGGGTGAGCCAGGATTGAAAAACCGCCATTAAATTTTCCCGTTGCGCGGGTTTTAATTCCTCTGCTGCCCACAATTGCCGATGCGCGGCTTGCGCTTGTTGGCGCACTTGTTCTGTGTCTTCCTCCAATAAGGGCAGAAATAAGGCTTTTAATAGATGCCCGGCGGGTAAGGCGGCAATCATCTCATCCAGATAAATCACTCGCAATCCAGGTTGTCCAGAACGCCCCAGTTCATGCCAGGGCGACTGTTTGGGGTCATAACTGGCATTGAGGAAAATCAGTACCGCCTCGGCTTGCAAGGGTTTATCTGGCTGTTGGAGTTGATAGGTGGACGCTTCTTGTAATATCCGCAGATAAATCAGCCTATCATAATACGCCTGAAACTCGACCACATACACCGGGTAAACCCGGTTCACAGGCGGTTGGCTGGGCGACAGCAAGCCATCTAAATCACGTTCCAATGCCTTGAGCGTGACAGCGGCAAACGCATAACCGGGCGGTAAGGGAATCCCGGTCAGGTCGGTAAACCAGGCTGGTACGGTTTGTAACAGGGTGTAGAGTTGTTTGTCTGTGCGCATTTTTTGGTTTTCCTCGTGACACCGCGCCAAACGTACAGTTAGCGCACCTTATGAGTTTTCGTTGCCAACGATTTTGCGTTTGGGATTCTCAATGCTCTGTTGTCCTGAAAATCGCCTCCAGGCTATCTGCCTCTAGCACCCTTTCGCTCCATTGCTCAAGGCTGACAATATCCGCATGGCTTAACTGTTGTTCAGCCCACTTGGGCAGTTCTCCAAACCGTTTACGTAATAAACGGACAAGTAAACTTAATTCTCCCTTCTCAAACCCCTTCTCAATCCCCTTCTCAATCCCCTTCTCAATTCCACTCTCAAATCCCTTATCTATTCCCAGTTGCATGACTTCCTGATAAAAGCGGGTTTGTTCTAACGGAACTTCGGGTAAACGTAACATGGTTTGAATCTCCTGAGTAGATAAATTGGCAAAACGTTGGGTGAGCCAGGATTGAAAAACCGCCATTAAATTTTCCCGTTGCGCGGGTTTTAATTCCTCTGCTGCCCACAATTGCCGATGCGCGGCTTGCGCTTGTTGGCGCACTTGTTCTGTGTCTTCCTCCAATAAGGGCAGAAATAAGGCTTTTAATAGATGCCCGGCGGGTAAGGCGGCAATCATCTCATCCAGATAAATCACTCGCAATCCAGGTTGTCCAGAACGCCCCAGTTCATGCCAGGGCGACTGTTTGGGGTCATAACTGGCATTGAGGAAAATCAGTACCGCCTCGGCTTGCAAGGGTTTATCTGGCTGTTGGAGTTGATAGGTGGACGCTTCTTGTAATATCCGCAGATAAATCAGCCTATCATAATACGCCTGAAACTCGACCACATACACCGGGTAAACCCGGTTCACAGGCGGTTGGCTGGGCGACAGCAAGCCATCTAAATCACGTTCCAATGCCTTGAGCGTGACAGCGGCAAACGCATAACCGGGCGGTAAGGGAATCCCGGTCAGGTCGGTAAACCAGGCTGGTACGGTTTGTAACAGGGTGTAGAGTTGTTTGTCTGTGCGCATTTTTTTCCTCAATGTCCATTGAAATCTAATAATTCATGCAATAAACCATTGGCAATTTCCACACTGTCCCAATACCCATGGCAGTCAATCAGAAAATTATAACGGTATTCTTCGGCGCACACGGTAATAACCTGCAACGCCATGCGATATTTGGTTTTGTCCGTTCTGAACTGGGTATATTCGATAAGCTCTTCGAGCAGCTTATTGAGATGATGGGTGCGCGAGAACAGGCCATATTTGCTTTTTGTCTCCAATAAATGCTTAAAAAACATCTCTAATAATTGCTGGTAATGGAAACAGTGCAGGGAACAGTCCTTGATATTCATCTGAGCTATAAAATCCAGGTTCACCGCGTGCTGCCACGCCTTGCCGCCAAGGTTCTCGGCATTGTCAAACTCTCTGAAAAGTTCTGCATACATGGTGGTTTCCTTCTCTAAAGGGTTGAAGCCGTGGCAGGGTGTGCGCCGTCTTTTTGGCGCACACGCGAAAGCCGGGTAGAAAGTCGTTAATCGTCCGCGTTCGCTACAACGACTATTCTGAAAATTCTCTAATTCTGTAAATTCTGATTCAGACATTCAAAAAGCAAAGTCACTGTCCGCCGCGCACTAACCGGACATGATGGCTACTGCTACGGCTGCTGGAGTTGTCGTATCCACTGCTGAAGTACACGCCCCATGCGCCGCCTGAAGCGTTAGCATAGGCCGAGGACGACCAGACAAAATCTGGCGTATTGGGAAAAGCTTGCGGATGAATTTTTGCCCCGGATTGGGTTTTATCAACCAGGGTTTTTAATTCCTCAATCGTGGGAACGCGCCAGTCGCTATATCCCGCGAAACCATTACCGGATTGTTTGCAGGCATCATCCCATGTAAACCCCTCAGCTTCGCCCATGCAGGTTTTATCATTCCAAGTTTGCCCCAACAGGCAGCGCATCCACATCAAACCGGTTTCGGTATCCAGTACAGTGCCATTGTCATAGGCGATGTATTTGCCCATCCGCGTACCCGCCGTGGGTTGTGCTTGCTGGCTTGCGGCAGGTTTAGGCGTTGCCGGGGCAGTCTGCGCGGGTTGAGTTGCCACTTGTCTTGGCTGGTCTTATCACCCCCAACACCAGCGCCCAAGTATCCACCGCCCACTGCGCGGCCTCTTCTTTAATCGCCAACTCTTCGTGCAGCCGTTCGGTCAGCCGGTGCAGCACCATTTCCACCGGAATGCCGCGCTGAATATGCAATAATTCCT
>DYPE01000107.1 GCA_020720085.1 Dichelobacter nodosus | reverse complement strand
GCTATTTTAAATGGCGGCTATTGCAGCGCGAACAGCCATGGGAAGCCATTGCTGCGTTGTCGCGTTGTTTTGCCGAATTGTTCCACGCCTGGCCGCAAGTGCCCAAGCCCTTGCCGCACATCGCGCTTGATTGGTTCCCGTTTTTGCCGTGGTGGCCTATTTTTACCCAGCATTTTACACAACAGCGCGACCTGCTGATCAACGGCAGCCACGAAATTATGCAGCCACATTCCCCCTTGCTGGCGGGCATAGGCTATGCCCTAGACCACACTGATCACGGGCCGAAATGGCGCGAAGTGTTGGAGGTGATCGACGAGATGTCGCAATCGTCTGCTGTGTCGCCTTAGATGCCGCCTATAAAAAACGCTGAATTGTTAAGCCCCTGGCATGTTGCAAAATCTGAAATATGCCTTGGCCTATGGCGCGGATGCGGTATATTCCGGTCAGCAGTCAGGGTAATTTGCTGCATATTAGATTGACGGGCATCTATTTTAACTGTATTATTTTTTTAATTTTACCAAAAAAACCACATTAAAATAGATTCCCATCATGATTATTGATTTCACCATCACCAATTTTCGCTCGATTAAAGACCCTCAAGTCTTCAGTCTTTACGCGGAAACGCCTGGTACGCATCTGCTCGACAACATCGCCTATCCCGCTGGCGAGAAAATCGGTGTCCTAAAATGTGCCGGATTATATGGTGCAAATGCGTCAGGAAAATCCAATGTGCTTAAAGCACTTTCTGCTTTGTGTTCGCTTATTGATAATTCAGGAGAACTAAAAGAACATGATCCAATTCCTGAATATGATCCTTTCTTATTGTCTGAGGAAACAAAAATCGCGCCCGTGCAATTTGAAATTGAAGTGGTGATTTCAGGGGTGCGTTATGCTTATAAAATTGCGTTTACCCAACAGGAAATTATAGAAGAGAGTCTGGTTTTTTATCCATCAACCCAGCCTGCGGTGATTTTTGAGCGAAAACCAGGGGCGACTTGGAAAGAAATTAAGTTTGGTAGTTTATATAAAGGCGGCGCACGGCGCATTCCTTTATTTGCAAATAATGCTTATTTATCAAAAGCAGGCAATAATGCGGAAACCCCTGAAATGCTGCGCCGTGTTTATAATTACTTCAGAATTGACTTACGCAAGTTGGGCTTAAATGAGATGCCTTTAACAATAAATTGGCATGATGGATTAATCAATACGGTGGCATCTATTCTCTCCTGTGTTGATACCGGTATTGCATCTATTGAAATAAAAGAAATAAGCGAAGAAGAATTAGCATCTTTTAAGTTTCCAGATGGAATACCTGAACCAGTCAAAAAAGAAATTCTTCGTTCTATTAATTCGCAATTTATGTTTGCTCACCAAACTGATGCAGGAAAATCTGTGTTATTTAGGGAAAGGCAAGAATCTGATGGTACGCGCCGATTATTTAGTCTTGCGCCTGTTCTAATTGATAAACTAGAAGAAGGCGGTGTACTGATACTAGACGAACTAGACCACAGTATGCACCCTTTCATGGCAGAACTAATTATAAAATTATTCAACGATCCGCGTGTCAATAAAAATAACGCGCAACTGATTTTTACTACGCACAATATTCATTTAATGACCGCTGAGTTACTGCGCCGCGATCAAATCTGGTTTACTGAGAAACATCAAGGTGCAACGCGCTGTTATTCGTTAGATGAATTTGACAAGAGCAAAGTTAAATCCACCAGCCCGTTTAATCAATGGTATGCCGAAGGACGCTTTGGCGCAGTGCCGTCTATTGATTATGAAAATATTGTTGCGCTATTTGCGGAGGCAGAAAAAAACCATGCCCAAAAAGCGCAATAAAGCAGAAAAACAACCTTTTCGAGTTTTTCATATCTACTGTGAAGGTGAGAAAACTGAACCAAATTATTTGCGCAGTTATATCGTACAAAGGTTTCCTGGCTGCCGTTTATTGATAGTTATTGAACCCACCAATAAGAACACACCCGTGCAGTTGGTGGAAGAAGCTATCGAAAAACAAAAAGAGCAACAGAAAGCAGGCGCGACAGAGGATATTTTTTGGGTGGTGTATGACCGTGAAAGTGAACAGGGATACACTAATGATCGGCACACTAAAGCAAGAGAAAAAGCACAAGCAAAAGATATTCAAATTGCGCTTTCAAATGTGTGTTTTGAAGTGTGGCTTCTATTGCACTTTCAGGAAACCGTGCCGCCGTATTCTAATTACGATGATTTAATAAGAAACAGTCCATTGCGCCAACATTTTTGTAAACATGGACTGAGCGATTATGACAAGGGTAGCAAAGATATATTCAAGATTGTTTCCGCACAGATTGGAACTGCCAGAACACGCGCTAAACAATTAAATACACAGACTCAAAACAGCGCGGATGCGGCTGCCACGCAGCCCCATCAATGGAATCCTTATACGGATGTGTATAAATTGCTTGATGCCATTGATGAATTTGGTAGAAATACATTAGCTCGGCAGAATGGCGTATAAAGGTAACCATTCAGTCTCATCCCCCTTGCGGGGGAGAGTTAATGTGAAGACTTGAAAGATAAAGCTTTTTCTTTACCTTCTCTCCAACCCTAGGCTGTCGAAATATTGGGTTTTATACTGTAAACGGTCACAAACTGCGCTTTTCCAATTCAGCCATATTCCCACTGCCATTAAGTTAAGCCCCGAAGGGGCGAAACCTATATAGCCCAGGGCAACGCCCTGGGCATGGCGCGTCCCCAAATTCAGCCCTGAAAGGGCGAAATAGAATCTAGGGATATCCCTATAGTTTTTCAGATAAATACTTTGGTAAAAAACCTTTTAAAACAGGATATTGCTCAGGTATGATTCCAAAATGTTTTTCTGGAAAACTATATTTCGCCCTTTCAGGGCTTGGCTGAATACAATCCGCTTACCCAGGGCGCTGCCCTGGGCTATATGGATTTCGCCCCTTTGGGGCGTTAAGGCATCGGGCGGAGTGCCAAGCCGTAGCTTGGCACTCCGCCCGATGCCTTAACGCCCTGAACGGGAACCTCTAAAAATCCCTCCCCAGCCACGAAACATGCGGGTTTCCAAGCCAAAAATTAGCCCGCAAAGGGTTTTTAGAGGTACCCAATTGCAATTACTGTTCAATGTAGCGCGTGTGCTGCTGCTTGCAGGCCAAGCAAGCGGCGTTGATAATTTTCAGCGATTTGTTCCTGGCGGGGCAGGCAGCGTAAAGCGCGTTGATAATCGCGCAAGGCGGCTTGTGGGCATTCTAGCCGTGTGTGTGTTTCGCTGCGTTGGTGCCATAACTCGGCGTTGCGCGGTTGGATGATGAGCAATTCATTCAATACCAGCAGCAGTTTTTTCCAACGCTGGGCATGGTGGTAATGCGCGCGCAAGGCTTGTAGCAGTAGATGAGAATATTGTGTTTCATCAATGTTTTTTATGCTAAATTTAAGCAAGGGTGCCATGGTGAAAATGTCATTGCCGCCCGCTTCTAAGCGTTGGAGCAATGCGCGCGGGGAGAGTACGTTGCCTTGGTTGGCTGGGTCAATGAGCATGGTTTTGCCCTCTACTGGCCAGGCTACTAAAAAGCTGCCATTGGGCGGTGTCCTGAGCTTGCCGAAGGGCATGGCCGCGCCAGCCAGGGGCAGGCCCATGCGGCGGCCCACCTCCAGGTACACTTGCGCCAGCAGCAAAGGCGCGCCTTCGCGCCGTTCCAGCACTTCATTGAGGAAATAGTGGCGGGCGTCGTTGCTGGTCTGGCCGTGCACTTCGCTGACAAAGCCTTCTTCTTCGTACAACACATGGTTTAGTGCCAAAATGCTGGCAGAAGGCAGCGGCGGTGTCCTGAGCTTGCCGAAGGGATCGGCAACGCGCTGGCGCGCCCGATCTGCTAGGTTTTGCAATTCCTGCAAGTAATGGTCTATGTCCAAGCTGGGATATTCCAACTGATGGGCCAATTGCAAAGCCGTGTGCGCGATTCCGCCGGGCCGGGTCATGTGGCTTATCCCTCTTTGCGGTGCGCGTCGTCTTCATCCGCATCGCTATTGGCCTCTTCCTCTTCTTCGTTGTGGCGTTTTTTAGCGGATAAGTGCAGCAAGGTGGGATAATCGCGTAGATTGGCCGGGTCAGCCGGTAAGTGCCAGAAATATTCCAACACTACGCCCACTACGATGGCCATAAATAGCAAAATCAACAACGGCGCGTTGCCAGCGATGGTGTACATGGTTTCGCCGCGCGTGGGCTGCACTTGCGCGCGCAGCACTTGGCGTTCAAATTGTGGCAAACGCCCCATGATGCGGCCTTTGCTGTCCATGATGGCGGAAACGCCGGTGTTGGTGGCACGGATGAGGTAGCGTCCGCTTTCCAATGCGCGCATCCGGGCGATTTCTAAATGTTGGTGCGGGGCCAGCGAGTCACCGAACCAGCCGTCATTGCTGATGTTAATCAGAAAATTAGCCAAGGGTAGGGTGCGCATGGCTTCGCGCGAGAAGGCGTCTTCGTAGCAAATAAAAATACCTGCTTTGCGGCCATGCAACGATACCGGCGGCTGATCCGCTGCGCCCACGGAAAAATCTTCGTACACTGGCGCATCGACCAGGCGCATGATGTCGCCCGCCAGTTTGCGCAAGGGGACATATTCGCCAAAGGGCACTAAATGGCGTTTGCGGTATACGCCGGGAAATTCCGACACGGCGAATGCGCTGTTATAAAATTGGTTGGTGGTGGGGTTGTATTCGCGGATGCCAAACACAAACTCGGTTTGATGTTTTGCGCGTAGAAATTCTAAGCGCGCTACCAAATCCCAAGTAATGGGTTCGTTGGAAAAATACGGCACTGCGGTTTCCGGCCAAACAATTAAATCCGCATCAATATGTTGCTGGCTGAGTTCCAGATAACTTTGCACGGTGGGTGCGGCCATTTCCTCTGTCCATTTCGCGTCCTGCGCCACATTGCCTTGAATCACAGCCACTTCGAGCGGGTCGCCTACCGGCTCGGTACCGGACAGCCAGCCCAGCACGCCGCAAAACAGCCATAATCCGGCGAGTATAGGCAACAGTTCCTTGAGTGTAGCGCGCTTGCGCCAGCCTTTTAACCACAGCAGCGTCAATAGACTGGCGGTGAAGGCCACGGCCCAACTCACGCCGTATACGCCGGTAAAGGGGGCTAATCCGCGCAACGGCGTATCCAGTTGGGTATATCCTAGCAGTAGCCAGGGAAAGCCGGTGAATAACCAACCGCGTATCCATTCTAGCAATACCCAGCCCGCTGGTAGCACAGCCAACAGGCGCACGCGGTTGCAGTCCGGGAAATGCCGCACCACCAGCCAGCCGAGCAGCGCGGGATACAGCGCCATGAGCATGATAAACAATAGGGTAAAGAACACCGCGCCGCTAAACGGCATACCGCCGAATTGGTACAAGCTGATATAGACCCAAGACACGCCCAGGCCAAACTGCCCCAAGCCAAATAGCCAACCGCGCCAAAATGCCCGGCGCGGGGAAATCCGCCGCCAAACCATGAACAGCACGGTGGGAGAAATTAACGCGATAAAAAATAACGAAAATGGTGCAAAGGCCAATGGCATGGCACAACCAGCCGCCAAGGCGGCGAGGTCTTCTAGCTTGGCGCGAGTGGACAGGGAAATTTTCATGAGTTTGGTTGATTCGTTGGGTTGGAAAGATAACGTTTCACGGATTTGAAACTGGTGAATTGATTTAACTGTTGGTTGACAACAGCATCCGTGCGCCAGGTTGGTCCGCGCGCGGCGGTGTCCTGAGCTTGCTGAAGGGCGGTGTGGCTCCAATAGGCGCGGTTTTGCGGTTGTCCTGCACTGTCGCGCATGATGGCAACCACTTCGGGAATGCTGTCTTGGTTTAGATCGGGAAAGCTTACCGCCTGGGTATAGGCGGACGCATCATCGGCAAAGCGTGCCAGCGGTTTGCCCTGGCGGTTGGCCAGCACAAAGCGGTCGCCCTGGCGGTCGTGGGCCAGGGTTAAAAAACATACCGATCCATATTCAGGCAGGGTAAGGCTGAAACTGTGTTCGGGCAGAATTTGGTAATCCGCCCACTCCATGCCAGATACGCGCAATGTGCGGCAAGCGGCGTGGGATCGGTTCAAACGGCCCGTTTTAATATCCGAGCGCTGTTGCGGGAGAGGATTTTTTTTGTCCGCACGCGGTTTAGCCGGGGTTGTAGCAGCCTCTGGCAGCGGCGGGGTAGCAGGCGCCAGCGCAACAGCAGGGGGAGCGGGCTGGCGGCGCAAATAAAAAAACATGGCATTGTATTCAAATAACGCGGCATCTGGCGCAATCAACAAAATGGACTCCAACCCGGCAATGGTGCAACCGGTCGCAATGTGGGTAATCACGCCATCCGGCATTCCCAACGCGGCTGGGGTGGTATGAAAGTAGTCCAGCGCATAAGCTTGCGCCAGCACTGGCCGAGCATGGTAGTCTGCCGCGCATTGGGCCTCGCCGAATTGCATGTGCTTTTCGCCTGCAATCAAGATACGCCCAAGCCAGCCTTCTGGCGCAGGTTCCATGTGCGGTGCGCGGTGTCCAGCCACCCGCCAATGCCCGAGCAGCGTATGGCTGGCAGTGTCTTGCGCTGACGCAAGCACGGCAGCATTGACCATCAACATGGCCAGCAACAAAGTCGAAATCTGCGCTTTCCGCCGTGTCACTGTAACTTAGTCCACAAGCCACGCAGCCGGTTGGCCAGCAAGGAAAAAACCAAGCCCACTTCCAGCAGCGGCGGCAGCAAAATGGCCCAGGCATTTTGTTCGTGCGCTACGGGCCAAAACAACGCCGCCAGTGCAGGAAATTCACTGTTTGCTAAAATGCCTGGCACAACCAGATAGAGCACCAAAAAATACACCATAGCCGCCACATCCGCGCGGCGGTTGGCGTTGGGCGTGGTATTCAGTTTGGCGGGCCAATTGAGCAAGAGTACAATGCCCACGTCGCGCAGCGCGAATAGGGTCATGGATAGCATAATGATGGGCAATGCTGAATAGCCGGAATCAATCGGCACGTGCGGGGCCACGACCAGTGCGACCAGCGCAATGGCGGACGTGAGCAGCAAGGTCAGTAGCCAGCGCGGAGTTTGATCCAGCAAATCTGCCCATTGCCCACGCTGCCAGGCCAGTGCTAAATGGCGCGCTTGGGTTAAATCCTTGGCTTCGCTCAACAGTAATAAATACGTCCAAAACAGGCCCGTGCCAAAGGCGATCAGCCAAGTGAAGGGAACTGCCAGTTCTTTTTCATGCTCAGCGGCGATGTCAAACCCAGCCAGATAAACCATGCAAAATACCACAAACGCCAGCCAGGCCCACGGTGGATTTTTGAATTGCAATTCGCGCCGCATGGCGTGGTATGCGCCCAGCCAAGCCCAACCCACAAAAATCCACAACGATAAGAGGTTGAACTCGGTGCGCGGCAATGGCAAACCATGCCATACCAGGTCTGGCACAGAGGATTCCAGACTATTGATTAAAATGGCTGGCAATACGCCGGAAGTCATCAGCAACATCAGGAAATACGCGCCCGTGGTCTCACGGCTGGAAATAGCGCGGTAGCGTCGTGCGATGTGCAGGGCTAACGTCAACCCGAGCGCCTGCATCAGCAGGCCATAGCCAAATAAGGCCGATAATATAACCAGCGCATTGGAAGGACTTTCTGCGGCTGGCAGCGTAAAAATAAGCACCAGTGCGCACAGTATCGCGCCATACCAGCTATAACTGGTCGCGCCAAACAGTTTGCCCCACGTCATGTCCCAAGGCGAGAGCGTGGACATGCGTTGCCAATCCCAAGTGCGTTGGCTGATTTCCTCTATCACGCTTTCTGTGGCCTGCCTGCCGCCCCAAAGCAATACAATGGCACCAATAAACCAAGAGGCCGTGGAGGCCAGTGAGTCCGGCCAATCGTCGGACGATACCACGGCTAAAAATAAAAAAAACAACCCCAGCACCAGCGGCATGGCGAACATCCGGTGCGGCGTTAATTCCAGCCGTAAGTTGCGTTGCAACTCGGGATTCATTTCATAGCCCATGAGACGCTCCGCTGTCCGCTGCGCTCTGTGCGCGGGCGAGTTTTAGCTGATTTAAGTACATGGTTTGTAAGCTGGCCTTGACTTCAAACAAGCCACACACGGGCGCGCCTTGCGCCACCAATTCCGCCAACAAGCGGCGGCGGGCTTCCAGCCCGCCTTCCACCGGAATATCCCATGCCAAGGGCGCAACCGCTACCGCGCCAGTAATATTCAGGTGGTGCAGTATATTTTCCAACGCATCGCATTCACTGGCCAATTCCAGCCGACACGTTACCTGTGCCGCTGCTGCCCTAGCGTGCAACGGATAGTGTGCCACCACCCGGCCGGCGTCCAAAATCAGCACATCCGTGGCGTATTCGTCCAATTCGGACAAAATGTGGGAAGATACCAGCAAAGTCATGCCTTGCTCGCGCAAACTGCGAAACAGCGCGCCCAGGGTATGGCGCGCTTCTGGGTCTAGGCCCGAGGCGGGTTCATCCAGTAGCAGCACGTGCGGTTGGTGAATAATGGCTTGGGCAATGGCCAGCCGTTGGCGTTGACCACGCGATAAATTACCGGCTTTGTGTTCTAACAGGGGGAGCAACTCCAAGTGCCTGGCAGTTTCCAAAATGCGCGGCGAATCCGCTGGCAAGCCGCGCGTTCTGGCGATATACGTGAGTCCGTACTGCACGGTTAGCTCATTGTATAATCCAAAAAAATCGGACAAGAAGCCAATCCGCCGGTGCGCTTCGCGCGGCGAATCTAACACATTCACATCGGCCACGGTAATCGTACCTGCCAAGGGCCGATCCAGCCCCGCCAGGCAACGCAACAACGTGCTTTTGCCCGCACCATTCGGCCCGACCAGGGCGGTAATCGCCCCTGCCGGGATGCTGAAATCAAGATTATCCAATGCCCGCAGGCCGGGATATTCGTACATCAACCCGCACACGCGGATGATAGGAGTGGACATAGCTGCCAACTGGTGAGGAGTAGAGAAAAAAGCGCTGGCGCGCCATCATGCGCGCCTGGTTAATGATAGCAAGCACAAGCAAATAAGCAAGCCGCACGCTAATTGTCTGGGTTTGCGTTGCGCGCCGCACGGCGCGGGAACAGCTTGGATTTAACGGGGGCCAGCGGCTCATGGCGGATGGCGTGGGCAAAAAGATAGGTGCATACCGGCAAGCCTAGAATCAGGCCCCAAATATGGAATAATTTGCCACCTATGGTTAAAACAATCAATACAATCACTGGGTTAATGCGTAAACGCGCACCATAAATATTAGGATTGAGAATATATCCCTCAATCATATGAATGATGGTGATGAGCATGATAGACAATGCTACCAATTGTAAGCCGCCGGTTTTCAATGCCACCAAGCAGATGGGCACAGAACTGATAAATACGCCCGCCACGGGTACAAAACTGCATAAAAACACAATTACCGACAAAAATGCCATTTGGCTGCCCATGCCCAGCCAATAAATACCCAGCGCAGTAAGCACCGTATTGATACAAGCAATATAAAATTGCGCTTGCATGGCATGACCCAGCACTTTGCCAAATTGATAAATATTATCGGCAGCCTCTTCGTAAATAAACCGCAACTTTGTGTATTCTAAGCTTTTTACCCCAGAAGTAAGATGCGGTAAATCTAGCACGATGAGGAAAGAAAATAGCAATGCGAGCAAAAAAGTAGAAATCATTGCTAATGCCATGCTACTAATATTTGCCAACTGATCCAAAACCAATTTCATTTGTTCCTTGCCATTGTCCACTTCGCCCAATCCAAGCAAGGTTTCCGCCAAGGCCATTGACGGCGAATCCTTAAACGACCATTTGGACGTCGCACCATGGGCCTCGGTTTCCGCTAAAGCCTTTAATTCAGGAATCGCATCCTGCAACGAAGGGTAACGCTTACTCACTTCCAGCAATTCCTGGTCGATTTTTTCCATGTACACGGAAAACTCTTTCGCAAACCCAGCAGCTTGCTGATATACTCGTGGCGCTAGAAAAATACTCAGCGCCACCACGATGCTTAGGAAAAGCACACCCACCAGCGCCACCAGTGCCACGCGCCGCTTCGGCGCATACACCGATAAACCGCTTACCACGCCCGCCTGAATGTAAGCGAATACAAACGTCAGAAAAATCAACGCAAAAAACGATTTTAGCAACACCAACGTGCCCAGAATAATGGCCCACACAAAAACGCGCGTAGCCAATGGCAACAAGCGATCCCAAGGCGGACGCAGAGGGCGGTGATGCGGAACGGTGTGCGGCGTTGCGCCGTCACTGTCATGAAGCGGAATTGAATCATTTGAGTCTATCATGCAGATTTTCCTAATATAGTGAATGGCTGTGGCAAGGGAAAACAGACGGGAACCACGCGGCATGGATGCGCGCGTCCAACGATTTGTGCCATAATTTTATCTTCTCGTTCCACCTTGTGATACTACTCATGATTATTATTTTACAACCCGAAGTTACCACGCAATCGCCACAGTTCCAGCAACTGCAACAACACCTGGATCAATTGCCCAATGTGCAATGGCGTTTACACCAAGAACAGGGGGCTATGCAAACCCTGTGTGAAATTTATCTAATTGGCGACACTGCCGCGCTTTCGCTGTCAGAAGTCAGCAGCCTACCTGGCGTTGAGCGCGTAGTGCGCATTTCCCAGGAATACCGCATTCTAGGCCGTCACAAAGACGAACGGCGGCCTAGCCACTTTGAGTATAACAGCGTCCGCTTTGGCCAGGATAACCTGAATGTTTTTGCCGGGTTGTGTGCAGTGGACACCCCGCAACACGTGGAAAAAATGATGGCCGCATTGCGCGACAATGGCTTGCAATGCACACGCATGGGCGCGTACAAACCGCGCACCAGCCCGTATTCGTTTCAAGGTCATGGCGCGGCTTGCCTGAATTATACCTTTGAACTGGCAGGAAAGTACGGTATAAAAGTGATTGCCATGGAAATCACCCACGAAAAGCACGTAGACGAAATCCGCGCAGCACTCCATACCACGGGCAATCCCACAGGCGTCATGCTGCAAATTGGCACGCGCAATACGCAAAATTTTGAACTGCTCAAACTCGTGGGCCGTCAGCAAGAATTTCCTGTGCTGCTTAAACGCGGC
>DYPE01000106.1 GCA_020720085.1 Dichelobacter nodosus | reverse complement strand
AGTCACTCAAAGTGGATAATTCTTGGAAGTCCTATAGATTGGGGCACTACCAAAAAAATGAAATAACCTGGCCGTGCGTTGGTTCAATAAAACGCCTGGGGGAACCAGGTTAAGCGGGTATGTGGCGCGGTTCCCTCAATCGTCACCACGTCGAACCGGCAGCCTTGGTTGCGGCGCAGCGGGTGCTTGAGCAAATAGGCTTGCGCGCAATGGCGAATTCTTGCCTGTTTCGCTGCGCTGATGCTGGCAGCAGCCCCGCCAAATGTGGAATGGGCGCGGTAACGCACTTCCACAAACACGATGGTGTGGTGATCGCGGCAGATAATGTCCAATTCGCCGCCCTTACAACGCACGTTGCGCGCCAGTATGTGTAAGCCCGCTGCTTGCAAGTGGCGGCAGGCTTGATTTTCCGCGTGTTGTCCCGCTGCGGCGGCTGGGGTTAGGTGCGTGGGTACCAATGACCAACCCAGCCAGTTGCGCCAGGCTTGCCACCATGTGCGCTCAAGGCGCATGGGGAGAGGGAACCGGACGCCCGCTTTGGAACGTAGCTAACACCAGCCCAGTGCGCCGGAAACGGCGGCTGGCGTCTAATTCTAATTTACCGGTTGCGCCAGAAATGGAGAGCTGACCGCTATTGCCTTGTTGCAATAAATTGCGCGCCAAGCGGTACGCATCCAGGCCAAACGCAGCCAAACGCTGATATTCCTGCATCATTTGTGGCGACTGCTGTTGCAGATTGGCCAGAATCCGCGTATCCAGGTTGGTTTCTGGAAACAGCCATGGCATTTCTACAAAACGGATGCCAGACAAATCTTCGTCATAACGCGGACTTGGGTGGCCGCTGTAAATTTGGCCCAATGCCAGGATGGGCAGCGTATGCGCCAGGTGATAATTAATCATCGGCTTGATTTGGCGGGCAATTTCTGGCTTGGCCACCAAAAATAGCACGCTAATGGATTTTTGTTTGTAAGCGGCGGCAATGGTTTGCGCGGCAGTGGCGTAGTTTTGGGCGTCATAACTGACGGCTTCTACGATTTTTCCGCCCATGCGGCCAAAGGCCTGGTGGAAGGCTTGCAGCAAGCGCCCGCCTTTATCCGAGGTCGGGTACAGCACGCCCGCCGTGGTATGGCCTTCGGCCCAAGCTTGGCTGGCCACGGCTTCTACTTCGTCTTCTGGCGCGAGCGCGAATTGGTACACATTGGCGGGCACTGCTGTGTTTTCCAGCGCATTCAAAAACAACGCGGGCACACTCAGGGCATTGCCATTGCTTGTACCCCCAGTGTTGGATTGTTGCAGCAGTGCTTCAATGGCGCTTTTTTCCAACGGCCCAACTACGAAGCGTGCGCCTGCTTGCAGCGCTTGCTGATAGGCCGCGCCCGCGTTGCCTTGATCCGCATGGTATACACGCACTGGATATTGCGCGCCAGAATCTTCGTACCACGCGGCCAGAAATCCCTCCTGCACCGCTTGCGCGGGCAAGGCGAATTTTCCGCTTTGTGGCAACAATAACGCGATGTGCGCTTTGGCGGCCAGGGGTTGCACTGAGTCTGGCAAGGGGGGGGGCGTGGAGGGAAACAGGGCGGAAGCGGCTTGCCCTTGGCCCAATGGCAGGGATTGGCCCGGATGACCAGGATAGCGCGCGCGCCATTGCGCCAGCGCGCCCGCCAGCAGGCCGGGCGGCGTTTCTTTGGTGGTGCGCGCTAAGTCCAGCCAGCCATTCCAGTGGTTATCCTTGCTGGCCGCTGCGGGAATCGCGCCAGTATGCAGTTCGGTTAAATCTTGCCACAACTTGGACTGGTTGCTACTCTTATCAAATCCTGCGGTCAGCAGGCTGTCTAAGCGGGCGCGTTCTTCAGCGGCTTTGAGATATTCTTTGCGGCTTTCTGCAAGCAACGCGGCCAAGGTGTGATACGCTTCGCGTTGTGTTGCGGGAATGCCCAATTGTGTGGCCTGGTGTAACCATTGCGCGCAGGTGTTGATGTCGCCCGCAGACTGCGCCACCATGGCTTGTGCCAGCGCGTAACGCGCGCGCAAGGCGGCATCGTCACCAGGCGCGAGGCGTAATTTGGCCAATTGCGCTTTGGCTTCGGCATCGCGGTTAATGCGCAGCAAATATTCTATGCCTTGCATCCGATAGTGAAGTTGCTCGGGCGGGCGCGATTGATCCGCCAGGCGCAAATAGGTTTGCGCGGCCCCCAGAAAATCGCTTTTGGCGACAAAGGCTGCGGCCTCGTTGGATTGTGCGCTAGGCGCACGATCCGGGCCAGTGGGCAGGGTAATGGTCGGAATGCAGCCATGCAACAACAGGGTTGCAAGCAGGGGCAACAGCCAGTATTTTCGGATAAAGCGCAGAGTATTGTTCATGATGTTTTAACAAATGGGTAAGGTAAATGACGGACACGGCCCTTCCACTTCATTCCGGGCCAATCAGGGCGTGCGCAACGGGTTTGTTATATGTAGTGGCCACGCCCATAGGCAATCTACAAGACTTTAGCGTCCGCGCGCAAGAAGTTTTGCGCAAGGTGGCGTGTATTGCTGCTGAGGACACCCGCCACAGTCGCCGTTTGCTGGATGCGTTTAGCATCACCACCCCGCTGGTGGCCTTGCACGAACATAACGAACGCCAGGCCGGAGCGCTGTTGATTGCACGCTTGCTGGCTGGCGAATCGATTGCGCTCATCAGCGATGCGGGCACCCCGGTGGTCAGCGATCCCGGTGTTCGATTTTTGGCCATGGCCCACCAGCACGCCATCGCGGTGATCGCCATCCCCGGCCCCAGCGCGCAGGCCGCTGCACTGTCTGTGGCTGGATTCGCAGCGGATCAGTTTGTGTTTGAAGGATTTTTGCCCGCCAAAGCCAGCGCCCGGCGCGCGCGCTTGGGTGAATTGGCGCAGGAGACCCGCACCCTGGTATTTTATGAAGCACCGCACCGCATTCTCGACTGTGTAGCAGACATGGCAGACTGTTTTGGCGCGCACCGCCAGGCGGCGTTAGTGAAAGAAATCAGCAAACTGCATGAAACCACCCAACGCGGCGCGCTGGCGCAATTGCTCGATTGGCTGCACGCTTGTCCGCAGCATTGCAAGGGCGAATTCGTGGTGGTGACGCAAGGCGCGCCCGCACAGGATGCCGATGAACAAGCAGTAGCGCGCACGTTGGCCGTGTTATTGGCCGAGTTGCCGTTAAAGCAGGCTGTAGATTTAGCCGTACAATTAACGGGCGGCAAGAAAAATGAATTGTACCGCCTGGCCATCGCGCATAACGCGCAAGCCCAAGCGGTTACTGCGCAATGAACGCACAACGCGGGGCTGTGTCATGTAGGGGCGGGGTTTATCCCCACCCAAGCTCGCCACGCATCTTTGACAACACGCCACAGAGCTGGCATACAATACCCTTTTTTTCACCACATTTTTTAGGAGCACCCAATGATGAAACTCGCCAGAGGGCTATTCGTTTTAGCCGCATTGTCTATGCTAATTCCCTCCATCGCTGTGGCGCGCGATGAGGTGGGAAAATTTGACTATTACGTGCTGGTATTGTCCTGGTCGCCGGATTTTTGCGCCACGTCGGCCAATGCCCAACGCGAACCACAATGCCAAACCGGCAAAAAATATGCGTTTGTGCTGCATGGCGTATGGCCGCAATATGAGCGGGGCTATCCACAATCCTGTAGCGAAGAATCACTGCCGACTGCGGCCAACTGTGACATTTTTCCCAGCGCGAAATTATGCCAACATGAATGGCAAAAACATGGCACTTGCAGCGGCTTAGGCGCACAAGGCTATTTGGATTTCTCCCATCAATTAAAACAAAAAGTGCATATTCCCCCTGCCTATCAGTCGCCAGATCAAGCTTTCCGCACCACCTACACCAAGCTGCAAACGGATTTCGCCACCGCCAATCCTGATCTGCCTAAGGAAGCCGTGGCACCGTATTGTTCGGATGCGGGGCGCTTTTTGAAAGAAATATTTTTCTGCCACAATACTGCTGGCAAACCGCGCGCCTGTAGCGCTGAGGTATTAAAACGCTCCGCCAAAAGCTGCGCGCGCAATGATGGCTTTGTGGTCAGAAGCGTGCGCTAGTGCCCCCATTCACCGTCCACACGAAGAAACCCCATGAAAATTTATAAGCTTATCACTTTGGCCAGCTTTGGCCTGCTCTCCATCTTGGTCACGCCAACCCACGCAGCCAATGATGCGCTGGACGGCCCGCACTGGCAGGCGCAACGCCAACAATTCCAGCAAGCGTATCAAGCGCTGCTGCGTGAAGATTGGGCGGAAGCCGAAGCCATTTCTGCACAACTCACGGAGTATCCTTTGTATTATTACTTGCGTTATCGCTACTTCAAGCCAGACGTGCAGGCCGTGCCCACTGGCGAGCTGGTGCAGTTTTTTGCGCAATTCCGCGATGCGCCACTGGTGGAGATGCTGCGGCGCGGCTGGCTGTTGCAGTTGGGCCAGCAACAACAATGGGCGGACTACCTGCGGCTGTACACACCGCACAGCGATAAACGCCTGGAATGCCTCGCCATCCGCGCGCATCTCGGCGTGGGCGAGCCACTGGCCGATTGGTTGGACACAATTGCCAACGTGTGGCTGGTGGGCAAGTCGTTGCCAGGCGAGTGCGATCCGTTGTTTGAGCTGCTCTACACCTCCCCGCGCATGACGGATGACCTGGTGTGGCAGCGCTTACGCTACAGTTTGAATGCCAACAATTCTAAGCTCGCCGCGTTTTTGCGCAATAAATTAGTCAGCACGCAAGCGCAAGCGCGTGCGGATGCTTGGCTAAAATTGCACAATGAGCCGCAGCAAGCTTTGGCATCTTTAGACTTAGCAGACGGCGAGTTTACGCGCGAAATTATCCGTCATGGTGTGCAACGGCTGGCAGCCAAGGAACCCGCTGAAGCCTGGGTCTGGTGGCAGGTGCATCAGGGGGATTATGCTTTTTCCGCGCATGAAAAAGGTACTATGGCACGCGCCATAGCCTTGGCTGGCGCTGCCGCCAATGTGGCCGAAGCGCGCGTTTGGTTGACAGAATTGCCGGAAACTGAGGTGAATGCGGATGTACTGCTGGCGCGCGTAAAATTGGCGTTATTGGCGCAGGATTGGGCGGAGATGTTGGCCGTTTTGCCACAATTACCACCAGAAATCCAAGTAGAAAACCAATGGCAATATTGGCGCGCTCGGGCGCTGGCGCAAACCGGCGACCCAGAACTGGCACGCGAATTTTTTGCGCAAGCCGCACGGGCGCGCGATTTTTATGGTTTTCTCGCTGCCGACTATTTAGCGCTTCCGCATGAATTGCAAGAAAAAAACTTTATGGCGAGCGAGCAGGAGCCTTTAGAATTGTACCAACGCTATCCTGGTGTATTGCGCGCGCGTGAATTTTATTATTTGGCATTTGCGCCAGAAGCACGCGCCGAATGGGAAACTGCGCTGAAAGCCATGAATCGCCGCGAACGCGCCGTAGCGGCCTGGCTGGCCAGCCAGTGGGGCTGGCATGACCGCGCCATCAGCGCAGCCGCAGACAGCGAGGCGATGGATGATTTGCGCATCCGTTTTCCGTTAGCATTTCAGGAAGAAATTCAAATCGCCAGCACGGAAAGCGGGGTTGCGCCGGAATACACTTTTGCCACCATCCGCCAGGAAAGCGCATTCATGACCTTCGTGCATTCGTCAGCGGGCGCAATGGGCCTGATGCAGCTCATGCCAGGTACTGCGCAACAAGTGGCCCGGCAGTTGGGCTTGGCAATACAAAGCACGGACGATGTGAAATCCGTGGCCACCAATCTGCGCTTAGGCACGGCGTATTTGCGTGGTATGCTGGATAAATTCGATAACCATCCGGTAGCGGCCAGCGCGGCGTATAACGCTGGGCCGGGCCGCGCTTTGCGCTGGCTGCGCGAGCGTGGCTGCTTGCCAGCGGATATTTGGATTGAGACGATTCCTTTCCCGGAAACCCGCTTGTACGTCAAGCGCGTGATGGAATACAAAGCCGTGTACCGCGTCCTGCTTGGCCTGCCGCCGCAGCCACTGCGTCTTGAGCCGCTCCCGGCTGGCTATTGCCAGGCCCCCGCCCCGTAAAACTTAAAAAATCCAAACCAAACGTCCAAGCCTAGGAGCTTGGACTCCTGGGTAAATCGCAGGCAAAAAAAAGGCGCGGTTTTTGCCGCGCCAAACCACCAAAGGAGGATGGAGGAATTCTGGGAGAGCACAAGCTTTTGTTCCCGTATGGAAGAGCATTATACGGAATATGGAATATTAGTCAATGCTAATGTTCTAAAATTCCATCACACCCACATAACCGACAGAATAGTATAGCTATTTTTTGCCGCTGGACGTGACGTGGCGATGCAAAATGGTAGGACACATAAAAATCTTGACGGCATAATGCGTATTGAAACATAATAATCGTTTTGCGCAGGCAGTCTTTTTAGACTGCCTTTATTATTTCCAGGAGGCGCAAAATGTCTGGCGCATTATTTTCAAATTACACTCGGTTACCTGTTCAATTCGCAATCGGACAGGGTGCGTGGCTGTGGGATACGCAGGGCCGCCGTTATCTGGACGCGATGTCTGGCGTGGCAGTGTGCAGCCTGGGCCATGCGCATCCGGCAGTTACGGCTGCCATTGTGGAACAAGCGCAAACGCTGTTACACACCTCCAATTGGTACCAAATTCCCCTGCAAGAACGCTTGGGACAACGCCTCACTGCGCTGTCCGGGCTAGATAAAGCATTTTTCTGCAATTCTGGCACAGAAGCCATTGAAGCGGCAATCAAAATTGCCCGCAAATATGGCCATGGACGCGGCATCGCAATGCCTGAAATTATTGTGATGGAAAATGCCTTTCATGGCCGCACACTGGCGGCGCTCACTGCCACGGGCAACCGCAATGCCCAGGCGGGATTTGAGCCGTTAGTGGCAGGATTCACGCGCGTGCCCTATAACGACGTGGACGCAATTCTTGCCGCTGCCACCCCGTCCACTGTGGCCATTTTGGTCGAACCCGTGCAAGGCGAGGGCGGCGTGCATGTGCCTGCTGCTGAGTATCTCAACCGCTTGCGCGCTCTATGTGACGAGCGCGGTTGGCTGTTGATGCTTGACGAAATCCAGACCGGCATAGGCCGCACCGGTGCATGGTTTGCGTTTCAGCATAACCACATCGTGCCGGACGTGCTGTGCTTGGCCAAGGCATTGGGCAATGGGATGCCCATTGGTGCGTGTTTGGCGCACGGCGCGGCAGCGGACTGCTTGGGGCCAGGCAGCCATGGCTCTACGTTTGGTGGCAATCCGCTGGCGTGCCGGGTGGCCTTGGCGGTATTAGATGTGATTGAACAACAAGAATTGTTGGATAAAGTCAAGGCGGATTCGGCATATTTGCTTAGCCGGTTTCACCAGGCACTAGACGGCAAGATAAAAGAAATCCGCGCCCATGGCTTGCTCATTGGCTTAGATTTGGGCCAACCTTGTGGCGGCTTGATGCGTGTGGCGCTGGATAACCAACTGTTAATTAACGTAACTGCCAGTTCAGTGGTGCGGTTACTGCCGCCATTTGTCATGACTGAGGCGCAATTGGCGCAATTGGCGGAGGGGGTGATTGCATTGGTGGAAGGCTTTCTCGCGCAAGCACCGGGCGGGAACACCGCCGTTGGCGAAAACACCGCTACGACCGGATTTCAAATCCGACACGGAGGGCTGCGTGATGACTAGACATTTTATTTCTCTGCTAGATTTCACGCCGACTGAACTGGTGGCCTTAATTCAGCGTGCGCGGGAATTAAAGGAATTGCAACGCCTCAATATTCCCCATGAATTTTTGAAAAATCGTGTGCTGGCTATGGTGTTTGAAAAGTCATCCACCCGCACCCGAGTGTCGTTTGAATCTGCCATGGCGCAAGCAGGCGGACATGCGATTTTTCTATCGCCGCGCGACACTCAACTGGGCCGGGGCGAAGCATTGGAAGACACCGCGCGCGTGCTGTCGCGCATGGCAGATGCCATTATGGTGCGTACCTATGCCCAGAATGTGCTGGAAGTGTTCGCCCGCTATAGCAGTGTGCCGGTCATCAATGGCTTAACTGATTTATGTCATCCTTGTCAATTGCTGGCGGATATGCAAACTTATTTTGAGCATCGGGGCGATATTCGCGGCAAAACTGTGGCATGGGTAGGCGATGGCAACAATATGTGCAATTCTTACATCAATGCCGCGCGCCAGTTTGGTTTTTCTCTGCGCATTGCCGTACCTGAAGGCTATGCGCCGCATCTGCCCTGGCTGGACGCCAGCAATGGCCTAGCGCAGTGGGTGGCTTCGCCGCAAGCCGCCGTGGCGGATGCAGATTTAGTGGTCACCGACACTTGGGCGAGTATGGGCAAAGAAGACGAACACGCGGCGCGGCTGGCGATTTTCCAACCATACCGGGTGAATGCTGAATTGATGCGTTTGGCCAAGCCAGATGCGTTGTTCATGCACTGTTTGCCCGCCCATCGCGGCGAGGAAGTGACGGATGAAGTGATGGATGGCCCGCAAAGTGTGGTGTGGGATGAAGCGGAAAACCGGCTGCATTCACAAAAAGCCTTGCTGGAGTTTTTGCTCGGGCAATGCCAAAATGGTTAAATTCAAGGGCATGTGACTGCATGAATCTTCTGCTCAGCAATGACGACGGCTATCTCGCGCCTGGCCTGGCGTGCCTGCACGAGCATTTACGCGCCTTGCCCTTTGTGTCGCGCATTGACGTGATAGCGCCAGACCGTGACCGTAGCGGCGCGAGCAATTCATTGACATTAGACACGCCAATCCGTGCGGTGGCGCGCGGCAACGGCGTGGTGAGCGTGAACGGCACGCCCACCGACTGTGTGCATTTGGCCATCACCGGCTTGCTGGAAACTGCGCCGGATATTGTGATTGCAGGCATCAACACCAGCAGTAATTTGGGTGATGATGTAATTTATTCTGGCACGGTAGCAGCGGCCATGGAAGGCCGTTTTCTCGGTTTGCCGTCTATCGCGGTATCCATGGCCACAGCCAAACCCGTGCAACATTATGCCACTGCCGCGCAAGTGGTGGCAGAATTGCTTGCTACCTTACGAGTTAGCGAGTTGCCGGTTAATACCATTCTTAATATCAATGTCCCCGATTTGCCGCGCAATCAAATCAAAGGGTTGCAGGCCACGCGCTTGGGACACCGCCACAAAGCCGAGCCGGTCATTGCCATGACTGACCCGCGCGGCCATACCATCTACTGGGTTGGCCCACCGGGTGAAGCGGTGGACGCTGGGCCAGGCACAGATTTTTACGCAGTAAATGCTGGCTTTGTTGCCATTACGCCCCTGCATGTTGACCTTACCCGCCATTCCGCGTTGCCCGCTGTGGACGCCTGGATACAACAACTGCAAAAAAATCCAGGAACCAACGCATTACAATGCCAAGTATCGTAATGCGTTGCCTAGGCTTGGGCTGGTGTCATGACACGACCCTCGCTTGAAGCGTATCTGGGAACGGGCATGACGTCGCAACGCGCCCGTGACCGCCTGGCAGAGCAAATCCAGGCCATGGGCGTGCGTTCTGAGGCGGTGCTGGACGCAATTCGCTTTACGCCGCGCCACGTGTTTGTGGATGAGGCGTTATACACGCGGGCTTATGACAATTCACCCCTGCCCATCGGCCTGGGTCAGACCATTTCCCAACCCTACATTGTTGCGCGCATGACCGAATTGCTGCTTGATATGCCCGAGCAGCACAATGCGTTGCCGCCCGCCAAAGTGCTGGAAATCGGCACCGGCTGCGGCTACCAAACCGCAATCCTAGCGCAATTGGTTGCCACGGTCTTCACCGTTGAACGCATCGCGCCGCTGGCGCGTCAGGCCGAACAACGCCTCAGCGCCATGGGCTTGAACAATATCCATTATTTGCATGGCGATGGCTACTTAGGCTGGCCAGAGCACGCGCCATTTGACGCGGTGTTAGTCAGCGCCGCGCCGCCATGGCTGCCTCCGGCGCTGATAGAACAACTGCGCCCAGGCGGCGTGCTGGTCATTCCCGTTGGCAATAACCAAGCGCAGCAATTATTGCGCGTGCGCAAGACTGCCAAGGGCCATATCCAAGAAATGCTGGAATGGGTCAGTTTTGTGCCATTGCGTGCAGGCATAACGTAGGATGGGCAACGAAAAGAGGTTGCCAACTCTTGTATGCAAATCTGTACGTTATTTTGTAACCCCACCGCAGGAGACACCTTATGCTAGAACCCAGCGCCAGCGTTTATCACCAATCTACCTGGCTCAACCGTTGTTATACCTGGTTTTCCGCCACTCGTCCTGCGTTTTTTACCGCCTCGGTATTGGCGGTGATTACTGCCCTGGCGCTGGTCTGGCATGAAGCTGCCACGCTTAAATTGGATTTAGCCGTACTGACCATCGTGGCGATTATGCTGTTCCATGCGGGCGCGAACGTGCTGAATGATTACTACGATCAACACAATGATGCCATGAATCAAGGCCGGATTTATCCATTTTCCGGCGGCAGCCGTTTTATTCAAAACGCAGTGTTGCCCAGCGCGGAAGTTTGGCGTTTGGGCGTGTTCCTGCTGCTGGGGGGCGTGGTGGTTGGGCTATGGATGATGTGGCTGACTGGCCTCACATTGCTGTGGATCGGCCTAGCGGGCGCAGGGCTTGCCATATTTTATTCAGCCCCGCCGTGCCTGGCCTGCCGAGGTTTGGGGGATGTGACGATTGCATTGGCGTTTGGCGTGTTGCCCGTGGCGGGCACCGTGTGGACCCAACTAGACTACGTGCCAGTGGCAGCGTGGTGGCTGGGGATCATCGTGGGCATTTTTACCGCTGCGATTTTATGGATTAACTCCATTCCCGACATTGCAGCAGACCGCCGCGCGGGCAAATGGACCTTGCCCGCCCGCTTGGGCACAAACCGCGCGCCATGGGGACTGGTCGCACTCTTTGCGCTGGGCTTTACGCTCATCCTGCTTGCGCCCCTACCCGCTGGAATGCGCTGGGGCCTGGTGGCCTTGCTTCCTGCTCTGGCAGCGGGATATAACGCACTTTGGGCGCGGCTGTTGCCCGCAATCCCGCAAGTGTTGCTGACGCACACCCTGGTGTGCGTGGCAATGGCCATGGGCGTGATGTTTTGGTAAAAATCAACTGACTACGCCATCAT
>DYPE01000105.1:2406-11191 GCA_020720085.1 Dichelobacter nodosus | reverse complement strand
AGTATACCCCAAATCACCCGCCTTGCAGCAGCGCCTCGCGGTTGTCGCGGAAAAATAACAAGCCGTTTTCAATCGCTTGCACCACTGCTCTGGGGGTGATGGTCGCGCCGCTGAAGGAATCGAATTGACCGCCGTCTTTTTTCACTTTCCATTGCGCTTGCGGCGGATTGCCCAGTGATAAGCCGTTGAATTTCAGAACCCAATCGGATTTATTGGCTTCAATTTTGTCGCCTAAGCCGGGGGTTTCGGCGTGGGCGATGACGCGCACGCCGAGAATTGCGCCCTCAGTATTGACTGCCAGCAGCAGACGGATGGTGCCGGAATAGCCTTGATCGCTGCGGATTTCCCACACGCAGGCGGTGATTTTGCCTTGCAAACTGCCGCGATAGACAGTGAGCGGTTTGCCGTCGGCAGCGGTGAATTGCAGCGCTGAAGTCACCAAGCTGTTGTCAAAATGTTCAGCGGGCAATACCTCGCGCAGCGACAATTGCAGGTCTTCTTGGCGGCGTTGTTCGATGGCGGCGTGGGTGAAGGCGTTGCCCACCACCAGCAAAATGGTGGACAGGCTGGCGAAAATGCCTAGTAACAGCGCTTGGTAAGCAATGCTGTCGCGTTTCATAATTTTTCTCCGTCGCCGTAGCTCAGCGGTTCACCTTTGCGGTCGCGTCCGTAAATGCGCGGTTTGAGGTAGTGGTCAATCAGCGGGGTGCAGGCGTTCATCAGCATCACCGCAAACGCCACGCCTTCGGGGTAGCCCGCCCAGGTGCGAATCACGAACACCAGGGCGCCGCAGCCCGCGCCAAATAGCAGTTGCCCGCGCACCGATACCGGCGACGTGACCAGATCAGTGGCAATGAAAAACGCGCCCAGCAGCGCCGCGCCGGACACCAAATGTACCAGCGGGCTGACGTAATGCGCGGGATCAAGCAGATAAAACAGCGTTGCCAAGCCGCACAATGTGCCGAGCATGGACAGCGGAATGTGCCAGGTAATCACCCGCTTGTAGAGCAAAAACAGCCCGCCCAGCAACAGCAGCAGCGCGGAGGTTTCGCCCAGACTGCCAGCATTGATGCCCAGAAACAGGTTGTACAGGCTGTCGGTGCCAGCGGCGGCGTCGGGAATGGCAATGCCGCGACTGAGTTCGGTTTTGTAATGGCCGAGCGCGGTGGCGCTGCTCACGGCATCAAACGGTGCAGTCGCGCTGCCAAAGGTGATCGCCAGGCTGTCGGTAAAGTTGGGGGCGGCGGCGGAAAACAACGGCGTGGGCGCAATAAAGGTGGTCATTTCCAGTGGGAAAGAAATCAGCAGTCCAACCCGCGCCACCATTGCCGGATTGAATAAATTTTGTCCCAAGCCGCCGAACACTTGTTTGCCAATGACGATTGCCAGGAATGCGCCGACCACGCCAGTCCACCAGGGTGCCCACGGCGGCAGGGTCATTGCCAGCAGCCAGCCAGTGAGCAATGCCGAGCCATCCAGCAAAGTCACGCGCACTGGTTTGCCAGCGAGGTACAGCGATCCGGCTTCCAGCAACAGCGCGGCGAGTACAGTGACAATAAATAGGAACAGCGCGGGCCAGCCGAATTGGTATAAACCAAACGCGGTGGCAGGCAGCAGCGCCACGATCACCAAGCCCATAATCCGGCTGACGCTGGTGTTTTCGTGGGTGTAGGGTCCGGCAATGAGGGTGTGCATGGTTGAAATTCCTCTGTTTTAGCCAACACGCGGTGGATACGCCGCAAGCGCCTTACTCCGCTTTAGATTTTTTGGCATCCATTTCTGCTTTGCGTTTTTTCATCTCTTCTTGCTTGGCGCGTTGTAGCGCCTCCATCCGTGCCGCCCGCGCTTCAATCAAACGCTTGGTTTCGGTTTGCTTATGTTGCGCCCGTTGCCGCGCTGCCAATTCGCCTTTGGCGTAATTGAAATACTGTACCAATGGAATGTGCGCTGGGCAGACGTAGGAACACGAGCCGCAACTGATGCAATCCACTAAGCCTAATTTCACTGACGCATCCAAACCACCAGCGCGGATGTGCGCGGCCATTTCCAACGGTACCAGACCGCACGGACAGGCGCGTACACAGGCGGCGCAGCGGATGCACGGTGCTTCGCGCCCGGCGTGGACTTCTTGCGCAGTGAGCGCCAACAACCCGTTACTGCCTTTGACCACCGGTACGCGGGTGCTGGGCAACGGCTGTCCCATCATCGGGCCACCACTGATCAAGCGCACTGGCTCGGTATGAAAACCGCCGCAAAAATGTAGCAAATCATCCAATGGTGTGCCGATGCGCACCGCCACGTTGCGCGGTTGGCGAATCGCGCCGCCGCTGACCGTGACCACGCGGGAAATCAACGGCTTGCCTTCGCGCACCGCCTCATGCACTGCCAACGCGGTGGCAACGTTATGCACCACCGCGCCAACATCGGCGGTCAGCGCCCGCGCTGGAATTTCCAAGCCGGTCAGGGTTTGCACCAAATGTTTTTCCGAACCCATCGGATAACGCGCTGGTAAGCCAATCACCTCAACAATTGCCCTCTCACAGATGCCATCTCTCGGAGAGATGGCATCTGTTGATGTGAGTCGTATGGCATCACGCATTGCCGCTTGCGCCTGTGGCTTGTTGTTTTCAATCGCCACCAGCACCCGCGTCACGCCCAGGGCGTGGGCGATAATGCGCACCCCGTCCAGCACTTGCTGCGGGCGCTCGCGCATCAGGCGGTCGTCGCAGGTCAAATACGGCTCACACTCCGCGCCGTTGATCACCAGGGTATGCAGGTTGTAGCGTTTGCGCAGATTGAGCTTGACCGCCGCCGGAAAGGTCGCGCCGCCCATGCCAACAATCCCCGCTTCAGCGACGCGGCGGGCAATGTCGTCTGGCGGCAACGCGAATGGATCGTCCACCGGCTGCAATTCGCCCCATTCATCCAGCCCGTCGGGTTTGAGGGTGATGGTGCGTACCAGCAAGCCCGACGCATGATGCGCCGGATAGCCGCCCACCCCCATGATCCGCCCGGAGGTCGGCGCATGAACCGGCGCGGAAATCATTCCCTGGCTACGCGCCAACATTTGACCTTTTTTCACCGTGTCGCCGCGTTGCACCAACGGCTCTGCTGCCGCGCCAATGTGCTGCTGCAACGGAATGTGCAGCAATTTCGCCAATGGCAAGGTTTCAATCGCTTGACTTGCGCTCAAGTGCTTGCGGTCGTCAGGATGTACACCGCCGCGAATGCTGAATAATCGGAACATGCCCATGTCACACCGCCACTGCCGGTTGCGGCCAATACCAGGTTTGCAAGGTCGTGCCTACCACGCGCATTTCAATGCACTCGGTTGGACACACTTCAAAACACTTTTCGCAGCCCGTACACGCATCGGCAAACACCGCATGAATTTGCTTGGGCCCACCGACAATCGCATCGGTCGGGCAGCGTTTCAGGCATTTGGTGCAGCCGATGCACAGGTTTTCATGGACAAACGCCACGGTCGGCGCTTTTTCCTTCACGCCCGCCAGATCAACGGTCACGCCCAATTTCTTCGCCAGCGCCTCTGCCAACGCCCGTCCGCCTGGCGGACACAGCGTTACCGGCGCTTGGCCGTTGGCAACCGCCGCTGCCGCGCCCGCACAGCCGGGAAAACCGCATTGCCCACATTGCGCACCCGGCAACATCTCGGCAATTTCCGCTTCCAACGAATTGCCATCCACCGCCAGGTATTTCGCCGCCAGACCCAGCAAACCGCCGAGCGTCACGCCCAAAAGCGTAATGATTAGAATCGCTGCCATCGCTGTATCCTCCCGCTTATTTTGCCAAGCCAGCAAAGCCCATAAACGCCAGCGCCAACAAGCCAGCGGTGATAAAACCAATGGGTGCACCCTTAAACACCGCCGGCACCTGCGCCAACGCCAGGCGCTCGCGCAAGCCCGCAAACAGCACCAACACCAAAGTAAACCCCAGCGCCGAACCAAAGCCATACAACATGCTTTCCAAAAAGCCGTTTTCTTCCTGCACATTCAACAGCGCCACGCCCAGCACCGCGCAATTGGTGGTAATCAGCGGCAAAAAAATCCCCAGCACTTGATACAGCACCGGCGAAGTTTTACGAATCACCATTTCAGTAAACTGCACCACTGCGGCAATCACCAAAATAAACACGATGATACGCAAATAACCGAGATCAAACGGCGCGAGCACAAAATGCTCCAACAACCAACTGGCAAACGCCGCCAGCGTCAGCACAAAAGTGGTCGCCAAGCCCATGCCCAGCGCGGAATCCACCTTGTTGGACACGCCCATGAACGAGCACAAGCCCAGAAACTTAACCAACACCACGTTATTCACCAACGCGGTGGAAAGCAGGATGAAAAAGTAGTCCATATGCATTTGTCCAAGCGGGCGTGAACGCCGCCGTTGGCGGATGGGTAGGGGCGGTGGTTTATCCCCGCCCACCATAAGGAACAAAACCTGTGCCAGGCGTGGGAAAATTGCAATAAATAATAAAAATACATTGCGTTATAACTGGCAAGTCAAATCCATTGCCAGGCATTTGTATGGCTTACAACAAGCACGGCAATGGATTTGTGATGGATGCGACAAGGGGGTAAATCCGTTATTATGGCGTGTATTGGTAATTGGCTTATTGCCCCACATCCTGGAACGGACATGTCCAAACTGCACGAATTATTTCACCAAGGCGGCGTTACTGTGGAAACCTATTTTTTATACCGAACGGATCGCCATCGTTACCCGTATTTAGGCTATTTCCGCACCGTATTGCAAGCGGACGGCAATATTATCAATCACATACCCAACCCGCGCCATGCGGATGCGGGATGGGAACAAGCCGTAGCTGCGCACGGCGCGCACCATATCGCCAAAGTCGCGGACATAGCGCGGCTGCCCAGCCTACACCTTTTTGGCCAATGGTTGGCCGCAGGCGTGGGCGCATTGACAGCAGGCGCGGGCGCGTGGAGTGCGGGCATTGATTTTAGCGATGCCCATGCGCTGGCCAGCCAAGCCCAGGACGGTTTGCTGCTGGTGGGCAGTAGCTTGGCGGGCGCGGGGATATTCACCCACGGCGTGCGCCCTGCGCTGTTGTGGCTGGCGCGCAAGCGCATTTTGGCATTGCTGGCGCAATGAACCGCGACGGCCAACCCCTGGCGGCACGTTTGCGGCCCGAACGCCTGGAAGACATTCACGGTCAGGAACACTTACTCGCGCCGGGTAAGCCGTTGTACCAAGCGCTGACCAGCGGCCAGTTGCATTCCATGATTTTGTGGGGGCCGCCGGGCAGCGGCAAAACCACGCTGGCGCGGCTGGCTGCGCGTTATGCGCAAGCACAATTTTTGAGCTTGTCCGCCGTGTTGGCCGGGGTTAAAGAAATCCGCGCGGCCATTGAACAAGCGCAGCAGGCGCGCGCGGATGGCGACGCCCGTGTTCCGGGTGACGCCCGCGTTCCGGGCCACGCCCGTGTTCCGGGCCACGCCCGTGTTCCGGGCCACGCCCGTGTTCCGGGCCATGTGGGCGCGATTTTGTTCGTGGATGAAGTGCATCGCTTTAACAAGGCACAGCAAGACGCTTTTCTGCCATTTGTCGAAGATGGCACAGTGGTGTTCATTGGCGCGACCACCGAAAATCCGTCGTTTGAACTCAACAACGCGCTGTTGTCGCGCGCCCGCGTGTACGTACTACGCGCGCTTGCGCCCGAAGCGTTGGTGGCCTTGTTGCAACGCGCACTGACCGATGCCCGTGCGGGCTTGGCAGAAGTGGCGTGCACGGATGAAATATTGCGCCAAATCGCTGATGCCGCAGACGGTGACGCACGGCGCGCATTGACCTTATTGGAAATTGCGGCGGAATTGGCGAGCGCGCAAGGCAATGGTGACGCCATCGTTCCGGGTAACGCCCGTGTTCCGGGCAACGCCCGCGTTCCGGGCAAGGCCATTACCGCAACGGTATTGGCGCAAGTGTTGAGCAGCGGTAGCACGCGCCGCTTCGACAAAGGCGGTGAGGCGTTTTACGACCAAATTTCCGCGCTACACAAAGCGGTGCGCGGCTCTGCGCCGGACGCTGCCTTGTATTGGCTGGCGCGCATGTTGGATGGCGGCTGCGATCCGCTGTACCTTGCCCGCCGTGTGGTGCGCATGGCCAGCGAGGACATTGGCAACGCGGATCCACGCGCATTGGCATTGGCCATGGATGCCTGGGACGTGCAGGCGCGGCTGGGCAGCCCGGAAGGCGAGTTGGCGTTGGCGCAAGCCGTAGTGTATTTGGCGTGTGCCGCCAAGAGCAATGCAGTGTACACCGCGTTCCAGACCGCCATGCGCGATGCCCAGGCGCATGGTTCGCTGGAAGTGCCACTGCATTTGCGCAACGCACCTACCCGCTTAATGCGCGAATTGAACTATGGCAAAGCCTACCGCTATGCCCACGACGAGCCGCATGGCTATGCGGCGGGCGAACACTATTTCCCAGAGGCTTTAGCCGGAACGCGCTATTACCATCCCACAGACCGGGGGTTGGAAGCAAAAATCCGTGAAAAACTGGCGTGGCTGGCGCAATTGGATGCAGCAGCCCGCTAACCACTGTGTTGCGACACAAACCAGCGGTAGGTATCCGCAATGCCGTTGCGCAAGGGAATGCGCGGCTGCCAGCCTAGCGCGTGCAAACGGCTGGAATCCAGCCATTTGCGTGGTGCGCCGTCGGGCTGGGTAACGTCGAATTGGATTGCACCGGTGTAGCCCACGGTTTCGCCAATGAGTTCTGCCAGTGCGCGGATGCGGGTTTCCTCGCCGCTGCCTATGTTAATAATTTCTTCTTCATCATAGTGTTGCATTAAAAACAACGCTGCTGAGGCCAAATCATCGGCATGTAAAAATTCACGCAAAGCATTGCCGCTGCCCCACACCGTGACGGAGGGCGCATTTTGTTGTTTGGCTTCATGAAAACGCCGCAACAGCGCGGGCAATACATGCGAATGCGTTGGATGAAAATTGTCGCCTGGCCCGTATAAATTGGTGGGCATCAGCGCAATGGCGGAAAAGCCATATTGTCGCCGATAGGCTTGACACATTTTTATCCCCGCGATTTTGGCCACCGCATACCATTCATTGGTCGGTTCTAACGCCCCCGTCAGCAATGCTTCTTCGCGCATAGGTTGGGCGGCAAACTTGGGGTAAATGCACGATGAGCCAAGAAACAGCAATTTTTTCACGCCATGCCGCTGCGCAGCGGCAATCACATGGGTTTGAATCAATAAATTATCGCGGATAAAATCCGCTGGATAATGGTCATTGGCGTAAATGCCACCTACTTTGGCGGCTGCCAAAAACACATATTCCGGGCGTTGTTGCGCGAAAAAAGCCTCCACCGCTGCCTGGCAGGTTAAGTCCAACTCCGCGTGGCAGCGCAGAATTAAGGATTCAAATCCTGCGGCTTGCAGATGGCGCGCCAGCGCGCCGCCCACCAGGCCGCGATGACCTGCGATGTAAATTTTCGCGTTTTTTTCCATGTCGTTATGCCGTTTCACCGCCAATGGGCGGTTGTTGCGTCCAAGCCACGAACTCCACCAATTTGGCGTGTGCAGCACCGCTGGCGATGGCTGCATCGGCCTTGGCCACGCCTTGGTGCAGGGTATCGGCCAGGCCCGCCACGTAAATCGCCGCGCCCGCATTGAGCATCACGATGTCGCGCGCTGGCCCCGGTTGATTGGCGAGCGCGGCTTGCACCATGGCCAGGCTTTGTGCGGCGTCCGCCACTTGCAACGCGGTCAGCGTAGCGCGGTTTAGGCCGAACAATTCTGGCATTAGCGTGTAGGTTTGAATCAGGCCATGCCGCAATTCCGCCACCAGCGTGGGTGCGGTGATGCTGATTTCATCCATGCCGTCTTCAGCATGAACCACCAGCGCGTGCGTGCTGCCCAAATTTTGCAGCACATGCGCCAGCGGCTCCACCCAGTTTTTGCTGAACACCCCCAGCACCTGGCGCTGTGCGGACGCGGGGTTGGTCAGCGGCCCCAGCAGGTTGAACAGCGTGCGCACGCCCAATTCGCGGCGCGGGCCGATGGCGTGTTTCATCGCGCTATGGTGCTGCGGGGCGAACATGAAACCTATGCCCACTTGTTCGATACATTGACCGATTTGGCGGGGATTGAGGTCTAACCGTGCGCCAGCCGCCTCCAGTACATCGGCGCTGCCAGATTTGCTCGACACCGAGCGATTGCCATGCTTGGCCACTTGAGCGCCCGCGCTGGCAGCCACAAACATGGCGGCAGTAGAAATGTTGAATGTAGACACGCCGTCACCGCCAGTGCCTACGATGTCCACCAACGGTGTTCCCAAATGCGCGTTGTCTTGCACCGTCACGGGGGTGGCCAATTCGCGCATCACTTGTGCCGCAGCGGTGATTTCTTCCACGCTTTCACCTTTCATGCGCATGGCGAGCAAGAATCCGCCAATCTGTGCAGGCGTCGCTTGGCCCGTCATGATGGCGCGCATGGCAGATGCCATTTCAATACGGCTTAAGTCCTGACCTGCCAGGATTTTTTCCAATAATTCACGCATAACGATTTTTCCTAGCTACGCCCGTGTTCCGGGCTACGCCCGTGTTCCGGGCCATTCGTGGTTTCGCCGTTGACGGGCGCACTGCTGCTAGGCCGACGGCTGGCCTGGCGCTGGCGGCGTGCCAGGGTTTTGAGCAATTCCGCACGGCGCAGCACGGGCGCGGCCCAATTCAGCGCCAATAGTAAGAACGTCAAGCCATAGGACACCCACACAAAAAAGCCGTAACC
>DYPE01000105.1:0-2306 GCA_020720085.1 Dichelobacter nodosus | reverse complement strand
CGGGAACGCCGCCGTGGGCGGGAACGCCGCCGTGGGCGGGAACTCCGCCGTGGTTGATGTAGTGGGTTATTGTGACTGGCGGCATCATGGCTTTTGCTTAATCACCACCAGGGTTAAGTCGTCATGCAGCGGCGTACCGGCGATGAAATCGCGGACACTGGCGACGACGGCTTGCTCAATGCCAGCGGCGGGTTTGTCCCAATGGGCGCACAGCACCGCACACAAACGATCAATGCCATAGAGTTTGCCAGCCGCGTTGCGGGCTTCGGTGATGCCGTCGGTGTACAACACCAGGCTATCGCCGGAGTGCAGTTGCACTTCGGAATGGTTGACGAATTTGCTGATGTCTGGCTCCAAGCCGACCATAAAGCCCAAATCGATGGTATCAAAACGTTCGATAGTGCCGCCATTGCGCACCAGCAGCACTTCTTCATGCTGGCCGCTGAGGCGCAGTGTGCCTTCTTTGTAGTCAATCAGCGACAAGGTGAGATTTTTATCCGACTGCATTCGTTGCACATTGCCGTAAATCACCCGGTTCAGTGCGCATAAAAACAAGCTGGGATCGGTCACGCCCTGGCCGAGCAGGGTGCGCACTGCGGTTTGCACCATCAACATCACCATGCCGCTTTCCAAGCCATGCCCGGTCACGTCGCCGATGCTGATTTTCACCCCGTCTTCGTGTTGCAAAATGTCGTAATAATCGCCGCCCACCTCGCTGGCTGGCTCCATGAAACCGGCAATGTCCAACGCTTCGATTTGTTTTAATTCTTCCGGGCGCGGCAAAATCAATTGCTGCAAACGGCGCGTCACATCAAGCTCTGCGCCCATGCGCAAGTTCTCTGCTTGCAGGCGCGTGTTCAAGCCCTGAATTTCGCTGTTGGCTTTGGCTAAATCCACCGTGCGGCGGGCAACGCGCAGTTCCAGTTCCTCGTTCAAGTCGCGCAATTGCCCCTCAGAATGCTTAATCGCGTCCAACATGCTGTTAAAACACTCGCCCAGCGTGCGCAACTCATCGGCGCGTGCGCCCAGATTGGCGCGCACTTCACGGCCGCCGCCGCGCACCGCTTCGGCGACGCGCATCAGTTCATGTAACCCCCGTGTCAGGCTGCGCCCCATGACAAACGCAAAGAAAATTCCGACCAAAATGGCGGCGATGGTGTACAGCAAGCCGTTGCGCGTCACAATTTGCAGGTTATGGCTGATTTTATCTTGGGAAATGCCGACACGCGCCCACCCCAGCAGTTTTCCGCCAGCAAAGATGGGCGCTGCCAGGTCAATCAGGTGCGAGGATTCAAATAGAGTCTGGGCGGGAACGCCGCCGTTGGTTGTAGTGTGCGCGCCGGAAAACAAGCGAATGCTGCGTTCGTCCTGCACATACTGGCCGACCAACGCTGCATCGGTATGCCCCAGCACCCGCCCGTCAACGGCGGCGTTCCCGCCTTGCGCCAACACCATCGCATAGCGCAAGCCGGGATAATGCGCCTGCGAGCGCATGATTTCCGCCAGTCCCGCCACATCGTTGGTCAACAGCCACGGGCTGCTGTTGGCGGCAAGGGTTTGCACCAAGCCAGTGGCTTGCTGAATGCTTTGCGTGTGCAAAAACGTGCGTTCGCGGTGGGTCAAATCAAACACAAAAATCGTCATCAACACCGCATGAACCAAAGCAATGCCGACAATCAACTGGCGCTGGATGGAGGTACGCCAAAATGACCACCAGGGCAAGGCAGGTGCAGAGGTGCTGGAATCAGGAAATAGCGGGGAAAGGGTGTTCATTGGTCGATTTTCCTGACAACAGCGGAAAAGCGATTGCGAAACTCAACAACCGGTTGATAAGTATCGTGATTGGCTGCTTCAAAATGGGTAATTGGAATCCGGGCCAGAATGGCTTTGCCGTCTTCGTGTTCATGCAGCGTCAACAACACTTGGGTCACTTTCGCCAATAGCGCTGCGGGTACATCATCGCGTGCTAAAAAACCGTTGCTCGGCAGCGTAGCGGTTGCCCATTTGACCTGCAATTCTGCGGCTTTATCCGGGTGATCGTGCTGAAATCCCTGCCACGACAGCGGATAGGTCGCGCCCGCTGCCACTTTGCCCAAGTAGACATTCATGATGGAAGATTCCTGCGAACCGACATACACGCTTTCGTAATCCGTGATTTTTAACCCTTGGTCGTGCAGATACGCCTGCGGCATCATTGCCGCTGCCAGCGCCACTGGCGACGGGAAGCTAATCGCCTTGCCGCGCAAATCTTCTAGGGTTTGCACCATGCTACGCCCGTGTTCCGGGCTACGCCCGTGTTCCGGGCT
>DYPE01000104.1 GCA_020720085.1 Dichelobacter nodosus | reverse complement strand
GTGGTATTCATGTTTTATATATTAATCAATATATTGGAATTCGTATAGACTCTAAATTCTAAAGGTGTGGCATATGAGCAATAAAAAGGATCGAGTATTCCCTCGCAATTATTAAATAAAATAATGTCACCAGGTCTTGCCTTTGAAATTATTTCACTAACAAACAAGTCTAATGCAAAGAGAGTTCTTGGAACACCAAGTAAAATAATAAAAATAAAAAGTAATTTTGACATCTGTCTATAAAGCTGCAAATCAAAAATAAGCTTTACACAGCCCGGTAGGTTGGGCTGAGCGTCTTTTTGCGAAGCCCAACCTACAATTTTACTTAAAATGGCAGTTAGCCATAACGTGTATGTGGACATGTTCATTTCTCCTCTGTTTGAGATCAATCCTCTCAACTTAACGTAATATATTAATTTTTATTTAATTATTTTTTGTGTGAACCCATCGCGGAGGCATGCCGTCAGGATACACCAAGGTTCTATACCGGTGTGTCGCCACTTCATAGCACCCTTAACGCAAGGAGATTGAAATAAATATCTTTATAAATCAATTGACTGTTGCTAAGTTGAGAGGATTGGTTTGAGATGGGGTTGTAAAATTCAAGACGGGTAAAATAGGCGAAAAATTTTTGTTCTACCCGCCGTGTTAAAAAATTGATTCACGAGAAACTTGGATAGCGGGCAATCACTATCCGATTGAAATCCGAAATGCGCATCATACCAGCATAGATTTCCACTTCCTCAAAATCCCGATCCCCGGTTAAAAGCACGTCCGCCTGGTTGGCAATCGCGCAAGCGAGGAATTTTGCATCCTTTTTATCCCTGGGAAAATCAATTTCCAGAGATTCAGAAACCGGTGTCACACTTTCATCAATTAATGTCTGCCAATATTCTAGCTGGGACGCGCTGAGGCTGAATTTTGGCCGCTTTAATACTGATTTATATTCATCAATAATCTGGCTGGAAGCAATCCAGTCCCATTCTGGCCGGGCCAATATCCATAAAATTACGGATTCCGGCAGCCGGTCACGGAAAGCGGCGGAAACTAATATATTTGTATCAATAACTATTTTCATAACGAATGACGATAGGCTTCAATTTCTGCCGCAATATCATCATCCGTGATATTTTTTGCGGCGGGCGTGGCTTGTATTTGTTTGAAAAAAGTTTTCCATTTTAATAGACGTTGTTGCAGCTCATTTTCCGCCATCACAATTACGGTAAGTTTTTGCCCGGAATAATAAGGCAAGTCAGATAAAACCAAACTGTGGGAATTATCTATAATTAATTGGCGTTTCAGCATAGTAACCTCTTTCATCTAGTCGTGTAGCCCACCATAAATGCGGCTGTGTTCGTTTCGCTATTTGCCAACGCCGTTGTCAATTCTTTCCGTTGTTTCCTTATATTTCCGGCGTGACAATGAAACAGCCCGGTAGGGTGGGCAAAATGTCTTTTTATTTTGCCCACCATGACGTGGCACGAATTATGGTGGGCACGAAAAGCGGTGTCCTGAAGCTCTGCCGAAGGAATGTTGCCCACCCTACGCTTTGAGTACCGGACATCACGCTCAACACACCAGTTTTCTCTGTCCATCAATAATAAACCGCAGATTCACGCAGGCGGCGCAACTTCTCCCGGCGTTCGCGCAGATCATCCAGTTGGCGGGCAAGTGAGTTGGATTTTTCCTGCAAGGAATTGTAATTTTTGTCGCGCGGTTCGACTTTGCGCAACTGTGCGGCACTGGCGGAAGATTCATTCATTTTGCTAGAAATATCTTGGTCTACGCTGGAAATCGCGCTGTCTAAGCCTTGGATGTAAGCATTTAGAAATGGGCGTTCTTGCTTACCGCATAATCCGCGCGGGTAAGCGTTGCCATTACGCCCCAAATCATAGGCGCGATGCGGTTGGCAATATTGCTGCAAGCCCTGGCGGTAGCCGTCGGTATATTCAGAATTGGCCAAGGTGATGCCATATTGTGCGCAACGGGATTGGTAATATTCTGGCTGAAAAATGCGCCCTGCTTCGCCGTGGCCGTAGCCAATGGCTTGCCAATCGCCACGGTCACTATGGATGGCGTGTGATTCACGTTTATATACGGTACTTTCCGCGCAATGGTAGGTCAGCCCCACGCGCCGCCCCTGCGTGTAGGCATCCGCCTGCACGCCCGCGCCATGTTCGCGGCAGGCCTCGCTGTGCTCGGCCAGGCGCTCCACACCATATCCGTTTGCGCCATCCTTATAACCAATGGCGTACCAGTCGCCTTGCAAACATTCTTCTTTGCTTAATGTGGCGCAACCGGACAGTATATTCACTAATAACAACAGATGGATAGGTAAAAAATTTAATTTCATGATGGTTTCCTAGTCAAAGGTTTTAATAATACATGAATGGTGGACAACGACAAGAGGTTGTTTGACCCCTTTGGCTGAATTTATTGGCCGTTATTTTGCGCGTTGCGCTCCAAGCGGCGCGAGAAGCGTTCAAATGCGGCGTAGACAATGTCTAGCGCGCTTTGCGGTTCAGTGCGCAGGGCTACGCGCGCGATTTCCCCGGGGCGTGGTGGCGTGTCCGTGTTTGCCAATGCTTCGGACGTGAATTGCACTGTGGCGGGAAAACGTGGATAGACATATTCATATGCTGGGCCTTGCTCTGCGTTGGCATGGCTGCCTGGTGGCGTGGTTGCCGGGCGCACTTCTAGGTTGCCGCCCGCCAGTGCGGTGAGTGCGGGATGAATAATTTCGCGTCCGCCAGTAGGATTGACGCGGTGTAGCGTGGCGGCAAGGGCTTGGGCAGGGCGGCCTGCAAATACCACTTCCACGGGTGCGGAACCAGCAGCGCGGAAGAAATCTACGTCATCTTCGGCAATGGACAATTGCAGCTCCATTTGTTGGCCATCACCTATGGTCAGGAGTTCCTCCCCTGCTTTGGCGAACATACCTTGCAGAAAAGATAGATTTTCGCCTAGCACTTTGCCGTCTGCGGGCGCGTGGATGGCGAGCTTGGCGACCTGGCGGGTGGCGATGGCTAATTTATTTTGGAAATCTTGGATTTTTTCTTGCTCTGCTTGGTATTCGCCAAGCTTTTGCGCTTGTAAGTATTGTCGTGCCTTGAGTTGGCTGATGCGCAATTGAATGGCTAATTCTTGCTGTTCTGCCGCCAATTCGCGGTTTTCCAATTCCAGCAGCAGTTGGCCTTGGCGAACCATTTGACCAGAGGGCACGTGTATCGCTTTGATAAAGCCGGGAGATTCGGCGCGCAGGACATGGGCGTTTTGGAAGTCCACCACAGCGGGCGCATACAAGGTGCGTGGCCAGCGCGTTTGCGCGCCCAAGGCCAGCACCACACCCAGGGCGATCAGCAAGAGTACCAGCCGCCGGGTGATGGCTCCGGCGTTTTGATCTTTCCATAGTGCCATGGTAAAGCGAATGAACGGAATGAATAGCCAGGAAGTGATTGCCAGCAATACTAGGATGACGCCGATGCCTTCATACCAGGTATGCGCCATGTATAGCAGCGAAATCATGATCAGAATTCGCCACACCCACGTTGCGGCAGCGTAGCTTTTTATCAGCCAGGGCTTGGGCATGGCGGGCGGAGTTTCGCGCCGACCTTGTAGCCAGCGGCGAATGAGGTAGCGGATGTATTGTTGGCCCAAGGTGTATAAATTGGGAATGTCCAGCCAGTCGGCAAGAATGTAATATCCGTCAAAGCGCATCAATGGGTTGGCGTTAAAGGCAATGGTGACAATGCCAGCCACCAGAATGGTGTTGTAAGCGATAAAGTGCACAGGTCCGGGCGCGCTGGCAATCCATATCCACACGGCAATGGCAGCAAGAAACAATTCAATGAACATGCCCGCAGCCGCTACGTGCATTCGTTGCCAACGCGAGGCAAAGCGCCAGGACGATGTGGTGTCCATAAAACCGCCAATGGGCGCGAATAAAATCAGAAAGATGCCCGCACGGTGTACGTAACCGCCGTATTTTTTGCATACCAAGCCGTGAAACAATTCATGAACGGTTTTAATGAGTGTCCATGCGCAGATCAGCCAAATCATGTTGTTGACGTTTAACAATTGCTCTGCCTGGCTGGAAAATTCGCGCCAGTGCGCGCTCAGTTGGTAGAGCGCGGAAGCCAGTGTTGCCGCCCACAGGACGAAAAAGGGCCAGCCGAGCATCCAGCCTAGCCAGGGGAGCAGAATTTCGAGCAGACGGTCGGGGCTGCCGAGGTTGATTTGTAAAAATAATGGGTTGGCCTTAGCAACCCAGCGTTGTAATTTTTCATCGCGCGGCGGCGGCAATTGCCAAGACGCGCTGTTGGGTGGGCGCACGTAGGCCAGTTGCGCGTGCATCAGCCAGGAATAAAGCATGGGCAGGTCTTCTTCACTCAAATCCGCGCCTTCGGTGATGGCCTCGGCCAAGGCTTCGGGCAAGGCGCGCGTGCCATCCAGTTTTTGCAAGAGCCGGTATTCATCCATGCCAATGCGGTAATATTGGCCATTGATCGGGTCTTCCATTAGGTATGCAGTTTGGCCGCGAAAGGCGCGGCGGGTGAATAATAAATCGCCGCGTAGTTTTATGGGCGGAAATGTGGGCGGCTGTGTGGGGGGGGGCATGGGCACTCCTTAAAATAGGTGGAATTTATGAACGCGGCCCGCGTGGCAGCAGTAAGGCCAGGCCCGCGTAGATGAGCGACATGCTGAAAAAAAATACATGCAAATTCACCGCAGCGCGCAGAATATCGGTCAAAGAGTGGCCAAAGGGTGATAAGCCAGCCACAATGCCTGCTTCATAAGTGCCCGCGCCGCCAATGCCATGCACCGGCAGCACGGTGGTCAATTCGCCGCTCATCACGCCCAGGCTGGCTTGGCTGAGCGGCATGGGTAAAAACATGCGCAATATCCAGGCGAATACTGCCAGTTTAACCGCCCAGTTGGCTATACTCCATAGCCATGAACGCCAAAATAAGCCGTTTTCTCCTGGCAAACCTTGTAAAAATAGCTGGAATGCCGTCATCAGACGCGCGCGCAGGCCAGTATGATTATCTGGGCTGGTGCGTGCTGCAACTGTGCGATGGCGTAACAAGCGAAACGCCAGCCATGGCAGCGCGATCCAACCCAGTAATAGCAGCCAGAGTGTGGCCCTATGGCTAGCGACCTGATCCGCCAGCGCTATGCCGCCCAGCATCAGTAAGGTATGCAAATCCAATAGGCGAAACCACAACAGGGTTCCGGTGGCTTGGCTGAATGGCACATGGAAATATTGGCGCATGAGCCACGGAAAACTGAGTTCGCCGCTGCGCATGGGCAGCAAATTGTTCAAGAGGTTATGTATTAGCATCAAACGCAGGCAAGCGGCATAACCGCCCGCTGTGTGGGGTAAAAAATAATCATATAACCGCACAGCACGCACAGCATAACTGGCGAAAATGAGCAAAGCCGCCAGCATTAATGCTTGGGGATTCAAGGTTTGCCAAGGCGCGAGCAATTCGCGCCAGCCTACCCAATGATTTATTGCGAGGAGCAGCAACAATAAAAAAAGGAGACTTAACGCAAGTTTGAGATACCCTTGAATGGCTTTGTTGTTCACCGCACGGCCCCGCTGCAAAAATGTATCTAGTTTATTTTAATATAAATCCAACGGATCAACGTCAATGGCCCAGCGCAGGCCGCGCGGCTTTTTTAATGCTGCGCATTGCGGTAGCCAAGCGTGCAATAACTGTTGCAAGGCGGCTCGCTTCCGGCTTTGCAGTAGCACTTGCGCACGTAGGCGGTTGGCGCGGCGTTCCATGGGCGCGGGCACAGGCCCTGAACATTGCGCCAGCCCATCAACCAATACCGGTTGGGCGTGCAATAACGGCATGACTGCGTTGAAAAAAGTGTCCAATTGTTCTTGACGCATAGCTTCCACGCGCATCAGCGCCAAATAGGTATAAGGTGGCAGTTGTGCGGCAGCGCGCTCTTGCAGGGCTACGTCTGCGAAATCATGGTACGTGCGGCGAGTCAATAGCGCCAGTTGCGGGTGATCCGGGTGCCAGGTTTGCAGCCATACCTCGCCGGGTGCCTCGGCGCGGCCCGCACGGCCCGCCACTTGGATTAGCAATTGCGCCAAGCGTTCGCTTGCACGAAAATCTAATGCAAACAATCCATTATCTACGTTAATCACCCCCACTAGCGTTACCTTGGGGAAATGGTGGCCCTTGGCCAGCATTTGCGTGCCCACCAAAATATCCGCATCGCCTTCCTGTATGCGCGCTAAAGCTTCGTTCATCGCGTGCTTGCGCTGCGTGTTGTCGCTATCTAGGCGGAGCACGCGGGCGTGTGGAAACTGTTCGCGCATGGCTAACTCAATGCGTTCACTGCCAAATCCTACCAAATTTAATGCACCATGGCCGCAGTTTGGACAACTTGGCGGGGGTGCTTGTTGGTGGCCACAGTGATGGCATTGTAAACGGCTCGCACTGTGATGGTAAGTGAGGTAGGCGTCGCAATGCCCGCATTCTGCTATCCAGCCGCAGGCATGGCACATATATACCGGTGCGTAGCCACGGCGGTTAATAAAAATCAGCGCTTGTTCGCCGCGCGCCAGGCAGTCGCGCAAGGCGCTAATCAGTGCGGGTGCCAATACCGCAGCGCGGTGGGGACGCATGTCAATCATGCGAAAGCGCGGCGGCTTGGCATTGCCAGCGCGCTCGGTGAGGCGCAAGAGGCTGTAGCGGCCCTGGCGGGCATTGTATACACTTTCCAGCGATGGCGTGGCGCTGCCTAGCACCACGGGAATATTTTCCAATTGCCCGCGCAATACTGCAATGTCGCGGGCAGAATACAGTAAGCCGCTGGCTTGTTTGTAAGAACTGTCGTGCTCTTCGTCCACCACAATAATGCCGGGCCGCGCCAACGGCGTCCATATCGCCAGGCGGGTGCCGATAATTACACCCGCTGCCCCGCTTCTCGCTGCTTGCCAGCCGCGTAGGCGTTCACCATCATTAAGCCGCGAGTGCAACGCGACTACTGTAGCGCCAAAACGCTGGCGAAAACGCGCCAGCATTTGCGGGGTTAGATTGATTTCCGGCGCGAGCACCAACGCTTGCCGCCCTTGCGCGAGCACGTCAGCAATGGTTTGCAGGTAAACTTCTGTTTTACCGCTACCGGTTACGCCGTCCAATAAAAAAACCTGGAAGTGGTGTAGCGCGGCGCGCAGACGAGTAACTGCCTCGGCCTGCTCCGTGTTCAGCGCCAAGTGCGTGTCGCGGGCAATGGCAGAAGGTGAGGCAGGCACTGGCATCAACCAGCCTTTATTATGTAATTCGCGTACAATGGCATTTACTTGGCCCAATGTGGCACGCAGTTCCGTTGTCAACGTGTGTTCGCGCTGGCGCAGATATGCCAGCACACGCGCCTGCTTGGGCGCGCGTTGGGCTAATTTGTCTAAGTCTTCTGCTTGCCCGGCAGCGGTTAATTGCCAAACTTGCGCTGCGGCGCGGTCTACGCTGGTGTGGGCTTGCACGGTGGGCAGGAGTTGCCCACGCAGCAGGAGGGCAGGTAATGCGGTCGCTACGGTCGCGCCGATGGGATAATGATAATAGCGGGCAGCCCATTGCATTAATTCTAATAAATGCGGCGGCCATAACGGCTCCTGATCCAGCACGGACTGTATGGGTTTTAACTTATCTGCGGGCTGTTCGCTACGTGTGGCTATAGCCATCACTACACCAACCACTTCCCGCTTGCCAAACGAGGCACGCACACGCATACCTGGCTGAACAAGGGAAGTTTGTGTGCTCGTGTACAGGTAATCAAAATACCCTGGCAATGGGCAGGGGATGGCTACTTGTAGAATCTGCATGGGAAATGGTATAGCACCATCGTCTGGGGTGGGGGGCGGATTTGCGCTACGCGAAAATATATTGCAACTATCCGGGATATTTGCTTGAGATATTCATCTCAATTTACTATAATAGTCAGTCTCGCTACAGAGGCGCAAGAGTGTGGATTCGCAGGAAGAAGTGTATCACTTGTAATGAGTGGGCGGTACTACTGCTTGCGGTGTTTTAATCTCGCGGTTTTGGCGGATCATGATTGTTTATTGAACTATATTGAATAGTATATAGATTTTTAGGTTCTACTGTTTTGTTCTTGACAAATTAAATTGCAGGCGTAAAATCGCTCCCTTTTTCCACATATACAGGTGTTTGAGTTTGTAGCATGGCTACCATCAATCAGTTAGTGCGCAAGGCGCGTAAAAGCAAAATAGAAAAAAGCACTGTGCCTGCGCTGGACAGCTGCCCCCAGAAGCGTGGAGTTTGTACTCGTGTGTACACAACTACACCCAAAAAGCCCAACTCGGCGCTCCGCAAGGTCGCTCGCGTGCGGCTGACAAACGGTATGGAAGTGACTTCATATATTGGCGGTGAAGGACATAATCTGCAAGAGCACTCCGTAATATTAATTCGTGGCGGTCGTGTAAAGGATTTGCCGGGGGTGCGTTATCATACGGTGCGTGGCGCTCTTGATGCGTCCGGCGTGACCAAGCGGCGCCAAGGGCGGTCTAAATATGGTGCCAAGCGGCCAAAATCCTAATTTATTTGAGTGTCTGAGTTATGCCAAGAAGAAGAGAAGTTCCGCAAAGAGATGTTCTCCCAGACCCTAAGTTTGGGGATAAAACGGTTGCAAAATTTATTAATATGCTGATGGAGCGCGGCAAAAAGTCAGTTGCCGAGCGCGTGGTGTATGGCGCTCTTGCAAAAATAAAAGAAAAATCTAAGGGCGAGGTTGATATTTTAGACGTTTTTAACAAGGCGCTGGACAATGTGCGCCCTGTAGTAGAAGTCAAGTCTAGGCGCGTAGGTGGTTCAAACTACCAGGTTCCCGTTGAAGTGCGTCCCGTAAGAAGAACGGCGTTGGCTATGCGCTGGCTGGTGGATGCTGCAAGAAAGCGTGGCGAGAAGTCAATGGATATGCGTTTGGCTGGCGAAATTTTGGATGCTGTGGAAAATAAAGGTGCAGCCATTAAAAAGCGTGAAGATGTTCATAGAATGGCTGAAGCAAACAAGGCTTTTGCTCATTTTCGTTGGTAATATGGTTTCTCCATAAGACATAAAGGATTGTGCCGTGGCACGCAAAACACCTATCGAGCGTTATCGTAATATTGGTATTATGGCGCATATTGACGCCGGTAAAACAACAACTACCGAGCGCGTGCTATATTATACGGGCGTATCTCATAAGATTGGTGAGGTGCATGATGGCGCGGCAACCATGGATTGGATGGTGCAAGAGCAAGAGCGCGGCATTACTATTACCTCTGCCGCTACCACTTGTTTCTGGCGCGGCATGGATGGCAGTTTCCCTGAGTATAGAATTAATATTATTGATACGCCGGGGCACGTGGATTTTACAATTGAGGTCGAGCGATCTCTTCGCGTGCTGGATGGTGCCTGCACTCTCTTTTGTGCGGTTGGTGGTGTTGAGCCACAGACAGAAACTGTTTGGCGTCAGGCAAATAAATATGGCGTTCCTCGTATTGCATTTGTAAATAAAATGGATAGGGCAGGTGCGAATTTTTTTCGTGTTGTAGCTCAAATAAAGAGTCGTTTAGCGGCTAATCCTGTTCCAGTTCAAGTGCCGATTGGGGCGGAAGAGAAATTTGAAGGTGTAGTTGATTTAATTAAGCAAAAGGCCATTTATTGGGATGATAAAACTCAAGGGATGAGCTTTCAAGAAAAAGAAATCCCAGAAGACTTAAGTGCAGTTTGTCAGGAATGGCATGAAAAGCTGATTGAAGCTGCTGCCGAAGCCAGTGAAGAGTTGATGGAAAAATATCTTAATGAGGGTGAGTTATCTCAAGAAGAAATTTATAATGGTTTGCGTACAAGAACTTTGAATAATGAAATTATTCCGGTTTTTTGTGGTTCCGCCTTTAAGAATAAAGGTGTGCAGGCAATGCTTGATGGTGTTATCCATTTTCTTCCTTCTCCAGTAGATGTGCCTCCGGTGCAAGGAGAATTAGATGATGCAGCTAGTACTATGGCAACTCGCCTTCCTAATGATGATGTGCCATTTTCTTCACTGGCTTTTAAGATTGCCACAGACCCCTATGTTGGAACGCTAACTTTCTTTCGGGTGTATTCTGGTGTTTTAAATTCTGGCGATACTATATATAACCCTGTAAAATCAAGAAAAGAACGGGTTGGTCGTATTGTTCAGATGCACGCCAATACAAGAGAAGAAATTAAAGAGGTAAGGGCGGGTGATATTGCAGCTGCTATTGGCCTAAAAGATGTAACTACAGGGGATACATTGTGTGATATAAACAATGTTATTACTTTAGAAAGAATGGAGTTTCCTGAACCGGTTATCTCGGTTGCAGTTGAGCCTAAAACTAAGGCAGACCAAGAAAAAATGGGTATAGCGCTTTCAAAGTTAGCTGCTGAAGACCCTTCCTTTCGTGTACGTACAGATGAAGAATCTGGTCAAACCATTATTTCTGGAATGGGAGAGTTGCATCTCGATATTATCGTAGATCGTATGCGTAGAGAGTTTAATGTCGAAGCTAATGTTGGTGCACCTCAAGTAGCTTATCGGGAAACCATTAGAAAATCTGTTGAGGTTGAAGGAAAATTTGTTAGGCAGTCGGGCGGTCGTGGTCAATATGGACATGTTTGGTTGAAAATTGAACCAAAGCAACCAGGCGAAGGCTATGAATTTGTCAATGGTATTGTCGGCGGTGTCGTACCAAAAGAATATATTGGCCCTGTAGATAAAGGAGTCCAAGAACAAATTCAAAATGGCGTGATCGCTGGATATCCAGTTGTTGACGTGAAGGTTACCATTTTTGATGGTTCCTATCATGAAGTCGACTCTAATGAAATGGCCTTTAAAATTGCAGGTTCTATGGCGTTTAAGGATGGGGCTTTAAAGGCTTCTCCTGTTTTACTTGAGCCAGTTATGGATGTTGAAGTAGTCACTCCAGAAGATTATATGGGGGATGTAATGGGAGACTTGAACCGGCGCCGTGGAATCCTTCAAGGCATGGATGAGACACCAACTGGCAGGGTAGTAAGGGCGGAAGTGCCATTAGGTGAAATGTTTGGATATGCCACAGATTTAAGATCTATAACGCAAGGCAGGGCAAGTTATACCATGCAATTTGGCAAATATAATGAAGCACCTGCTAGCGTTGCTGAGTCAGTAGTTAAGAAGAAAAAACACTAATTTGATGCTGTGGTCAAGAGAAAGTAGGAGAATAATATAATGTCCAAAAGCAAATTTGAGCGTAAAAAGACTCATGTAAACGTAGGCACAATT
>DYPE01000103.1 GCA_020720085.1 Dichelobacter nodosus | reverse complement strand
TGACAAACCGGCTGGTATGTCTGGGATGAGCGGCATGGACGGCATGTCCGGTATGTCGGGTGATAAAAAGAAATAATCATAGCACTTAATTTCACCGGCGATTCAATAGGATATTAGGTGGATAGCTAGACCTTCCCAGGCGCAATAACCGGGAAGGTTTTTTTTTATCAGCCCTTAACTACCCTGCGTGATTGAAAATTGCGCACCAAACCGCTGACCCGAATTTTTCATGGACACCCGCGCAGCAAGCGCCTTACAAAATTTATCGATTGGTCAGGTAATAAAAGCTGCACAGCTTTGGCTGCCTGAAGCAGAGACAGCGCGGCTGGACATGGAAATTTTAATCAGCCGCTGCCTCGGCAAGCCACGTGCTTGGCTCTTGGCCTGGCCTGACACTTGTTTGACCGCAGCCCAAGCCATATCTCTACAGAATGATTTGCAACGGCGTGCTGCTGGCGAGCCACTGGCGTATGTGGTCGGGCACAAAGAATTTTGGTCTTTGTCTCTGGAAATTACCCCCGGCGTGTTGGTGCCGCGACCTGAGACGGAACGACTGACCGAACTTGCGCTAGAGCGCGTCCCAGTGGATCAACCATGGCGCATTGTGGATTTCGGCACTGGTAGCGGTGCTATCGCGCTGGCCATTGCCCAGGAGCGTCCTTGCGCGCGCGTGGTGGGGGTGGACATTTCACGCCAAGCTACACATTTGGCGAAACACAACGCCCGCTGCCTGGAATTGAACCATGTGCATTTTGTCCAGGCCAATTGGGGAAGCTGCTTGCATTACGGCTGTGCGGAGTTGATCGTATCTAACCCACCATACATTGCAGAAAATGACCCTTGCCTACAAAATGACGGCGTGCGTTGCGAACCGGACACCGCGTTGGTGAGCGGCCCGGATGGCTTGCGCGACATCCGCACGCTGACAGCGCAAGCTGCACAAATATTGCGCCCTGGCGGCTGGCTGCTAATAGAACACGGCATGACACAAGGCGCTGCTGTGCGAGAGATATTGGCCAACGCCAAGTTCGACCTGCCAACCACCTGGCAAGATTATGCGGGCAGGGAACGGATAAGCGGTGGCAAAATGCCTGACATACCACTTGCCTGAAAAATCTGTCAGCTTATCTTCATAGAAATTGCGTTATACTAAAACTGCGCTATCCTAAATAGCAGATATAAGTCCCGCCTTGAGGGCGAGGTTTTACCCATTGCAGCATTTAAGTTGGTATTGGCTATGAAAACACAACAAGGCGTAACCTTGATAGAAATGGTAGCGGTGCTGGTCATTGGCGCGATCTTAATGGTCGCGGGCGTGCCCGCGCTACGCACGTATGTGTTGGATAGTCGGCTTTCTGCCTCGGCCAATACCTTGGTGGCAGTATTGAACTACGCCCGCACGGAAGCCATTACACGCGGCCACGACGTATACGTCACCGCTGGCGCAGTCAATAGCGGCCAATGGACACAAGGCTGGCAAATTTGGCATGAAACCCGCAATGCCAATGGCACGATGGATGACGCAACCAATGAATTGCTCAAAGAGATTTGGATAAACAGCGAACGTATACGGGTAATTGGGCCAACGGAAACCCCTTCAGCATCCACAACATTAGCCGCTGGTTTGCGCAACCGTACCGTGGTGTTTCGCAGCAATGGCGCGATATTCGCCGCCCAAACATTGCAATTTACCCTAGAAGACTCCCGTCTACCAGTTCCAGCCAGACGGTGTTTAGAAGTGCAACGCACGGGTAGGGTAGAATTGTCGCCTGGTGCTTGTAGTAGCTAAAGGAGTAACAACATGCGTACTCGATTTAAGTGCATCTATGGTCGTAAAAATAGGGGTTTCACACTCCTTGAAGTGTTAGTGGCGGTGGTGATTCTTTCCGTGGGCCTGCTGGGCCTTGCCGCCTTGCAAACCCGTGGTCAGCAATTTAGTTTTTCTGCCCACGCTCGCACACAGGCAACGATTCTCGCTTATGACCTCATGGATCGGATTCGTGCGAATGACAATCCGCTGGATCCAAGTATAAGCATTGCGCTCAGCCAAGCCAACGGCTATCACCAGGCAGGCACTCTGTCCAAAGATTGCAGCGCAACGCCTTGCTCGCCTACCGAATTGCGTGACTATGACGTAACGCAATGGCAGACCCGCATTGCTTCTGCCTTGCCAAGCGGAGAAGGTGAAATTACTTGGAATAACGATGTGGTCGGCTATGACATCACCATTCGCTGGGCCTTGCGCGACATTGAAAAGAATAATCCAAATGCAATCAACGAAAAGCGTTCACTGACATGGACAATGCTGCCATGAAAACCAAATTCAGCCAATCCGGCATGACCTTAATCGAAATCATGATCGCCATCGGCATCGGCGCGCTGTTATTATCCGGCGTTGTCACTTTGATGGTAAACAGTAAACGCGCCTACAATGGCCAAAATGATGTGGCGCAATTACAAGAAAACGCCCGCTATGCGTTTGAATTTATCGCCAATGACTTGCGCATGGCGGGGTATTTCGGTTGTTCAGGCGCAATTCCATTGCCGCCACCTGGCATGGTGGGCACACTCGCCCCTTTGCAAGCACGCGACAACGGCCTAAACAACAATGGAATTCATGAGTCTGACATCATCATGGTTGCTTACATGGATCCCAGTGCATCCGCTTTCGCAGTAGAACATGACGGTCGCACTGGCCAGACATTGGATACCACACCCATTGCGGTCGGAAATGAGTTTGTCGCCACGCAACCAGGCACGTTATCTCCTGGTGACGTTATGGTGGTAGCCGATTGTGGCGGCAATGAAACGCATCAAGTAAGCGCAGTTGATGCGAACGGCAGCAAGGTAACCCTTCTTTCCCAAGTCAGCCGCAACTTTAATAACGGTGGTCAAAGCTTTGGCGCGCAAATGCGGCCCTTGCGCGCAGTGCGTTACTATATCGAACAGGCAATGAAACCCGAAGATGGCTGGTCGCTCTACCGCGACACGCCTCCAATCCAGGCCAGCCCCCTACTCCCGAACATTGCTGCCCCGCTGGTGCGCTCGGAAGAGAATGAACTGATTCCAGGCGTGCAATCCATGCAACTGCGTTATGGCTTAGACATTGACGGCGATTTAGTGCCTAATCAATATGTACTCGCGGGAGCAGTCACGAATTGGACGCAAGTCGTCAGCGTACAAGTCACTTTGCTGCTGGTCTCGCGCGATCGCAAGGATCAAGAAATCAGCCAGAACACGTTTGCGTTAGACCCGGCGCTTGCAGACTTCGCACCCACGGATCACCGTAAGCGCGTGGCATTCACCAACACCATTTTGCTGCGCAATAACCTTAAATAATCAGTAAAGGAGGGGCCATGCTTATCAATTCCGCATACCGCCAATCAACGCCACAATGCCGCGAGCGCGGTGCTGTACTGTTGGTGGCTTTGATTTTTTTGGTGGTGCTTAGCTTGCTAGGCATTAATTCCTTGGACAGCACCATGTTGGAAACCAAACTCGCCACCAACAACCAAGAGAAGAATTGGTCTTTTCAAGTTGCCGAATCCGGCTTGCGCCAAGCAGAGGCAATTTTGGAAGATACGGATGGCAAGTTGACAGATGTGATCACCAACGGCTCCGCGCCGGTCGGCACAGACGGTAAAATTCAATATAAACGCGCGGACGGCGCGGTCGGCGGCGATGTTTTTTCAGCGTATGCGGTTAATTTGAGTACAGAGTATAAAGGTCGTTTTTCCCCTGTGCGCCAAACCGATGCCAAGAATGCCTTTGGCAAAAGCCAAGTAGAGATGGTGTATTTTGAAACCGCCAGTACCGGGCAAAACTGGACAAAAGAGGACGGTAGTCCAGAAGAAGGGCACCCTCCCATGGAAGTGGCGTTGCGCGGCGGTTATCGCCAAAGCGCACCCAAGCTTCCTGTGCCCAGCGAATAACCCCAACCCACTCCGAATTTATTTTTCATCAACACGTAAGGAGCAGTCGCATGAAACTCTTCCACAAGTGGTTACTCTTATTGGCAGCCGTAACGCTGATGGCACTTGCGCCCTTCACCTGGGCGGATGACACCGAATTATACTCATCCCAGGTCACTGAGATTAAGTCCACAGATCGGCCCAACATTCTATTCGTAATGGACCGCTCTGGCAGTATGAGCTACTATGACTATTATAAAACCGGCGACAAGGAGTGTGTAAAAGGCACTAAAAACCGCATGGAACAATTGCGTTCCGCTTTGCTGGCTTTGCTGGACGAAGTGACCAACGTCAACGTAGGCATCATGACGTTTACCGGCGATGCCAACTCCGCCATGGAGTTTCCCATGGCTTATATTGATGACAAGCTGGACAATGTGCCAGGGGAAAGCGGCGACGACAATCCATTGGGGTTCGTGAACACCAAACTGGCGGCTTATGACGACGACGCAGAGGAAGGGGTTGACAGTAAAGAAATGGATCTGGGAGGGCATGAATTAGAGTTGACCTCGCGTACCGGCACCGATATGACCCCGGGCTTAACGGTGGAAGCGCAAATTAAAACCAAAAAAGATGACGCGCGCGAGATTATGGGCGGCGGTAACGAAACTGGCGCAGTTTATAGCGACAACAACTCCTGGTTAGGTTTGGGCGGTAGCAGCTTTGGCAAATTTATCACCGGCCTGCGCTTTCAAGATTTGAACATTCCCGCCAACGCCAAGATTCTCAGTGCCTATTTAGTGTTTACCGCTGCGGAAACCACGGCCAGCGCAACACCCATTAATATTAAAGTGACTGGCGTGACCAAAGCCAATCCAGTTGATTTTGAAAATAAAAATAAAGGAACGTGTACGGCTAACGGCTGTATCAGCAGCACAACCACCTACCCTGAAACCACCCTATCCGCCACTTGGGCCGCGATTCCACCCTGGCAAAAAAATGAAGTGTACTACTCTGCTGACATTGGCCCTGTGATTCAGGAAATTGTTAAATCCAGTTGGAGTCCGGGCAATGCCTTGGCCTTAAAATTAGAACGCACGGATTGGGATCTTGCGCAAGGCAATTACCCAGTGGATGACAAGCGATCCTTCTACAGTTTTGACGCCTCGCCAACCAATGCCGTGCGCATTCAAATCACCTACGCCGCCACTGAAGCAGAAGGCGGCATCGCGGGTGCAGGCGTTTCCGCACAGGATAAAATTGTCACCGAGCAGAGAATTAAACAAACTGGAAATGATGCCTATGAATTCCTTGGCGGTGGCATAGGCAACGCCGCCATCCCTGTGGGCAATGTGGTTACAAATTCCTTCCTTGTGCTAGGCGGGGGTAAGCGCTTCAATAATGGACTCTTTCGCGGTTATGTATTGTCCGGTTTCCGCTTCACGGATTTAGATATTCCGAACACGGCCACCATTGTTAATGCCAGATTAGAGCTGGTTAAAAAAGGCAATCTTTCTGAGGATACTTACGACAGCAGGGAACTTACCGTGAATATTCGCGCGGAAAATAATACCACCTCTGCTGTATTTAATGGTGGTGCTTGGACAGGCACCAAAACAACAAATTTATCGCCTCGGGCGAAAACCAATGCGGCTGTGAGTTGGGACGTGCCTGTGGTAGGTAGCGGTAACACGTTGACTTCGCCCAATCTGGCACAAGTGGTCAAGGAAGTGATTAACACCTCTTCATGGCAGCGCAACAGTAATGCCTTGACTTTATTGATAGACCATTTGAGCGGAGATGGTACAAGATGGGTGTATGATTTTGACGAGAATAGTTCTAAAGCAGCAAAACTCACCATAGAATGGGTCGTGCCCAGAAACGCTGAAGCGCAAATGGTTGGCGTTCGCTTCCAAGATGTGCAGATTCCTCAGGGCGCAACAATCACCAATGCCTATTTGCAATTCACCGCAGCGCAGGATCACGCTGCGGCGGCGGGCCTTAAAATCGCGGGTGAATCTGCTGGCAACTCCGCCACCTTTGGCGTAAACAAAGGTAATTTGTCCAGCCGCAGCAAAACTACGGAAGAGGTTATATGGAACGCCACGCCCTGGGTAACAGATACCATTTATGACACCCCGTCCTTAACCAGCGTGGTGCAAGAAGTGGTCAACCGCACGGACTGGTGCGGCGGCAACGCCATGGCGTTTTTCCTGCGCGCCAATACCGGCGATCCGCTCCGCATTGCCCAGTCCTATGATATGAATTCGGAAAAAGCGCCTAGGCTGATTGTGGAATTTGATCCCAAGTCCGTTGCGCCCACCGCCTGTATCAATCAAACGCTTACCATTCAGATTAAAAAAGCAGTGGATGATGGTGAGGAATTCACCATTCGCGGCGGCAGTGAAGATGGCGGCGTGAGCACCTCCAGCGACACTTTGGAAATGACTACCGATGGCAATAAAGGCAGCGAAACCGTGCGCGTGGTGGGTTTGCGTTTCCCGGAAATACCGATTCGCCAAGGCACGAAAATTCTGTCCGCTGAACTCATTTTGACTGCCAAGGAAAGCAATAATTACAAAGTGTTCTTAGATGAGCCAGTCAAGGTTTCCATCTGGGGCAATAAAAATGAGAATGCGCCTGCGTTAGGCTCTATTTCAACTTCATATGAATTTTCTCAAAAGCGCACTAGAACTTCCGCCAGTGTGGAATGGAGTATCGCCAAAGACAATCTCACGCCCTGGGTGAAAAACGTGCAGTACCGCACGCCTGATTTGACTGCGGTTGTGCAGGAAATTATCAATCAAACTGGCTGGAAGCCGTACAATGCGCTGGCGTTTTTTATTGACGGCCACGGCCCGCGCAAAATCACCGCCTTTGAAGCCAACCCCGCACAAGCAGCGATATTAAAAATCAAAGTGGAAGGCATGTTGGGTTCAGGAGACAGTTTTGGCTATTCCAAACCGGTGCGCAACCGCTTAAAAGAAGTCGTCAGTTCATTTCAATCCGGCTCTTCCACGCCTTTGCCAAATGCCATCTATGAAGCCGGCATGTATTACACTGGCGGCGCGGTTACTTTTGGCAAAAGCCGCGATGGTAACAATGTGCGCATGGTTTCCCACGCCGGCAGCTTTACTGGCGGCGAGGTGATTTGGCCCACTGGCTGTAGCGCAGGAAATTTATATGACACAGACTGCAAAACACAATACATTTCTGGCACCCCCGTATATACCAAACCCACGGCAACCAGTTGCCAGCCGAATTTTATTGTGTTCCTAACGGACGGGATTGCCACGGCCAACTCGGCAACCTCGCAAATTAAAACCTTTGCGCAAAAGACTGCGTGTACTCTCACCATTCCCAGTCACCTCCTTGATCCCTTGTCGCAACGAACCGGGGCAAAATTAACCTCATCGGAATCGTGCGGTGCGGATATGGTGGAAGCGCTGAATAAAACCGACTTAAACCCTGACTTGCCTGGCTCACAAAATATCATTACCTATACGATTGGTTTTGCGATGGGGCCAGGATATACCGATACCTCCTGTAGCGAGGATACCGCGCAAACTAAAGAAAATATGCGCGCGATGGAATACCTCAAATTTTGGGCGGAATTGGGTAAAGGCAAATTCGTGGGCGTGGGCAATGAAGCAGAACTACTGGCTGCGTTCCGCCAAATTATCGCCAGTATCCGTACCACCAGTACCTCATTCGCCGCGCCCACGCTGTCGGTGAATACCTATAACCAATTGTTCCACAATGATAATGTGATTCTTTCGCTGTTCAAGCCAGACAGAAAGGCGATGTGGGATGGCAATATCAAAAAATTTAAGCTGCAAGCCAAAGCCTGCGAAGAAGACGACGCAAACTGCACCTTGGGACAATTGCTAGACAAAACCGGTCAACCTGCGGTAGGCCCGGATGGCAAGCTGATGCCCAGCGCGTCAAGTTTGTGGAATAACAGTGTCACGCCAGAGGGCCTGCCTGTGGCAGATGGCGGCAATGTCAGCCTGGGCGGTGCAGGCTCCATGATTCCTGCCCCGGATGTGAGAAAAATTTACTCCAATGTGGTAAGTGGTGATTTGACCGCAACGGGTAACACCGTGGCTGTGGAGAATACCGGCATTACCAAGGAGCTTTTGGATGTAGGCAGCACATCAGACCGGGAGCGGGTTCTGCATTGGATTCGCGGCTGGGCCAACCGCGAAGCGGGCGAGCAACGCACATGGAAAATGGCAGATTCCTTGCACAGCAGCCCGGGTTTGATTGAGTTTAACAACCGCGCGTGGCTATATTCCGCGTCGAATGATGGTTCCATTCGCATGATTGATGCCAACACAGGCGCAGAACAATGGGTATTTATTCCCAAGGAACTGCTGAAAACCCAAAAAACACTGATGGACAACCCCTCTGGCGATAGAACGTATGGCATAGACGGTACGCCGACTTTCCTTACCTCCAAGGACAGCGTGAAAATGTTCGTGGGAATGCGCCGGGGAGGACGCTCCATTTACGCTCTTGATGTCACACCACACAGCGGCGGCGCGCATAAACCGCAGTTATTGTGGCAAATTGATGGCGGTAGCGGAAACTTTGGCGAACTCGGCCAAACGTGGTCGCGCCTCTTGCCGGTACGGGTTGAAGGCAGAAGCGGCGTCATGTTACTGTTTGGTGGAGGCTATGATCCTGAAACGCAAGATAAAACAGACGCATCCAATGGCTTTGGCCCAGCCAAACAAGGCCGCGCCATCTACATGGTTGACACCCAAGGTAACTTGGTGTGGTGGGCAGGCCCTCCTGGTTCGGGCGCAAATCTAGAATTGCGCGGCATGGAATACTCTATCCCTTCTGATCTCATGCCAGTGGATATGAATAACAACGGTGAAGTGGATCGCATCTACGTCGGCGATACGGGTGGCCAAGTCTGGCGCATTGATTTGAACAAGGGCGGTTCTAGGGGCGTTGGCGGCATATTAGCTAAACTTTCCACCGCCAATGGTGAAAATCGTCATCGGATTTTCTACCCGCCCGAAGTGGTGGAACTGACAGATACCATCTATGCCAGCCAAGCATCTACAAACTACGACTTGGTGCTGGTGTCCACTGGCTATCGGCCTAATCCGCTGGGAACAGACTTACAAGATCAACTGTTTGCGATCCGTGACCGGGCTGTGGCAGGATTGGAGGATGATGGCACGGGCAACGCTAAGACCACCACCACGTTCAAAACGTTGGAGATGAAAAACAGCACGGACGAAGATGATTTCTACAACGCAACCGCAAACTTACTACAAGACGGTGATGAAAATGCCAAAAAAGTAGAAATCGAAGAAATCCAAGGCAGCTATGGTTGGTATATCAATCTGGATAAAGGCGTTGGCGAAAAAGCGCTGGCTGGCCCGCTGGTACTTAAAGGCGTGGCTTACTTCACCACGTTTATTCCGCCTGGCCAAGCTCAGATGACGGAATGTTCCACAGGCGAAGGCTATGGCCGCTTGTATGCCTTGGATATTTTGACTGGCGGTGCGGCCAACGATTTTAACAAATCGAACAACACCGACGGGAAAGAGGTGAATGACATTACTGACCGTTCCACCAATCTAGGCGAAGGCATTCCTTCCAGTCCGATGGCAGTCTTCTTTAAGGATGGTGTTTCAGTGCTGGTGGATCAACAAGCCTTTGACCCGGAAATCAGTCTGCCACGGCGGCAAATTTTCTGGTACAACGAATAATTCATCATAAAACGCACGGTAGCCAATCTGGTCGCCGTGCGTAACAACGCAAGGACAATGGCATGAATCATAAACTATACGGCTTTACCCTGATTGAACTGATGCTGGCGGTGGCCATCATGGGATTATTAATGGTTATCGCAGTGCCACAGTATCAAGAACAAGTGCGCAAAGCACGGCGAGCAGACGCTAAAACTGCATTGCTCGGCGTTGCACAATTACAAGAAGCCTATTATGCGGAATATCATCGATATGCCAATAAGTTTGGTACCACTAACAATCCCACAGAGGGCGAATTAGCGTGCAAAAGTTCCTGTATTGAACCCAGTGGCAGCACGGCAAAGAGTCCCAAGCGTTATTATCAATTGGAAGTAAGCCAAGACAATACGCAAACCTTTACCTTGACTGCAACTGCTATGGGTGATCAGATAAAAGACAAAAAATGTCAAGTGTTCTTACTTGATGCGCAAGGCCGCAAAGGTGCTGGTAGCGCTAGCGCTACAATCAACGAAGATAATAATAGTTGTTGGTAAATTGACTATATCTCGTCCTGCTTTTCCCGCCGAACGCGGGAGGTGTCTTACGCTCTCTTCTTTATTTTAACCTTCTCCACGCAGTGAGTATTCAGACTGTCAAAATTCATCTATTTGAAAAACAACTGAATTTAAAAAACTTCATAAAGAGCAACTTTTTGACAAGCTAAACGAAACTGCCCCAGGAGATTTTCATGCGTTTTCTTGATGTCCGCACCGACTTTGCTTTCAAAAAAGTCTTTGGCAGCGAAGACTCAAAAGACATTCTGCTGAGTTTTATTAATGCGCTAATCGATTTCGGCGGCGGACGGAAAGTCACGGATTTGACTATTGTTGATCCATATAACATTCCCTTACTCAAGGGCATGAAAGACACCTATGTGGATGTCAAAGCTGTGCTGAATGATAACAGCCGGGTGATTATCGAAATGCAGGTGTTAAATCACGAAGGTTTTGAGAAAAGGATTTTATATAACGCGGCTAAAAATTATTCGATACAACTGGGTACTGGTGAACAATACCATTTGCTCAATCCGGTGATTGCGCTGACCCTGACCGATTTCACAATGTTCGATGATACTCATATGAAACATTGTTTCAAATTGCTGGATAAGGATAAGTTTATTACCTACAGCGATGACATCGAACTGATTTTCTTTGAACTACCGAAATTCGACAAAGCCCCGGAAGAATTGATAACGCTGGAAGAAAAATGGCTGTATTTTGTTAAAAATGCTGGTAGCCTGAATCTTGTGCCAAAAAATTTAGAAACGGAATTGCAAAAGGCTTTTACGGTTATCAATGAAGCTGGTATGAGCGAGGAGGAATTAGAAATCCAGCACAAAAAACGCGAATGGATTTTTATTCAGAAAAGCTCCCTGGCATTGGCTGAGCGCAAGGGAATGGAGCAAGGGATACAGCAAGGCATCCAGCAGGCCATACTGGGCATAGCGCGCAATGCCCATGCTGCCGGACTGCCGATGTCTACGATTGTAGAAATCACTGGATTAAACGAGGAACAACTGATAAATTTACTCAAATCTTGAATACATACCACGCCCATCATGATATACCGCAACCGCCAATAACTTAAGATTTATTCCTGGCTTCCCGCCTATTCGCAAGCGCAAAGGTATCTACACAAATC
>DYPE01000102.1 GCA_020720085.1 Dichelobacter nodosus | reverse complement strand
CAACCTAAAAAATAACTTCGTAATTCAATAAGTTAAATCCAGGACAAGTCTAATGCTTGAAGAATTAAAAATATTGGCAAACAAACGAGATATTTCTTATAAGTCGCTGTTAAAAATATTCTTATCAGAGAGAATACACTCTGAATTAAAAAATTAGCCCGCGTAGATTGGGCTGAGCGTCTTTTTGCGACTTGTGCTGAGCCTGTCGAAGCAAGCCCAACATGCAAGCCGCAACGGACGCAATAAGGGATAACATCCCTTGAAGGGATGTTATCCCTGTCCCAAACCTGCCAGGTTTTCAAAGCCTTGTAGCCTTGTAGGGTGTGCAACATTTTTTCGTTGCACACCATTTCGTTGAAACTACGAAACTGCCAACCATTCGCGTTTACGCCGTTAAAAGGGAACAAACGCGGCGCAAAGCGTCGGCTTCGCTTTGAAATTGGAGAACATTACTCATGCGTGAAGCGACATTAACGGAATTACACAAGCATACCAGCCGTTTTCTTGACATGGTTGTGGCGGGCGAATCTGTCCGCATTCTACGCAATGGCAAGCCGATTGCCGATATTTTGCCATTGCCCACGCCATCATGGAAAAAACGCCGCCCACAGCCGCTTGCTATCAGCGGAGTCAGTATCAATCAGTGGATTTTAGAAGAACGGGGCGAGTAATGCGGGTTTATTTCGATTCATCCTGACTGGGGGAGTGTGCTCCCATCTTAGGCCCAACATATTGAAAATAAAATAAATATACTCGTTTGGCGGGTGTTTGTGTAGAGAGAAACTTTTACCAACAGCTTCTGACCATTTTGCGGTAGTCTGCTAACGGCTTGCTTCCGTTCCTTGGCGGTAATATTTAGCAGCCTGACGGCTATCCCCCAGTTGTTCGAGTAGATCGCCCAGTGCCAGGCAGGTGTGTGCGGCGGGCGTGAGATTGAGGCTTTGTTGCAAATATTCCTGCGCTTTGCCCAACATGCGAGCGCGTATGCACAGCAGGCCGAGGGTGTACAGCAGGCTGGGGTCAGCAGGATATTTTTTCAGCCAATTTTCCGCTTGCGCCAATTGTTCGTCGGCATTGCCCTCCAACGTGCCATACAACCGTACCCATTCGGGTTCCCACGAGGATTTTAACGCCTCGCGCACCAGTGGCTCAGCCGCTGTGCCTTGGCCCAGGCGTTGTAAATAACGGGCATAGGCTATGGCCAATGGCCCGTTTTGCGGTGCGCGCACGGTTTTGGTAAGCGCTTTCCAACAGCGTGCGGCTGCTTCTGGGCCTTGCGCCATGGCTTGATGCAGTTGGCCCAGCCAGGCGCGTTGTTCCACTTGCGTTTGGGCTTGCGCGTCATACACTTTGCGTTTAGCCAATTCGGGCAGCCATTCTGCCAATTTATCCCAATCTTCGCGCGCGATTAGCACGTCAGCCAGGGTGCGCAATACTTCGGGATTTTTGGGTTGTAGCGCATACGCACGGCGCACCGCGTAATCTGCGTTATCAATTTGGTTCGCGCTCAAGCACAAGCGGGCGTGCGCCACGTGAATCGCGGCCTGGTATTCTGCTGGTGCCAGCGCCAAGGTTTGTTGCATATAACCGTCTCGTTGTGCATGACGGCCCGCTTGGTGTGCTGCCAACGCTGCGCCCAACCAATGGGGAAACTCTGCACCGTTTTTGGCTAGAATCTGTTCTGCGGCAGGCCAGCGGCCTTCTGCCAGTGCGGCGATGCCGTGGTGCAGCGCGTGGTGCGCTTGTGCGGCCTGGCGTGTTGCGCCGTGTTGCCGCCACCAGCCAGGCAGGCGGTATAGGCCGCCGAGCAGGCGCAGTATCCAGGAAAGCAATGCCACCAGCAGTAACAACAAAATAAAAAAGATGGGCAAGCTCATTTCTACGGACATTCGCCCGCGTCCAGCCACGACGAATCCGGGGTCTTGCCAGGCTAGCCAAGTGGCCCAGGTCAGCAGGGTAAGCGTGACTAGGAAAAACAATAGATTTTTCATTGCAGTTCCGTGGTAGGCGGTTCTGGCGGATTTTCCGGTGCGGCGATGGGTTGGGCATTGGCCATGGTTTGCAAATGACTGCGCAAGGCTGCGGCGGTGCGCCCTAAATCAGGCAAAGGCGCGCGCAATGGCTGGCTGTGCATGGCCTGCAAATCGCTGGACATGGCGTGTACTGGCTGGGCGTTGTCGTCATAATAGCGTGCCATCCAATGCAGCAAAATGCTCAATTCTTTGCGAAATTGGGTTTCGTCACGACGCAATAGCGCGAAACGGGCAGATTCTAATTTTAAGCGCAAATTGGCTGCCAGCAAATCGCGTTGTTCGGGTGTGAGCAGGCCAGCCTGGGCATCGCTATTGCGGCGAATTACAATCAGTTGTTTGATTTCTCGCCAAAATACTGCTGTCCAATCTTGCCAGCCAGGCGGTGCGGTTGGCTCGGCAGGCGGTATGTCCTGGCGGCGTGCGGCCTGCGTTGGTGTAATTCCTTGCAGCAAGGGCAATTCGCCAGCGCGGTCAGCATAGTCAGTCAGGCGCAACGCCATACCTGCTACGTCGGGTTGCTCCACTGCACGCAATTGGTTGATGTCTTTAGCCAACACTTCGCGTAAAGGCAAAAATCCAGGGTCGCCGCTTTGCATTAGGCGTTTGTCAGCGGCTTGCAGTGCAGCCACTGCGGCGTCAACGTCTTGCGCAAGAATCAGGCGTTGTTGCGCTACGTTGAGCAAGTATAAAATTTCTGCGGCACTCCATTCTTGGTCGCGGCCTTGCGCCTGGCGCGCGTGCATGGCGGTAACCGCTTCCTGCAACCCAGCTTGGCCGCGTTGCAGGGCTTGCACACGCGGTTCCAGGGCTGCGCCCTGTTGTTTGAGTGCATCTAGTTGTTGTTGTAAAACAATGGATTGCTGGCTGGCAGCCTGAAGCTTTTGTTCTAATAAATCGCGCTGGGCATTGAGTTCGGCCAAAATTTGTTGGCCTACGATAAAACCGCCACCGGCCAGACTGGCAAGCAAAATGAGGAGGAAAAACCAAGCGAACCGCGCTGTTTTAGGTTTTGGCGGTGTTGTTGGCGCGGAGGGGGACATGGCTGGCGCGTCCAGGTGGGACGACTCGACTTCGGGTGAAGGCAATTCCTTGACATTCATAGGGAAATACTTCATCAATGTGAGGGTGGGCAACCTTTTTGGGTTGCCTACCATTCCGTGTTGCAGGGTGGGCAAAACCAAAAAACGTTTTACCCACCCTACAGGAATGCAACAACAGGGGCGCAGCCCGCCCCCGCGTGCGTTTACAGCAACGGCACAATCATCAATGCTACGATATTAATGATTTTAATCAGCGGATTAATTGCCGGGCCAGCCGTATCTTTATACGGGTCACCCACGGTGTCGCCAGTGACTGCTGCTTTGTGCGCAGCGCTGCCTTTGCCGCCATGATGACCGTCTTCAATGTATTTTTTGGCATTATCCCAAGCCCCACCGCCTGTGGTCATAGAAATCGCCACGAACAGGCCGGTGACAATGGTGCCAATCAGCAGGCCACCCAGCGCTTCCTTGCCCAGCAGCAAGCCAACCGCCACGGGTACCAGCACGGGCAACAGCGAAGGCATAATCATTTCGCGGATGGCGGCCAGAGTGAGCATGTCCACTGCTTTGGAATAATCCGGCTTTTGCGAGCCATCCATAATACCAGGCATTTCGCGGAATTGGCGGCGCACTTCGTCCACCACGCCGCCCGCAGCACGGCCCACCGCTTCCATGGCCATCGCGCCGAACAGGTAAGGCACCAGGCCGCCGATGAACAGGCCGATAATCACCATGTGGTTATCCAGCGAGAAATTCAGTCCTGCTTGATGACCGCCCAGGGCGTGAGTGTAGTCCGCAAACAAGACCAGCGCGGCCAAACCAGCGGAACCAATGGCATAGCCTTTGGTTACCGCCTTGGTGGTGTTACCCACAGCATCCAGCGGGTCAGTGATATTGCGGATTTCATCGGGCAATCCTGCCATTTCAGCGATGCCGCCAGCATTGTCGGTGATAGGGCCGTAAGCGTCCAGTGCCACGATGATGCCGGTCATAGACAACATGGCAGTGGCCGCAATGGCGATGCCGTACAAGCCTGCCAAGGCATATGCCGCCCAAATGCTCAGACAGACTGCCAATACGGGCGCAGCCGTGGACTTCATGGATACGCCCAAACCCGCGATAATGTTGGTGGCATGGCCGTGGTTGGAGGCTTCCGCAATATGACGTACTGGGGCGAATTCGGTGGCAGTGTAATATTCGGTGATGATGACCATCAACGCAGTCAGCACCAGGCCGACCAGCGCGGCACCGTACAGTTTCCACACCAGCGTTGAACCGCTAAATACCATACCATTGACAGTGAGTTCCGCGCCGCTGCCCATCATCAGCCAGGTAATTGGCAAGAAGGCCACGGCGGCAATAACGCCAGACACGATAACGCCCTTGTACAAGGCGCTCATAATTTTGCCGCCCGGCGTGATTTTAACGAAGAAGCTGCCAATGATGGAGCCAATAATCGAAGCACCGCCCAACACCAACGGATACACAATGGCAGAAGCCGCGCCCGCGCCAGCAAACAGCAACGCGCCCAGCAGCATGGTGGCCACTACGGTGACCGCATAGGTTTCAAATAAGTCCGCCGCCATACCCGCACAGTCGCCCACATTGTCGCCCACATTGTCAGCAATTACTGCTGGGTTGCGCGGGTCATCTTCAGGAATACCGGCTTCGACTTTGCCCACCAAGTCCGCGCCTACGTCAGCACCTTTAGTGAAAATACCGCCGCCCAAACGGGCGAAAATGGAGATTAATGAGCCGCCGAACGCCAAGCCTACCAAGGGATGGAGCATGTCCGCCGCTTTCATGTCAGGGCCAGCCAGGTTGGACAGCACGAGATAGTAGCCCGCCACGCCCAGTAGACCCAAGCCCACGACTAGCAGACCGGTAATCGCGCCGCCGCGAAACGCTACGTCCATGGCCGCGTCCATGCCTTCATGCGCGGCTTGTGCGGTACGCACATTGGCGCGCACGGAAATGTTCATGCCAATAATACCGGCCAAACTGGAAAACACCGCGCCGATTAAAAAGCCCACCGCAGTGAGCCAGTCCAGGGCAAAGCCAATAATCAGCAGCATCACTACGCCGACAATGCCGATGGTCATGTATTGGCGTTTCAGGTAGGCAATCGCGCCTTCCTGCACTGCGCCAGCGATTTCCTGCATACGGGCATTGCCCGCAGGTTTGGCCAGAATCCATTGATAGGACCAGATGCCATAGACAATGGCCGCGATGGCGCAGCCCAATGCGATAAACGTACCTAACGACATAGTTTTCTCCATAGTTGAGTGATGAGTAAAACATTGTAATACAACAAGTAGTTACTAAGCTGTGACCGCAATTCCCCCTCCATTTGTCCGACCCAGCCGCCCATCTCCACCCGCTGCCCCTGACCCATGGCGACATGTAATTTTCCAGCGGAGGTTGTAAGGCATTATGACAGATTTATCCAGGGGAGTGAACGTTATAATACCCATTTATTTTGTGCGGCAATATTTCTGCGGGTCATTGCCAGGCGCGGTGATACGCGCCCAGCGTGGTTTGGCTGCCTTCAGCAAGGTTAGCCAATGCCCGCTGCCAATCCGCGTGAACCTGATAGCCTGGCGGATAGCGCTGGCAGGCGTCCAGCGCAGCGCGCCAAATTTGTGTGACTTGCGCAACATAGGCCGGGCTGCGCTGGCGGCCTTCGATTTTAATCGCTTTTACGCCAGCGGCAAGCAGTTGCGGCAATAATTCTAGCGTATTCAAGCTGGTCGGCTCTTCAATCGCGTAGTAGGTGTGACCGCACGCCTCGAAGCGCCCTTTGCATAATGTTGGATAACCTGCGCTTTCTTGCTTGCTACGCCGGTCAAGCAATACCCCCGCCAGGCGAGTTTCCAAACCCAGGGGCGTGTCCTGCCAAGCCACTGCGTGCGCTGGCGAACATGCGCCAAAAGTATTGGGCGATGCACCAGTGACATAGGACGACAGCAGGCAACGGCCCTCCACCATTACGCACAGGCTGCCAAAACCAAATACTTCAATGTCTACCGGGCTGTGCGCAATGACGTGTTGCACTTGCGCCAGCGACAACACGCGCGGCAATACGGCGCGGCGAATGCCAAAGTGTTGGTGATAAAAACACAACGCTTCGTAATTGGTTGCTGAGGCTTGTACGGATAAGTGGCGCGGTAAATCAGGATAACGCTCCGCCGCATAGTCCAGCACGCCTAAGTCGGCGATAATCAGCGCGTTTACGCCTAAATCCGCAGCGCGGTCTACCGCTTGTTGCCAGCGTGGCCAGCCAGTAGGCTGCGGGTAGGTGTTGAGCGCTAGAAACACTTTGCGGCCACGTTCGTGGGCGTAGCGCACGCCTTCTTGCATTTTGTGTGCGTCAAAATTAAGACCTGCGAAGTGGCGGGCATTGGTGTCATCACGAAACCCGAGGTACACCGCGTCCGCACCGTTATCCACTGCGGCCTTGAGCGCAGGCAAGCTGCCAGCAGGGCAAACCAGTTCTAGCATTGCAATCCGCCTTGGTTGAAAATAAAAACGATTTAATTTTAATCCGTTAGCATTTGCTATAGCCGCAGCTTTTGCAGTTCACGCAACCTTCAATAAACTCCAATACATGGCCGCAGTCTGGGCACATGCCCACAATGTCGCCGCGCCCCGCGCGCGGCGCAGGAGGCTCGTCTTCGGTGCACAAGTATTGGCTCAGCGCCTTGGCAATGCCATCCGCGCACGACAGCACCATGCTTTTGCCTTGCCAGGAGGGCAATGGGCAACGGATTCCGGCCAGTTGCTCACGGATGGCGTGGGGTTCTACACCCGCACGCAACGATAAGGATACCAGCCGCGCTACAGATTCCAATTGTGAGGCCGCACAGCCGCCGGATTTGCCCATTTGCGCAAATACTTCGCACAGGCCGATCTCGTCTTGGTTGAGGGTAACGTACAAATTGCCGCAACCGGTGGTGATTTTGTATGTGCCGCCAGTAGTAACGCTGGGGCGGGCGCGCGGTTGCAAGTGGCCCGGCGTGGCGGGCGTTGGCGCGGCGTGGCCTGTGTACAATACCTGGCGAGATTTGCAACCATCGCGGTACACCGTAATGCCCTTGCAGCCGCTGTCATACGCCTGTCGGTACACATACCGCACCGTTTCCACCGTGGCGTCATGGGGTAAATTCACCGTTTTGCTCACCGCGTTGTCCGTACCGGTTTGGAACGCTGCCTGAATGCGCACATGCCATTGTGGCGTGATGTCGTGGGCCGTGGCAAAGATACTCTGCCACTTTCCAGGAACTTCCGTTATCCCCCTGACACTGCCATGTTCTGCAACTTTTCTCATCAACCCATCTGAATAAAAGCCATGCTCACGGGCCACTCGTTCAAATGACGGCTCCACATAAAGTAATTTATCCCCGCCCATCACGTACTTTTCATAAGCCAGCGAAAACAAAGGCTCAATTCCACTGGAGCAGCCTGCAATCATGGCAATCGTGCCTGTGGGCGCAATAGTGGTAAGTGTGGCATGGCGCAATGGCACCTCCCCAGGCTGATCGTAAATGCTGCCTTGGAAATTAGGAAACGCCCCGCGTTTACGTGCCAAATCCGCCGAAGCCCGGCGCGCCTCTTCACGAATAAAGCCTATAATTTTTTCCGCCAGCGCGGCAGCTTGCCCAGAGTCATATGGAATACCGAGCCTGATGAGCAGGTCAGCAAACCCCATCATGCCTAGGCCAATCTTGCGGTTGGCACGGGTCATTTCAGCAATCTGCGGCAATGGGTAGGCGTTCATGTCAATCACGTTGTCGAGAAAACGCACCGCCACAGCCACTGTGCCCGCCAATTTATCCCAGTCTATCGCGCCCGCTTCGGTGAGCATCCGCGCTAAATTAATTGAGCCAAGATTACACGATTCATAAGGCAACAACGGCACTTCGCCGCAAGGATTGGTGCTTTCAATCGCGCCCAACGCGGGCGTTGGGTTGTCGCGGTTGATGCGGTCAATGAACACCACGCCCGGATCGCCACTGGCCCACGCCAATTCAACCAAGCGGCCGAATACCTCGCGTGCGGGCAAACGTTGCGTGATTTCACCATTACGCGGGTTAATTAGCGCATAGGTTTCGCCAGCGTCCACCGCGCGCATGAACGCATCACTGATGGCCACGGAAATATTGAAATTGTTGAATTTTTCGCCGCAGCGCTTGCATTCAATGAACTGCAAAATATCGGGGTGATCCACGCGCAAAATGCCCATGTTCGCGCCGCGCCGCGTGCCGCCTTGCTTGATGGTTTCAGTGGCCGCGTCGAAAATACCCATGAACGACACTGGCCCACTGGATACGCCGTGTGTGGATTGCACCACATCGTCTTTAGGCCGCAAATTAGAAAACGAAAATCCCGTTCCGCCGCCGGATTGGTGAATCAGCGCGGCGTGTTTCAGTGTTTCAAAAATCGACGCCAGCGAGTCTGCTATGGGCAGGACAAAGCAGGCGGACAGTTGTTGCAACTCGCGCCCAGCATTCATCAGTGTGGGCGAATTTGGCAAAAATTCCAGGCGCGCCATTACGCCGTAAAAGCGCTCCGCCCATTCGCGCTCGATTTCGATCGCGTCCGGCGCATAATTGCGCTCTGCCTGGGCAATATTAACCGCAACACGCCAAAACATATCTTGTGGTGTTTCCAGCGGAAGGCCAGCCGCATCTTTTTTCAAATAGCGCTTTTCCAATACCGTGATGGCGTTCGCCGTCAACGGTGCGGGAGTGATTTGTGGTGGGGCGTCCATGGTTGTGGCTTGTGACATCAAAATATCCCTTGTTCAATTTGAACAAACGGGTTAAGTTTCAAAACGATTGTGCCATCCCGGCCTGTCCATGCCAATAACCAGCACAGGCGGCGGTCAGTAAATACGGGCTTATATCCGCCACCGCATCGCCATGCAGCGCTGCGTGAAAAATCTCCACAATGCGCAATGTATGCTGCGCTTGCGGGCTAATGCGCAACACATCCACTTGCAACGTGCGCAATTCCTCTAAGTAGGGCAACAAGTTGCAGGTAGCAGCGGACTGGGTTTGAATGCCGTTGATCACCAAAAACGGCTGCGCTTCTTGCGTGTTCAGCAGCAGGCCATTGGGATAATCCAGGCAGCGCAATTGGCAATCATCCTTGGGCAAATTGTGCGCCCGCGCCGTGAAACAGCGCGCCGCATAAGCCAATGGCAGACGGCCATAAACAAACACCTCGGTCTCCACGCCCGCTGGACATTCGGTTTGCAATGCCGCCAAAGTGTCCCGCGACAATTCCAATGGCAGCACAAACCGGCGCAGCCCCAATTGCGCCAATTTGCGCAACGCGCGGGCATTGTACACATTGATCGCTGGGCCGCTGATAAATGATTGACCTGCCAGCAAATGCACCGCTGCCATGTCATTGGCTTCCACCGCAAATTCGCCATTGGCGCAGATACGCCGCAGGGTTTTTAATTCGGATTCCGCTTCCAGCAAGGCCAAGGTAGACAGCACCACTTGCTTGCCTGCCGCCGTAAGTTCTCGCGCCAGGTCCAGCCATTCTTCGCTGGACAGGGTTCTGCGTTTGCTACACACGGTCTCGCCCAAATACACAATGTCCACTGCGCTGGTTTTGATTTGATCATAAAATGCCAGCAATTCATCGCGCGGCCAGTAATACAGCACTGGCCCCAACGCCAAGCGTGGTTGGGCGCAAGCGGCACTCATAAGCTGCCATCCAGGCGGCGCAACCACGGCTGCACATGTGCCAGCCATGACGGCAGCTCAAAGCCATCTAAGAAATTTTTAAGATGAACGCCCAATTCAGTATCACCTTCAATACGCAAACGGCGGTGAAAAAATAAGCTGTCTGCGTCTTCGCGCTGTGTGGCCAAGCAAAAAAAATCATAGCATTTGCCACGGATAGTAACATGGGCGGTACTGGTGAAAGACGCGGCAATCAATTGCCTCTGGCGTAAACTCAGCGCAATGGGCAAACAAAAATCTTCTACTTCAATTAGCAAGTGCTTATTCTGTAAAAAATCCAACTCTCCAGCACGCAATGGCGTGGCGAACATTTGGTTGAATAAAGGCACTGCGCAATGGCTGGGCAAGCGCGCAGGTAACCGCGCGCAAAGCCACTCAGGCATAGGTGGCAATGGCAATAACGCAAGCATGGGTTGAATGGCTCCTAAGTTCAAAGAATTGTTTAAGCCATTGTCTGGCTTATCCAGTGCGCCAGCAAAATACATCCGACGACTAAAAATAGCCAGCCATGCAACAGCCAACGCCATAGCCGTGGTGCTTGGCGCAACGCCATGAAGTCATTGATAATCCAATGTCCTTTAAGCCACACCGACAATAGCAGCGCCAGCGCCCATGGCACACCGCTCACGCCAATTTGGCCAACTGTCCAGGTCAGCAGGGTGAGTAAAACCAACAGGCTCCATAATCCAATCAGGCGCGTGGCATTCATCGGATAACGTATACCAATGGAAATAACACAATCCACACCAAATCTATCATATGCCAGTACGCGCCAGCGCTTTCAATGTCAGCATGGTGGTGTGCAGAATACGCACCTTGGTGCGTTTGCCATGCCACAATTGCCAAAATGACCATGCCGAGAATGACGTGCATGAAATGAAAAAATGTCAGTGATAAGTAAAACATGTAAAAAGTATTCGTGCTTAAGCTAATACCTTGTGCCAGTTTGTCAGCGAATTCCAAGCTTTTAAGCAGCACAAAGGCCATACCAGAAAAAATACCTGCCAATAGCCAATTGCGACACAAGCGTATTTCACCCGTTTGTATCGCTCGTCCTGCCAACGCCACGCATAGGCTGCCAGTAATCAAAATTACGGTATTTGCAGCACCAATATCCTGATCTAAGGTCTGCTGGTAATGATTAAATAATTCAACTTGCAGCATTCTGGCAACCGCATAAGAAATAAAAAAAACCGCGAATACCAATAATTCAGCGAGAATGAAAAACCACATGGCCATATCGCCGGGCAGACGCACGGTTGGAATGGTTGGCGTGGATTCATTGGAAGTGTACATAAAATTTCATTGCGCCTAGTGAAATCGGCCTAGCGGTGCACAGAAAAAATGCTTGCACAGCTCAGTGGTTATGTGCAAATTAAGTAAGGAGGATAAACGGCTGACGGTGTGCCTGCCTTGATCTAAAGCAACCGCTGCCCCAATCCTCTCAACTTAAGCGTGTTACTTTTTTTGCGGATTAGGATAACATATTGTAATTTAATTAATTATCCTATTTTTACACCAAAGAGGTCTATCATACAAAATTTTATACCAAACTATTTTACTTGGTTTTACTGAATACCTTCACAGCGATGACCTCCTGAAAGACGCACGACTCAAGCCTT
>DYPE01000101.1 GCA_020720085.1 Dichelobacter nodosus | reverse complement strand
TTCCTGCCAGCGCGCAGGCCAACATGCCAGTGCACAGGCGATCATCGACCAATGCAATGTGTTGGGGGGCAATTCCAGTGTGGTTGGCAATCCAGTGTAAGCCGTGCGGGTAGGGTTTTTTGGCGACGCCAGTGACGCAGGTTAATGCGGGATAGTGTTGCTGCAAGTAGGCCAAGCGTTGCCTAAATGGCTTATTGCTCAGTAAAAAAATCTTATTCGGCGGGAGGGTGCGGCACAGTGTAGCTAACCACTCACGAACCGTTGGATGAGGCTGAATTTCGCCATGCGCAGCAAGCACGCCGTCAAAATCCAGCACCAGCACTTCAATGCCTAACTGTTGTAAGCGGTGGGGCGATAATTCGCAGACGTGGTGGATGGCGTGTTGCGTGCGCAGGACGGTTAGCGCGCGCCGTTGGCACCAGGTTTGGCGTAGCGCGAAGCCAATCCGGGGGAACACCAGTGCGTTAGGGAATACGTTGGTTGATGGTCAACACCACTGGCGCGGTTTGCCCGTGAGGCTTCAGTGGCGCAGACTCGCCCAGTAAATCACCGGATTGTGGGGTGGCCGTGCCACTGGCAGAGATGCGTGCGGCGATGATGACTTCTTGAAAAGAAGAAAGTTTCATCTCTGGCATCATGCTCATGCTGTCGTCTAAGGTGACCGTAATGGGCAAATCCTTGACTTGTTTGCGCACAATGGCCAGCGGCATACGCGGCCCTTGGGCCGCACGGGCGTAAATGAACAAGGTGTCTTCCGGTTTGGCATGTGCGGCCAGGTTGGCGTCAAGGCTAACCGTAGCCTGAATCGTAGCATTGGCTGGAGTAGCGGCTGGAGTGGGTTGCGTTGCCAGGGCTGCATTTTCCGCTGTGTGCGGGCGGATTTGTTGCAGTTGTTCTTCTAACATGGCGCGGTCGTCTGAGTCCGCTGGCAATATGGCTAATAATTTGTCCCAATGGGTTGTTGCCAAAGCGTAATCTTGTTTTTGTACCGCCACCAACCCGGCCAGCCATAATGCCTTGGGCAATGCGCTGTCTTGTTGCAGTGCGGCAGCGATCAATTGTTCAGGCCGCCCTTGCAGGGCATTTTGATTGGCCAAGCCCAGCGCTTCGGCAGCATCGGCTTGAAGCTGCGCATCAGGGACGCCCATATTCAAAAGTTTTTCATAAATTTCAGCAGCTTCTTTGAAGCGATCTAGCACCATGTAGCTGCGCGCCAGCATGTGCCAACCGGTTTTGTCTTCCGGGTTTTTTTCCAGTTTAGCGCGCAGGCGCACCACGGCCTGTTCCATATCCGGCATTTCCGTTGTTGCCGGTGCATGGGCCACTGCGCTTGGATTCAATGCGGCGGGATTGCCAGTGTAGGCATACAAGCCTATGGCCAGGGCAGGCAGCGCAATGCCTACTGCCACGCCCGCCCAGCGCGCTTTGATTTGCAGTGTGCCCGGGTGATCCTCCGCGAGATCGCGCACGAGATTCTTTTCCAGCTCTATTTTCCCTTGCGCCAATTCCTCGGCAGTCAGCGCTTGGGCTTGTAATTCGGCCAGGCGTTCGCGGTAAAGGGCGGCATTGAGTTGCTTGCGGTCTATTTCGGTAATTCTCGGCGCGCGTAGCAATGGCGGAACGGCAAATGCTAGGGCTATTGCGGTCAAGAGTGCGCACAGCAACCAAAATATCATGTTAAATCCCTAAGTTGTAAAAATGGCAGGCGCGTTAATGCGGCATGAGAATGGCGTCCACGCCGTAGGCTTCTGCCAAGCGGCGTAGATCAGCAGGTGGATTGTGAAACAGTAAGAGGGTGCCTGCAAGCCGCGCTTGGCGCGCCAGTTCAACCAACACTGCCAAGCCAGCGCTGTCCATGCGTCCAACTTGTGAAAGGTTGACTCTGGCGGGTATGCCATTGGCCTGTAACGCGGCGGCCTGCGCTAAAATGTCTGGCGCGGTGGCGAATTGCCAATCACCGCGCGCAACCCAGGCCGGGCCGTCCAGGCTGAGGTAATTCATGGCTGGGCTGCTCCACCCACGGGTGTTTCGGCAATTTGTTTTTGTTCCATCGCGGTAATTAACCCTTCCAGTCCTTTTTGTTTAATTTCCGTATCAAAAGAGGCGCGGTAATTGGTCACTAGGCTCACACCATCAATTTTAACGTCGTACACTTTCCAGCCATTGGGGGTTTGATACATTTCTGAACTGAGTGGAATGGTTTTGTTATCTTTATTTTTGACTTCCGCTACGATGGTAACGCGGCGGTCTTCTGGCTGGCGGCGGACTTCAGGAAAATTCACTTCTTGGCCGCTGTAATACACCAGCGAGGAAGCGTAGGTGCGCACCAGCAAAGCGCGGAATTGATCGGTGAATTTTTGGCGCTGAGGTTCTGTTGCGTCCTGCCAATGTTGCGCCAACACCAATTTGGCCATGCGGGCGAAATCAAAATGGGGCAGTACAATATCATCCACCAATTGATACACTTTTGCTGGCTCGGTTTTTAATTGTTCTTTTTGTTCTTGTAGTGCGGTTAATAATTTTTGGGTGGTTTCTTTAGCCAATACTTCTGGCGCGGTTTCAGCCGATGCATAAAAAGAAGCTACACTGGACAGCAAAGCAGCGGAAAGCAGAATGGGGCGGATAAATTTCATGGGTATAACTCCTTAGTTAAATTAAAATCGAAGCGAATGGGTTAAGGTTGGCGCACCGTGCCGGTGCGGCTGCCGGCTGCAAAAGAGTAGAGGAATTTTCCGACCAATTCTTCTAGCACCAAGGCGTCTTGGGTCAGCATGGCTTGGCTGTTTTCTTGCCAGTAGGTGTCCTCGGCACCGGGTTGCAACGCCAGGTATTGTTCGCCCAACAGGCCAGCGGTGTAAATATTTACGCTGGTATCCTCGGGGATTTTGTTATACCGGGGGTGCACGCGGAATGTGACCTTGGCCTTGTACCGATCTTGATCGTAGTTAATGTCTACTACACGGCCCACCAACACGCCAGACATGGTTACTGGCGCTTTGACTTTCAACCCGCCGATATTGCTAAAATTGGCGGTCACGTTGTAATCGTCATCCTCGAACAACGATGTTAAATTGCTAATTGATAAGGACAATATTAGCAGCGCACCGGCCCCTAACACCACAAAAATACCTACCCATAATTCTACGGCACTGGATGACTTCATAGCTTCCTCATTATGCGGTAAACATTAACGCAGTCAACACAAAATCTAACGATAGGGTCATCATCGCGCTGTTGACCACCGTGCGGGTGGTGGCGCGGCTGATGCCTTCGGACGTGGGCACGGCATCGTAGCCCTCGAACACGGCAATCCACGCCACAGCCACGCCGAATACAGCGCTTTTGATGACGCCGTTTAACACATCTTCTCGAAAATCAATGGCATCATTGATGCCCCAATACGCGCCTGCATCCACACCCAGCAAGGATACCGCAACCAGGTGGCCGCCTAGAAAGCCAACTGCGCTGAACATGGCCGCCAACAGCGGCATGGCGAGAATTCCGGCAAGAAAACGCGGAGCCACGATGCGACGCAACGGATCTACCGCCATCATTTCCATGGCAGAAAGTTGTTCCGTGGCTTTCATTAAGCCGATTTCCGCAGTCAGCGCCGAACCCGCACGGCCTGCGAATAAAATCGCTGCCAGCACTGGCCCCAATTCGCGTACCAGAGTCAGTGCTACCATCACGCCCAGCGAGTTTTCCGCGCCGAATGTGCTTAAAATATTGTATCCCTGCAAGCCCAACACCATGCCGACAAACAGGCCGGACATGAGAATAATCACCAGCGACAGCACGCCCACGGAAAACATTTGCCGCACCAACAAGGAAGGCTGCGCCAGCACGCTGGGAACGCCAGCCAGCACAGGCGGCATGAACAAAAAAGCGCGCCCCATTTTGCGCAAGCTGGCCAGGGTGGCGGCTCCGGTAAGTTCTAGCATTGGGCGGGGATTCATGCCAGCAATTCCTGTTCAAGCGGCGGCGCGGGATATTGGAACGGCGCGGGGCCATCAGCCTCAGCATGGATGAATTGGTGTACCCAAGCCGAATCCGCTGCGCGCAATTGCGCTGGCGTGCCGTGGCCAACTACTTTGCCCTGCGACAGCACATATACGTAATCGGCCAATTCCATGGTTTCAGCCACGTCATGCGACACGATGATGCTGGTTAGACCCAAGGTATCGTTTAACGTGCGAATTAAGCGTAGCAACACGCCCATGGAAATCGGGTCCTGGCCGGTAAACGGCTCGTCATACATCATCATCATGGGATCCAGGGCAATCGCCCGCGCCAGCGCCACCCGCCGTGCCATGCCGCCGGACAGTTCAGACGTCATCAAATGCCGCGCGCCGCGCAAGCCCACCGCTTGTAGCTTCATTAGCACCAGATGACGGACGATGCGTTCCGGCAGGCGGCTGTGCTCGCGCAATGGGAACGCCACGTTATCGTATACATCTAAATCCGTCAACAACGCGCCGCTTTGAAATAAAAATCCCATTTTTTTTCGCAATGCGTACAACTCGGGTCGGCTTAAGCGTGCCACATCCTGGCCATCGATCAGGATATGCCCGGCATCAGGCCGTAACTGGCCGCCCATCAGCTTGAGCAACGTGGTTTTGCCCGTACCGCTAGGCCCCATGATGGCAGTGATTTTGCCGCGTGCGATGGATAAATCCACGCCGTCGAAAATCCAACGCGCGCCGCGCGCGAAACGCAGATCATGGATGCGGGCAAGAATTTCAGCATTGGGCGCTGTAGATTGGGCCATGGGCAACCGATTTGTCGGGTTTGGATTAGGAAAGGCTAAGGGAACGTCCGCCATCCACAGTAAGAATATGGCCGGTAATGTACTCGGCACGGGTCACTAAAAACTCTATTGCCTCTGCGATGTCTTCCGGCGCTCCGGCTTTTTTTAGCGCAGATTGCGAAATGATGCGCTGGCGCGCCAATTCGTCTTGCCCGCTGTCTGGCCACAGCACCGCGCCCGGGGCCACGCCATTTACACGGATGTCAGGCCCCAGCTCGCGTGCCAAGGATTTGGTCATCATCACCAATCCAGCCTTGGCCATGCAATATAAAGTATGATTTTTTAGCGGGCGCTCGGCGTAAATGTCCACTATATTAATAATGCTGCCTTTTTGCTCGCGCAATAACGGCGCTGCTGCTTGCGAAAGAAAGAATGGCGCGCGCAAATTGCTGCCCAGCAATTCTTCCCAATCCTGTTCACGCGCCTTGCCAATGGGCGTGGGATAAAACGCAGAAGCATTGTTAATCAGCACATCCAAGCGGCCCCAGAATTCTTGTACGCGGTAAACTAGCGGTGCCACTTGGTTGACTGGCGATAAATCCGCTTGAATCAACAACACGGACGCCGGGCGGATAAGGTGCAATTCCGCTTGCAGGGCATGGGCCGCGTCAGCAGAATGGCGATAATGCACCACTAGATTATAGCCCAAACCATGAAAATGGCGGGCAATTGCAGCGCCCACGCGGCGTGCGGCACCGGTAATAAGAACTACAGGAAGATCACTGGGCATGGGATGGTTGTAACGAATAAAATGGTACGGAAAGGCGTGATTGAGTGTATGCGAAAATCGTATGGTTATTGTAGCACAAGGAAACCCCAAGCCGTACCGACTGTACCGAAAATTGGCAACGCTCGCGCTGCCGCCCCTGCGCTGTGCGCCACGCCAAGGTTGGCTGCTGTTGCACCCCATGCGACTAAACCAAGGGCTACCCATTTGAATGGGAAAACCATTCTGAATTATCATACAGAGTTTTCGTTATCCGTTCACAGGTTCTTGCATGAACGATCCAGCGCGGCAATAGTATACTTCGGCCCGCCCGCGTTCTTCCAAGTAATACCTAATTCCACTAAAAGGAACCTAATTTAATGTCAGAAATTCATCTGTTTACCTCCGAATCCGTTTCCGAAGGCCATCCCGACAAGGTTTGCGATCAACTTTCCGACGCGATTTTGGACGCCATTCTCGCGCAAGACCCCGCTGGGCGTGTGGCGTGCGAAACCGTGGTTAAAACCGGCATGGCGCTGGTAGCGGGCGAAATCACCACTTCCGCCAAAATAGAAGTGGAAAGCATTGTGCGCGAAGTGATTAAAAACATTGGCTACAATAGCTCTGAAATCGGCTTTGACGGCGAATCCTGTGCGGTGTTGGTGGCGCTGGGCAAGCAGTCAGCAGACATTGCCATGGGTGTGGATGAAACCAATGAACATGAGCAGGGCGCGGGCGACCAAGGCTTGATGTTTGGCTATGCTACCAATGAAACTGATGTGCTCATGCCAGCGCCTATCGCCTATGCGCACCGGCTGGTGAAGCGTCAGGCTGATTTGCGCAAAAACGGCACATTGCCGTGGCTGCGGCCCGACGCCAAAAGCCAGGTGACGTTTGTATACGACGGCCATAAGCCTGTAGCCATTGATGCAGTGGTGCTGTCCACCCAGCATTCGCCCGAAATTGCCACCGCCACGTTGCGCGAGGCCGTGATGGACGAAATCATCCTACCGGTGTTGCCCAAGGAATGGATTACTCCTAAAACTCGGTTTTACATCAATCCCACCGGTCGTTTTGTGATTGGCGGGCCGGTTGGCGATTGCGGCTTGACCGGGCGTAAAATCATCGTGGACACCTATGGCGGCATGGCGCGCCATGGTGGCGGCGCGTTTTCCGGCAAGGATCCGTCCAAAGTAGACCGTTCTGCGGCCTATGCTGCACGCTATGTGGCCAAGAATATCGTGGCTGCTGGTCTGGCGGAGCGTTGCGAAATTCAGGTATCCTACGCCATCGGCGTGGCTGAGCCGACCTCCATCCGCGTGGACACTTTTGGCACTGGTGTAATCAACGAAGCGCGTTTAACGGATTTAATTAAAGAGCACTTTGATTTGCGCCCGCACGGCTTGGTAAAAATGTTAGATTTAATGCGTCCGATTTATCTACCCACTGCCGCGTATGGCCACTTTGGCCGCAAGGATATTGACCTGCCATGGGAGCATACAGATAAAGCGGAATTATTGAAGTCTGCGGCTGGCGTATAACACGTCATACCTGTTTACTACCAAAGGCTTACATTGCTCAGCATGTAAGCCTTTCCTGTTGCCATTTCCGGCACTTGCCCAATACAGATGAATCCGTTTATGGCGTTGGAACTTTTCCATTTTTTGCGGCCCTGGTGGCTGCTGGCCTTGCTGCCCCTGCCTTACGCACTATGGCGGTTGCGCACAGCGCAGCCGGGTAGCGGGCATTGGGCCAACGTGTGCGATGCGCGCTTGCTGCCATTTTTACTCACCTCCGTCGCTGCCCAGCGCCAGGGGCGCTGGCCGTTGCTGATGCTAAGCGTAGCATGGATTTTAGCGGTACTGGCGTTGGCTGGGCCAGCATGGCGGCAGCTGCCGCAACCCGTAGCGCAAACCCACCAAGCGCGGGTATTTGTGTTGGACTTATCCATTTCCATGAACGCAGGCGATCTCACCCCTTCGCGTTTGGTGCGGGCGCGCTTTGCCCTGCTGGATATGCTCAAGCATCACCGCGATGGCCAGGCCGCGCTCGTGGTGTATGCGGGCGACGCGCATGTGGTCACGCCGCTGACCACCGACACGCACACCATTGAATCACTCATACCTACCTTATCGCCGGAATTAATGCCCATTGCGGGGGGCAATGCAGCGCCCGCTGTGCGCGTAGCAGGCGAGTTGTTGCGCCAAACCGGGGAAAAGCGCGGTTACAGCCGTGTTCCGGGCTACGCCCGCGTTCCGGGCTACGCCCGTGCTCCGGGCCATGTCATTGTAATTACCGACGGTTTAGAAGACAGTGCAGCAGCGCTGGATGAAATCCGCACGCTCGCGGCAGCAGGTCACCGGCTGTCCATCGTGGGCGTGGGCACTGCGCAAGGCGCGCCGATTCCAGCCAAAGCAGGCGGATACGTGAAGGATGAACAAGACGCGATTGCCATCCCGCGTTTGGATGAAACAGCGCTACGTGCGGCTGCTGAGGTGGGCCAGGGCATATACACGCCGCTACGTAGCGACGGCCAAGACATTGCCCTGCTGGACACTGTTGACAACTGGGGCTTGACCAACGGTTTGGGCGGGACTGTAGAGGATAGCCTGCAAGCGCCGACACGCTGGCAAGACGAAGGGCCGTGGCTGCTATTGGGCCTGGTGCCGCTGGCTGCGCTCGGTTTCCGCCGGGGCTGGTTAGTCGCCCTGGCATTGGCTGTCGCACTGGGTAGCGTCCCAGAACCAGCGCGCGCCGGAATATGGCAAGACTTATGGCAACGCCCAGATCAACAAGGCGCGCGCGCATTGGTGCAAGGCGCTCCCGCTGAGGCAGCAACGCGCTTTCAAGACCCCGCTTGGCAAGGCGCAGCGCATTTCCGCGCCGGGCAGTATCCACAGGCTGCTGAGGCATTCCGCCGTTGGGACAGCGCTGAAGGCCGTTATAATCTGGGCAACGCACTGGCGCGCCAAGACGACTGGGAAGGCGCCGTGCGCGCTTACCAAGAAGCCTTGCAAAAAAATCCAGCGCTTACCGACGCAAAAGAAAATTTAGCCATCGCCCAACAAGAACTGGAGCGGCGCAAGCAACAACCGCAACAACCCTCCTCCGCGCAAGATTCAGCACAAAATCAGCCCAACAATGACAGCAAACAAGCGGATAACTCAACCGCACAAAATTCAGAACAAAATCAGTCCAGCAATAATGGCAATCAAGCGGATAACTCAACCCAGCCCGGAACACAGGCGTTACCCAAACAAAATCAACAAAAAAATACGCAAGCTGGCCAATCAGACTCCATGGACGGCATGTCCGCAGCGCAACCCACCCCTGACGGCCAACAAGGCCAACCCTCAACGCCCACAGATACAGATGCAACACAATCCCCCCCCAGCGCTACGCCGCCCGAAGCCTACGCAGACGCACAGGCGGATGACAAGCAAAGCCCGGAACGCGGGCATAAACAAGAAGCCATGCGCCCAGGCAACGACCACCAGCCCAGCGGGCACAAACCGCCAGAAAGCACGCCAGCCGCATCGGCTGAAGTAGCGGATGACAGCAGCGCGGAACAATCAAACGCAACGCCCATGTCCCGGGCAACACCAGGATCGGCACTGGCACCCATCAACGAACACCAGCAAGCCATGGAACAATGGCTACAAAGCGTACCCGACGACCCCGGCGGCCTGTTACGCAACAAATTCAAACTAGAATCGCTACGGCGGCAACAACCGCAGTGAACAGAAGGGAACCTTACATGTTATTCTTACGCCTTTTTTTCTAGCCGAAATTGGAGCCATTATGAGCGAATCATGGTTTGTTGAACAATCCGCCGAATTGGGATGCGGGTTCAGCCTGGGCGTTACGCGCAAGCTGCACGAAGGACAGTCTCCCTACCAAAAATTAGAAATTTATGAGACCACAACGTTTGGCAACCTCATGGTATTGGACGGCTGCGTTATGCTCACCAGCCGCGACAATTTTTTATACCATGAAATGATGTCCCATCCCGCGTTATTCACCCATGCAAATCCGCGTAACGTACTGATTATTGGCGGTGGTGATTGCGGCACCTTGCGCGAGGTGCTACGCCATGACAGCGTAACGCGCGCCACGCAGGTGGACATTGATGAACAAGTCACCCGCTTGTCCGAGCAATATTTTCCCGAACTGTGCGAGGCCAACCACGACCCGCGCGCACAACTGCTTTTTGATGATGGTATTCAATGGGTTAAAAATGCAGAGGCAAACAGTTTAGACCTTATCATTGTGGACAGCACGGATCCCATTGGCCCGGCGGCTGGACTATTTTCTGAACCATTTTTCCGCGAATGCTTGCGCGCACTGGGTGATGGCGGCATTTTGATACAGCAAAGCGAATCGCCGTTGCTGCATTTGGAAAAAATCATTCTGCCCATGCACCAGGCCATGCGTGCGGCAGGCTTTGCTGACACCCGTACCCTGCATTTTCCCCAACCGTGTTATCCCTCGGGCTGGTGGAGCGCCACCATGGCGCGCAAAAATGCCGAGTTAGCCGCCTTCCGCGAGCACGACGCACGCCACAAAAATTTCGCCACGCGCTATTACAGCACAGAGATGCACCACGCTGCACTGACCTTGCCACCGTTCATGGGGCTGGCCTAGACGGTGGGTGGGCAAAATAGGTTGTTATTTTGCCCACCCCCTGCTTGAATGGAACGAATCGCTTTATTTTGCCAGTGCGGAGTGGGAAAATACAGTCCGTTGCACCGCGCTTCTTGAGCACATGTCTTTAGCGGGAATTGTTCGACAGGCGTGTCTGCTACTTGGTTGCAAAACTATGTGAATGAGAAATATGAAAAAATACCACAAACGGTCGGGTGCAACCCACCGATCTCGCTTGGTCACGAGTGATTTTCCGGGTAATCGAACAAAAGATGAGCTAACCTACTGATGATTTATGTAGGACTTACGCATTGACGGCGGCCCGAAATTGTGGGTTGAGATATTCCTTACCGGGAACAAAACTACGGATGAAGTCAGCCACCACATCCTTGAACAAATCCCGCTTCCAAGCATAGGCATGTTGGATGACATCGGTAAATTGCATTTTTTGCAGGTGGACGTAGGCGCACAGAGCTGCAAAAATGTGATTCAGTATAGGCAGTTTGCCACGTACCTGAAACGTCTCGTTGTTGCAAACTTGCTTAATCATGCGGTGGTATTGCTCAATCTGCCAATGTTGGTCATGCAACTTCTGAAATGAGGATTGCTCAAAGGTCTGATAAGCCGTGCTGTCTTGCAGGAAAACAACGTAATGGCGCAATTGGTCTTTTGCTTCGACACTTCGACAAGCTCAGTGCATCGCAAGCTCAGCACAAGTAACCGCGTCCGAAACAGTTTTACCTCACTAAACTCTCGTAACCAGACCATTCTCCCCGACTCCGGTATGTCCAATGCCTGCACTTGTTGCCAGGTGCCTTTACTTCGACAGGCTCAGCACTAGTTTCAATGGACACCAAACGGTTGCTCTCCACCGCGAACATCAATCCCATCGAGTGGTTTCTTACTTTCTTGAGACTTGTGCTGAGCCTGTCGAAGCATTGTCCACGCACGAATACCAACTATCTGCGGTCGTAAAATCAGGTTTTAGCCCAATCCTCTCAACTTAACGTAATATATTGATTTTTATTTCATTATTTTTTGTGTGAACCCATCGCGGAGGCATGCCGTCAGGATACACCAAGGTTCTATACCGGTGTGTCGCCACTTCATAGCACCCTTAACGCAAGGAGATTAAAATAAATACCTTTATAAATCAATTGATTGTTACTAAGTTGAGAGGATTGGCGTTAGGATGAGTTTAAATTTAAATGGTGATCATATGATTGACGATTTTATTTTTAATGAAGAATTTAAGGGTGAAATTCCTGAAAGTATGGCTGCTGTAATTGGCGTCCTTGGCAAAGAAGACGCATATATACTTCAAACGGCAAGGTTTTCGGATTTTGAAAATAGCTGAAATTTCAT
>DYPE01000100.1 GCA_020720085.1 Dichelobacter nodosus | reverse complement strand
TGAAATAGTAACAGCCGGACGAACGCGCTGGAAAATTGAGCTTGTGCTGAGCCTGCCGAAGCAAACGAAAACAACAACGTACTCAAAAATAACGGCTATCACTTTGACCATAATTTCGATCCTTGTGCTGAGCCTGTCGAAGCAATGGTAAACAGCACTTATCAAACTTGCTTGCCACACTGATTTTATTAAGTTTTCTGCTCCACACCACACTTGATTGGATGGATACGGCATACTGCACCGTGCGCAGTTTACTACCTTCGCGCCGGACATTTTTTGAGCATTTGCGCGCACTGCTCCAGTATGTTCCCTTTGATGACTGGGGGCACCTGATGCGCTTTATGCTCAGGGGGTTGGATGGGGAAATTCCTGACTAAAGTGAAGGGGCTTAAATTGAGAATTGCTGTTGTTGGTAAGATTGTAGCACTTCGGGGTGAGAGCGGGGGCTACAACGAGTAGTGATGCTTGCTTCATTCACGATTAATTGTAGCACTTCGGGGTGAGAGCGGGGGCTACAACCGCTAGGACTGTTGGTATTTTAGCTGTGAAAATTGTAGCACTTCGGGGTGAGAGCGGGGGCTACAACACGCCGCCGCTAATATTGACGTGATGCTTAATTGTAGCACTTCGGGGTGAGAGCGGGGGCTACAACTATAAACGCGGTAGAGCGAAGGCTTTTGCTATTGTAGCACTTCGGGGTGAGAGCGGGGGCTACAACACAACTGAATAGCATTACATTAGCGTATAAATTGTAGCACTTCGGGGTGAGAGCGGGGGCTACAACACGATAAAGGAGAAGATGCCAATGAATGTGATTGTAGCACTTCGGGGTGAGAGCGGGGGCTACAACCGTATCGCAGTACGCTATCGCCTGAGTCCAATTGTAGCACTTCGGGGTGAGAGCGGGGGCTACAACTGGTGGAAGTAAACCAAACGAAATGGGTTTATTGTAGCACTTCGGGGTGAGAGCGGGGGCTACAACCGTATCGCAGTACGCTATCGCCTGAGTCCAATTGTAGCACTTCGGGGTGAGAGCGGGGGCTACAACTGGTGGAAGTAAACCAAACGAAATGGGTTTATTGTAGCACTTCGGGGTGAGAGCGGGGGCTACAACTTAATTGGCTGTGTTAGAATCTATGTATGGATTTTGAAATTATTGGCGACATCAGGCATCCTGAAACCTTTGCACGCGGCTCAGGCATCAGAGAATTAGCAAGACTCTATAAAACTCATGGGGTTGGCAACTGGCGAAAGCGCAAAGGTTACGCTGTTGTGCGTTTGAGCGATGGCACGCTTCGTGAGGCAGAAATCCACTGGTATGAGGCATCCGGCATCGGTAAGCACGAGTTTAAAATTAAACGCTATCTGGACAAATAACCATGAACCCACCCGAATTTGTTGTATGTGTTGATAATTGCAATTACGAAGTGTCGCTGGAAACGCGCAAACTCTATGAAATTATCACAGATGTTGATGCTGAAAAACATGGTCAAATCCGCGTGATTGATGAATCCGGCGAGGATTATCTCTATCCTGCTACTTTATTCAACCGCATCACACTTCCCGTTTCTGTTCTCAACCGTCTCTTTTGTGCACACTCCAGCAAAAATTGAATTTGACATCTGATAGTTGTACATAATTCAAAGAGAAGAAATACGGAAAACCCTAGACAAAATATCGTTGATTGGACTCGGTGAGTGGCCAGAGGGTCAGTCACAAATAAAGCAATTTGTGGAAAAAACGAACTCGCTCGCCAAGAAGCCCACGTTGAATTAATTGCGTCCGAAAATTACGCCTGTAGCATTTCGGGGTGAGAGCGGGGGCTACACGCCGACAGCCCACCATCAACCCGCCAATTTTTGTTTCAATAAATCATTCACTTGCTGCGGGTTTGCTTTGCCCTGCGACTGTTTCATCACTTGGCCGACGAAAAAGCCGAACAGTTTGTCTTTGCCTTGGCGATAATCCGCCAATTGTTGCGGATTGGCGGCAATGACTGCATCAATAATCTGCTCAATGGCGCTGCTGTCTGTAACCTGTTTTAACCCTTTGGCTGCGATAATGGCGTCGGCATCGCCTTCACCCTGCCACATGGCTTCAAACACTTCCTTGGCGATTTTGCCAGAAATGGTGTTGTCGTGAATGCGCAACAGCATGGCTGCCAGCCGCTGTGCATTCACTTTAGATTGCGTAATTTCCAGGTTGGATTTATTCAGCGCAGCAGACAAATCGCCCATCACCCAGTTGGCGCACAGCTTGGCTTCCACTGGCGCAGCATGGTGCACCACAGCTTCCAAATAATCCGCCAGTTCTCGCGTCGCGGTCAGCACGCCCGCATCATACGCAGACAGGCCGTATTGCGCCATGAAGCGCTGTTTTTTGGCATCCGGCAATTCCGGCAAAGTGCGCGCCACTTCGTCGATCCATGCCTGGCCCACGTGCACGGGCAGCAAATCCGGGTCAGGAAAATAGCGGTAATCGTTGGCTTCTTCTTTGCCCCGCATGGAGCGGGTTACGTTGTTATCGGCGTCGTATAGCCGGGTTTCCTGCACCACCGTGCCGCCACTTTCCAACACATCGATCTGGCGTTCCACTTCATACAAAATCGCGCGTTCGACAAAGCGGAAGGAGTTGAGATTTTTCAGCTCCGCGCGCGTGCCAAACTTCTCGCGGCCCTTGGGTCGTACCGACACATTGGCGTCGCAGCGGAACGAGCCTTCCTGCATGTTGCCGTCGCAAATTTCTAAATAACGCACCAAGGCGTGCAGCTTTTTCAAGTACGCCACAGCCTCTGGCGCGGAGCGCAAATCCGGCTCAGATACGATTTCCAACAGCGGCGTGCCCGCGCGGTTTAAGTCGATGCCGCTCATGCCATGAAAATCTTCGTGCAAGGATTTGCCCGCGTCTTCTTCCAAATGCGCGCGCGTAATGCCAATGCGCTTGGTTTGGTTTTCTATTTCAATGTCTAAATGACCACCCGCCACAATCGGCAATTCATACTGGCTAATTTGATAGCCCTTGGGCAAGTCGGGGTAAAAATAATTCTTGCGAGCAAACACGGATTTAGGCGCAATGCGCGCATCAATTGCCAATCCTAGCTTAATGGCCATGCGCACCGCCTCGGCATTGAGCACGGGCAACACGCCCGGCAAGCCCAAATCCACTGCGCACGCTTGGGTGTTGGGCGGCGCGCCGTAAGCCGTTGCTGCGCCAGAGAAAATTTTACTGCGCGTGGCCAGTTGGGCATGAACTTCTAAACCAATGACAACTTCCCATTCCATGTGTGAAAACCTTTGGCTAAAAAAATCGGTCTGTCCCCGCCTCGCAGAACGCCAGGCGAGACGGTAAAGATATTAGCACATTTCCCGAGCCGATTGAGTGACGCGCCGCCAAAAATCCGAGGAAAATTGCGGATCAATATAGGTTTGTAGGGTTTCCCAAGCGGGGTAAAATTGCTGAAAATGGCGCGCCGACATGCGCGCGTCTTTGGCAGGATAAACCACGCCACCGTGCGCGGCCACCACGTCGTCCAGTTGCGCGAACAGGCGCAGGGTGGATTCGCCGTGGTTGGCAAAATCCAGCGCCAGGGTAAAGCCTTTGCGCGGGAAGGACAGCAGGCCGAGCGAGGGTTTGTCGCCAAACAGCTTCATTACGCCCAAAAACGAGCCTTGGCCAGAGGCGGCAATGCGTTGCAAAATTTCACGCGCCACAGCGGGGTTGTCGTAGGGCACCACGCATTGATATTGAAAAAAGCCGCGTTTGCCGTAAATGCGATTCCAGTGGCCCACGCTGTCGAGTGGATAAAAAAACGGCAAATAGGACACCACGCCGCCAGTTTTATTACGCCATTGTTTGCGGTAATACAGCCAGTTAAATGCGCGGATAGAGTAATGGTTGAGCGCCCAGCCCGGAAAATCTACGGGCACAGCCATGCGCGTGCCTGCGGTCATGCAGTAGCCACGATCCAGTTGCGGCGCAGCGTGGTTGCCGCGCATAAACAGGCCGCGCCCCAGATGCTTGCCACTGGCCAAACAATCCAGCCAGGCTACGGTGTAATCAAATGCACTTTCTGAGGCCAGCGACAATGCAAAAAATTCGTCTAGGTTGGCAAAGCGTATGGTTTCGGCCTGAATCAAAGGGTTATTTACGGCAATGAGTTGAATTTCCACCCATTGGATCAGTCCAGTCAGGCCCAGGCCGCCCACCGTGGCGCGGAACCAGTCGGCATTTTCGTGCAACGAGCAGATGCGCATGTCGCCGTTGGAGCGCAACAGGCCCAAGGCGCGAACGTGATGGCCAAAGGTGCCGGCCTTGTGGTGATTTTTACCATGCACGTCATTGGCCACCGCGCCGCCCATGGTTACGAATTGTGTGCCAGGCGTGACCGGCAAAAACCAGCCCACGGGCAGGGTGAGGCGGTTGATTTGCGCTAAGCTGACGCCCGCTTCGCAGCGCAACACGCCGCTGGCGCGGTCAAACGCCAGAAAACGCCCCAGCCGTTGGGTATCGAGTACCACGCCCTGGCTGTTCAGGCACACGTCGCCGTAACTGCGGCCCAAGCCATACGCCAGCAGCGGTGCGCCCGCTGCTCTGGGCAGGCAGTTACTATTTTCCAGTGCTACGCCAGTTTGCTGCACAGGCGGGTAGCGGCCCCAAGATTGGTAATTCACAGCCATGGCCACCTCCAAAATGTCGCCAGCGCGCCTGCCAATGTCATCAACAGCACGGTGAGGTGGCTGACGCGGTCGCGGATGGCAAACACAATCGGGTCATCGTGCATCAAGCCGCGATGGCTGATCAGCCAGGTGCGGCTCAGCCAATACAGCAGCAACAGGCAAATCAACCACAAAAAATCTGGTTCAGTATACAATTCACGCACTTGCGGGCTGTTGATGTACAGCGCCAGCACCAGTACTGCGGTAAAGCCGCTGGCCACGCCGAGGTTGGCGAGGATTTCTAAATCATCCGCCACATAGCCTCGGCCTTTGGGTTGGTGCTGATTTTGCCGTCGTGCAGCGAGCAATTCGGAATGGCGCTTGACGAATGCCAGGCACAGAAAGAAAAACACTGAAAACGCCAGCAGCCAATACGACAACTCCACTTGCGCCAACGCCGCTACGCCAGCAATCACGCGCAGGGTGTACAGCAGCGCCAGGCAAAATACGTCCACCAGCACCACGCGCTTGAGCCAGAACGAATAGGCGATGGTCAGCGCGTAATATCCGGCCAGCACCAGCACAAACAACGCGGGCAACAACGCCCATGCCAGGCCAAAGGCAAGGGCCAATGCGACCAACGATAAGGCGACGCCAATGGGAATCGGCACCTGGCCGCTGGCAAAGGGCCGATTTTTTTTGCGCGTATGATGGCGATCTGCTTCCAAGTCCAGTAAATCGTTCCAAATGTAAGCGCTTGACGCCACCAGGCTAAACGCCAGAAACGCCAGTACAGATTGACCGAACATGGCCAGATTGTCCACTTCATGCGCTGCAACCAACGGCACAAAAATCAGCAGGTTTTTTACCCATTGATACATCCGTGCCACTTTGGGCACCAGCCGCCACCACGGCTTATCCGGCGCAAATTGTTGTTCAATGGGCACGGTCACTTGCGCAGCCACGGCTGGGCGCACGTTCACCAACACCGCGCTGGCGGCGTGTTGCCACACCGCCAAATCCGCACGGTTATCGCCCGCATAACTATAGCCACGCTCACCAAAGCGTGCGACCAGATGTTGCGCTTTGGCGCGGCCTTTCAAATTATCCGCAGCCGCGCTGGCAATCACTTCCGTAAACAAGCCCACATGCGCGGCAATCGGCGCGGCAATGGCACGGTCAGAAGCTGTGGCCAAATATAACTCGCGGCCCTGTTGGTGCTGTTGCTGCAAGAAGTGTAACAAGGGCTGGTGATACGGTAAGGCAGCGGGATCGAATTGAATGCGTTGCGCCAATTCATGCTTGAGCCAAGCGCGGCCTTTGAACAGCCAAAATGGCAACCACAGCAGTACCAACGGATTTTGTTTAATCGCCAGCAACAAGGATTCAAATAGCATATCCGTGCGCAGCAAGGTACCATCCAAATCCACGCACAATGGCGTGCTATGGGTAATAGGTTGATTCATTAGCGCAAATCTCTGAGTTCCAAAAACCGCCCAGCATGGCGGATGTCCAAGTGGCCAAGAAAGGTCATGCCCAGCAAAATCACATCAGGATGTCTGCCTTCCAACACCGCTGCCTTAATGCTGGCCTTTTCAATCGGCCCCACCCGCACGCTATTCAGGGTCACCATCCACGTGCGCACATGGCCGCCCGCTGTGGCAGAAACGCCTTGTTCGCCATCCAGATAACGGATGCCCAGTCGCTCTGCGTCTTGTTGGTTCATCGCCACGCTGGTCGCGCCAGTGTCCACCAAAAAGTGTACGTTTTGGCCGTTAATCATGCCATCAACCAAATACATGCCCGCTTCATCCGCTGGAATTTGCAGCAAGCCACCCGTGGAACGCACTGTGGTGCGATTGCTGATGGTCTTGTCCAAGTGCAAGGTGCGTTGCGTGCCATTGACTTCCACCACGGCCTCGAAACTGTCGGCGCGCAGCAATTTAACCCCTTCCGCGCTGGCCTCCCCTACGGCCAGCATGTGAGTTTTTCCGTTGATTTCTAACATTATTTTGTCAGACATTAATGCCTGTACCTTCAGAGTAGGTTCCGCTGCTTGCACCGGCAGGTTGAGGACAAAAAATACCATGATGAGTCGTGTGAATAATTTTGTAAGGCAGGACATCTTGCTCCCTCCATAAACTGAAGTAGTGCGTGGTGAGTGGTGGGTATGCCGCCCACTATAATTTAAATTTAGTATGCAGAATCAAGGCTATTTTGGAACACGCTGTCCACTTGCAACAATTGTCCACTCACCGGATCGGCAAATCCCGGTTCCAATGCAATCAATTGATAACCATGGCCCGCCATAATGGCGCACATTTCTAACAATAGCGTTTCGCCAGCGTACAGCGGGGTTAAGGACAATTCCATTTGGATGAGGCGGATGCGCGGTAAGGACTGTAGTGCCCCTTGAATTACCTTGTGCTCAAAGCCTTGCGTGTCAATTTTCAGATAAACGCGGCACGCTGGAGGGCAGAGCGACGGAAATACCGTGTCCAAGGTAGCCACGCGCACAGTTTCCGTGCCCACATAACGCGATTCGGGCGCGGCCTGTTCGTGGCTAGGCAGCATGGCAAGCAATGAGCTGCTGTACGAATTGCCCGCTACATGAATCACCTGCTCAGCATTCTCATTCCCCAGCGCGGTGTGAAACACCTGCCAATTGTCATCGTTATGCGCGTTGCGTTGCAGTTGCGCAAAAGCCGCGCTTAGTGGCTCAAACGACACGATACGGCCTGTATACCCTAGATCGCGGCGCAATTCCAGCGCAAATTGGCCACAATTCGCGCCCACGTCCAACACTGTGTCGATTTGGCCATGGCGCAGCAATTGCCGCCGCCGCGCCAAAGGATGCGATTGCGGCGCAAAGGGCACAATGTCATAACCACCGCGCCAGAGCCATTTTCGTAACCAATGCGCAAATCGCATATCCTGTAATCTCCTAAGCTGGGCCGTGCGCTTGGCGCTGCGCCAGTGCGGCGCGAATAAAGCCGGTGAACAGCGGATGGCCGTCACGCGGAGTGGACGTAAATTCCGGGTGGAATTGGCAGCCGATAAACCAAGGGTGTTCAGGCAACTCAATCATTTCCGCTAAACTGCCATCTTCGGATTCGCCGCAAAATACCAGTCCAGCATCGCTGAGCGCTTGGCGGTAATGGTTGTTGACTTCATAACGGTGGCGATGGCGCTCGCGGATATCATCCTGACCATACAGCGCATGGCCGCGCGTGCCAGGGTGCAGGCGGCAAACTTGTCCGCCTAGGCGCATGGTGCCACCCAGATCGGATTGTGTGGAACGGGTTTCGCGCTGGCCAGCGCTCACCCATTCGGTGATCAGCGCAATGACCGGGTGCGGCGTTTGTGGATTAAATTCAGTGCTGTGCGCATGTTTTAATCCCGCCAAATTGCGCGCAAACTCAATGACCGCCACCTGCATTCCCAAGCAAATCCCCAAATACGGCACGCCATGTTCGCGCGCATAACGCACTGCATTGATTTTACCTTCAATGCCGCGCCGACCAAAACCGCCAGGTACCAAAATGGCATCTGCGTCGCGCAAGGTGGCTAGATCATCCCCCAATTCTTCAGCATCCACATAATGAATCCGCACTTTGGCGGCAGTTTGAATGCCCGCGTGAATCAGCGCTTCGGTCAATGATTTGTACGAATCGGTTAAATCAGTGTATTTGCCTACCATGGTGATGGTCACTTCCGTACGCGGGTGCTCCAGTGCATGAACCACTGCGCGCCATTGCGTTAAATCCGCCTCGCGCGTGCGTAACCCGAGCTTTTGGCACACAATGCGATCCAGTCCTTGCTCATGCAAAAACAACGGCAAACGGTAAATAGTATCCACATCCACCACCGACATTACCGCATTTTCCGCCACATTGGTAAACAACGCTACTTTACGGCGTTCGCTTTCTGGCAACGGACGTTCCGAACGGCATAACAAAATGTCCGGTTGAATGCCAATAGAGCGCAATTCCTTGACCGAATGTTGGGTGGGTTTGGTTTTCATTTCACCGGCGGTGGCGATATACGGCACCAAGGTCAAGTGCATGTAAATGACCATGCGTTTCACCCCAGCCTGGCTGGCAAAATGGCCATCCAACTCTGCCTCGCGTTCTTGCTCCAAACCCATTTGGCGGATGGCTTCGAGAAAAGGCAAAGATTCAATGTCGCCCACAGTGCCGCCGATCTCCACCAGCGCCACATCCGCGCCATCGGCGCCTTCACAGATTAACCGCTTGATTTCATCGGTAATGTGCGGAATCACCTGCACGGTTGCGCCCAAATAATCCCCGCGTCGCTCATTGCGGATGACATTGGCATACACCCGGCCTGTGGTAAAGTTATTTTTCTGCGTCACCGCAATGCGCGCAAAACGCTCATAATGCCCTAAATCCAAATCCGTTTCCGCGCCATCATCGGTAACGAATACCTCGCCGTGCTGAAATGGACTCATCGTGCCTGGGTCGACATTAATATAAGGATCCAATTTCAGCAGGGTGATTTTCAGGCCGCGCGCTTCTAAAACTGCGGCCAACGATGCCGCCGCGATGCCTTTACCCAAGGAGGACACTACACCGCCGGTAATAAAAATGTATTTTGTCATAATAAATTGTTTTCTAAGCTAGAATTTGCAAAAAAAGCCCGGGTAGAACCGGCAGCATCGTAACGCGCGAATCGGACAAGGTAGCAAAAACCAGACGCGCTTGGCAACCGCAACAAAAAGTCTGACGGGAAATTCGTCCACTGCTATTTCAAAATAAGGTTTATAATTTGCGAGACTTAAGGCAATTGCCTAACACTGCTTCTATATTTTAAGGATGCCGCTATGTGGGCGATAACCGCCAAAGAGCTTCGTATATTGTTACTGTCGCCGCAGGCTTGGGTTTTACTGGCTGCTGCGCAATGGTTATTAGCCTGGGTTTTTCTCGGCGCGGTTGACACCTATTTACAATCACAAGGCAAACTCGCCGCATTGCCTGGTATGGGATTTACCACATTCGTGCTAGGGCCGTTGTCACATTCAGCCGCGTTGGTAAGCATGACATTGGCCGCATTGTTGGCCATGCGCGCGATTAGTGGCGAGCGCCAGCAAGGCACATTTGTGTTGTTATTGTCCGCGCCAGTGAGCGATATTGCCCTTGTGACAGGCAAGTATCTGGCAATCTTAATTTTCCTATTACCCATTCATGGCTTGGCGTTGGCCATGATGGCTTCATTAGCGGCGGGTGGTGCGGTAGATGGTGGTCATACCGCTGTCGTTGTGTTGGGATTAGTATTACTTACCGCTGCTGCTGCTGCTATAGGCATGTTTTGTTCAGCCATGACCAGCCAGCCTGTGATCGCCGCTGTTTGTACGTTGGCGCTATTGCTGTCGTTGTGGTCTGTGGATTGGGCGGGGGATATGGCCGGGCAAAGCGGGCTATTCGCGCGCCTTTCTGCGGCGCGCCATTTTCAATCTTTTCAACGTGGCCTAGTGGATAGCCGCGATATATTATATTTTCTGCTCGTAACCGCCAGTTTTTGGGGGCTTGCCGTCTTACAACTACGGCGTGTACGTGCCGGTTCTAGCCTATTTTTTTCATCTGGCGCACGCCATGCCAGCGCCGCCATTTTGTTGTTGGCGTCCGCCGTGGCCGTGACATGGTTATTGGAAAGCCCACCTTGGGGCGGAGGACCCTATTACTTTCAGCAAGATTGGACCACCGCGCAAGCGCATTCGCTGTCTGAGGCCAGTGTGAATTTAGCGCGCAGCTTGGTTGGGCCTGTGGCAGCCACTGCGTATGTGCCCCCCGTGAAAACCCGCACGCAAGGCCGCATTCGCACTTTGTTTGAGCGTTATCAACAACATAAACCAGATTTGACATTAAATTTCATCGATCCACAGAACCTTCCGGCACAGGCGCGCGACAGTGGCATTACCCGTGAGGGCGAGATTATCTTAACTTATCAAGCCCGTTCCACACGCCTTACCGAACTGAGTGAAGAAGCACTGACCAAAGCGCTACACCGCTTGCAACGCCAGGATTCACCGTGGATTGTATTCGTCAGCGGGCATGGCGAGCGAGATCCGCTGGGCCAAGGGAGTTTTGATCTTGGCCTGTTTGGTGAGCAACTCCTAAGTCTGGGTTTGCGCGTGCAGCCCTTGTTGCTTGGCGATGTATCGCAAGTTCCGGCCAATACCGCTGTCCTAGTCATTGCTGGGCCACGTATCAGCTTGTTGCCACAAGAAAATGCGGCAATATTGCAGTATGTTGCGGATGGAGGCAATTTATTATGGTTATTAGAGCCAGGATCACTCTCTGGCTTGGATAATCTGGCAGAACAGTTCAGTTTGCGCGTTAAACCTGGTGTGCTGGTAGACCCAGAAAGCCATAAATTTTTCCACAGCAATACAGAGGAAACCATGCTATTGGCGCAGCAATATGGCAGTCATAAAATTTTGGAGAATTTCCAGTCACCCACGCTGTTTGCCGAAGCTGTCGCATTAAGCGTAACACCGGATCAGGGCTGGGAAATCCATCCATTGGTACAGACCTCATCCCGCGCCTGGGCAGAAACCACACCAACAACACAACCTGGCCAAGATAGCAAGTTTGATGAAGATCGCGATATTCGTGGGCCGCTGACGCTTGCCGCTTTGCTCACCCGACCGGTTCCGCATGGGCAGCAGCGGATAGCCATGGTGGGCGATGGCGATTTTTTGGCAAATAGTTATCTGGGGAATGGTGGCAATCTGGATTTTGGCCTGCGTCTTTTGAATTGGCTGGCAGAAGATGACCGGTTAATTCAAATTCCGCCCGTTACCCGCACAGATGCGCAATTAACGTTATCTTATATTACAGCCGCGACGATTTCATTGGGATTTTTATTTATGCTACCCATTCTATTGCTGGTAATGGGCATTTGGATCAGTTGGTATCGACGCCCAACAAGGCAAATGAGTATAGAAACGTGATGGAGGTTATCAACAAAAAGCCCCATATGCCCGGACTTAAGTAAAGAAGGA
>DYPE01000099.1 GCA_020720085.1 Dichelobacter nodosus | reverse complement strand
AGTAGATTGTAGATACTACCAGAGTTGTGGTGCAAGCAAAAGATAAAGCCACCGCACTGCCTAACTACGCCTCCGCTGGCGGTGCATCTTCGTCCAATTCGCGCGCTGCGGCCTCTGCTGCCTGTTGCTTCGCCAGGATGCGTTGCCGGGCTTGCGCGCGCGCAGTCTCATCGGTAGGCAGGATTTCTTCGCCAAACAGCACTTGTGCCAGCAGCTTGAAGCCAAATTGTAACAGCGCGGTATCATCCGCATCCAGTTCCTGCCATTCGCCTTCGCTCAATTGAAACCCCTTACGGAAGCCTTCGGCTTGGCTAAATGCGCGAAAACGATCCAAGTCATAGCACACCATAAAAAATAACTGGCGGCTTTTTAACGAAGGCGTGCCAATGTAGGGGCCAGAGGATTTTTTCTTCAACACCAATTGCCGCCAGCCTTGATCCAAGGTTTCATATTCCATCACGCCTTGCTCGGCGCGGTAGTCGTCTATGGTCAGCGTGCGAGCTTCCAAATGGCCATGACAATGATCTTCCTTGACCATGGCAAAGCTCAAACGGTCAATATACTCGTCCTGGCGGCGCAAGGACAATTGCGCCACAGGATAATAGCGACATGCGGTGGGCCGATCAGCGTACACGCTACAACCGGCTTCAGTCATGAATTGGCACGCAGTGCCGTTGTCCACGGGCTGCAATTTGACACCCGCAATGCCATCTTTTTCCAATTCATACGGATAGGTGTATTGGCGCAAAAACGAGCTAGAATCAAGATTCAGGTGGTTTTTCAAACGCACGATGTCATACGGCGTAAGCGTAATATCAATGTTGCGGCAACAGGCGTTAAAGCATGAAATACCGGGATAACATTGAAAGGTAAAGGTATGTTCCCCTTCCAATAGCGCGGGAATTACTGGTTTTTCTGGAAACGGGGAATAAGCGTCGAGTTCTTCCGCGCCATTTTCGATTGCTGCATTCGTCATTCGTTCAGCTCACTGGTAAGATACTTCAAAAATAAATTACTGTTCGCGGGGATGAAACCCCGTGCTACCCTTGTATTTGTTGGAAGCCAATTATGCTTAGGATTACTGCTACGCGCAAATGCGCGCGACTAAACTCGCGTTGTGCCAGGCGCGCACGCGGCTTTACCCTGCTTGAATTATTGATTGCCGCTGCACTGTCTGCCACCTTGCTGGCATTGTTGGCAGCGGGGTTGTACGCCACCACACGCGACTGGGAACGCGCGGGCGGACGCTTGGAAAGCGGACTGGACACGGCGCTGGGGCTATTGCAAATCGAGCAGGCCCTCACAGGCGCTTTTCCGCATTTGTACCTGGATGCGAAGGAAAATAAGAAATATTTGTATTTTGAAGGCAAGGAAAAAAGCCTGGCTTGGGTAAGCACTGTAGCGCCGGATCGCGCCCATGGCCTGATGGCCTGGAAACTGGCCCCAGGCAAGGACGGCAAAGGCGTAACCGCCCGCTTTGCTCCGGCGTTTGCCGGAAATCCAGACAAGGCGCTCAAAAAAGCCCAAGCCATTGCGCTGTTTGATGAATATAAATTGTCCTTTGAATATATGGAAGTGAATGATGCCATTTTGGTCAACGGTGAGGGCAAACACCGCTGGGTAAAACAATGGGATGCTAAAAAACGCCAGGAATTGCCGCGCGCCGTGCGTTTATTGCTCACTCCGTTGGCAGGCAAAGAACAAACTGCCGAAGCGCTAGAAATGGACGCCATCTTGCTCGCTTATACCCATCCCGCGTTGCAACCGGTGTTAGCCAAGGATGAGGTGAAATAAATTTTTCCCTGGCTTGTCCGCCATGCTTGCCACAACTCGACTCATTAACTTAGGCGATTGCCGGGAAAGGAAAAGTGATGCACTCCACTTTTGACCGCCTGTACGGCGCGAAAGGCTGATGATAGCCTTTCGTACCGCACAGGCGGTCAAAAAATAGACGGGTATTTTATTGAGTAAAATCCGCCTGTTATAGTCTCAATGCACCACCGCACCTTCAGCGCCGATGCCGGTTTGGCAACGCACGTCTTGCGCAGCAAATGCAGCGCGGTCTTGCTGGGCGCGGGCGCTGTTATCGGTGATGGAGAAGAACCAAGTGCCGATAAATGCCGCCGCCATGGAGAACAGCGCGGGGTATTTGTACGGGAACAGTGGCGCGGGGTTTTTCAGCACGTCAACCCATACCGTTGGTCCCAGGATCACCAACACCGCAGCGGTGAGCAAGCCTAAAAAGCCGCCAATTACCGCGCCGCGTGTGGTTAAGCCTTTCCAGAAAATCGACAGAATCAGCACCGGGAAATTGGCACTGGCAGCCACGGCGAACGCCAGACCGACCATGAAGGCCACGTTTTGATTTTGAAATTGAATCCCCAAGTAAATCGCTAAAATTCCCAGCACCACCGTTGCCATTTTGGAAATGCGCATTTCCTGTAATTCGTCCACTTTGTCGCGCCGGAACACATTGGCGTATAAGTCGTGCGACACCGCCGATGCGCCTGCTAATGTTAGACCGGAGACCACGGCTAAAATGGTGGCAAAGGCGACGGCGGAGATAAAGCCCAACAAAATATTGCCGCCTACCGCGTGTGCCAAGTGAATCGCGGGCATGTTGCCGCCGCCAATCAAGGCTTTGCCATCGCCAATCGCGGTTTTGCCCGCTTGCAGGTATTGGCTTGGATTGTCGGCAATAAACGCAATCGCGCCAAAGCCGATGATAAAGGTCAAAATGTAAAAATAGCCAATGAAACCCGTGGCGTAGAATACCGATTTGCGCGCTTCTTTGGCGTTGGCAACGGTGAAGAAACGCATGAGGATATGCGGCAAGCCCGCTGTGCCAAACATTAAGCCCAGCCCCAGCGAAATCGCGGAAATTGGGTCAGGCACCAGGGTGCCGGGCGACAGGATGACTGCGTGCTTGGTATGCACACTAATGGCTTTTTGGAACAGCGCTTCAAAGCTGAAACCATAGGTCAGCAGCACCAAAAACGCCATTAAGGTCGCGCCAGACAGCAGCAGCACCGCTTTGATAATCTGCACCCAGGTGGTGGCTAACATGCCGCCAAAAGTGACATAGAGAATCATGAGCACGCCCACCACGACCACGGCGATCCAGTATTCCAGTCCAAACAAGGTTTGAATCAGTTGGCCCGCACCGACCATTTGTGCGATGAGATAGACCAGCACCGTTACCAATGCGCCACACGCGGCCATGGTGCGCACCGGAACTTGCCCTAGGCGATAAGTCGCTACATCGGCAAAGGTATATTTGCCAAGGTTTCTAAGCTGTTCTGCCATCAAAAACATGATGATCGGCCAGCCAACCAAAAAGCCGATGGAATAAATCAGCCCATCGTACCCAGAGGAATACACCAGCCCGGCAATACCCAGGAACGACGCGGCGGACATGTAGTCGCCAGCAATGGCTAAGCCGTTTTGCAGGCCAGTAATGCCGCCGCCAGCGGTGTAAAAATCACGTGCAGTGCGGGTGCGTTTCGCTGCCCAGTAGGTAATGACCAGGGTTGCGGCGACAAACAACAAAAACATCGCCACCGCTGGCACATTGAGCGGGCGCGGGGCGGGTGCTGCTGCGGCGGGCGCGGGCGTTGCCGCTGTGGCGGTGGCCGGTGCGGTGACAGATGCGGCGGGCGTTGGCGCAGGGGCAACGGATTCGGTGGCGGGTTGCGACGGTTGCGTTTGGGCGCTGGCGACCATGAACGGCGTTGCCGCGAACAGGAAAACCGCGCAAACGGCGGTGATTAGAAATGTGCGCATTATTTCATGTCCTCTTTGATTTGGTTGGTGATGTCGTCAAACTCGGTGTTGGCGCGCCGCACATAAATCCCGGTCAGCACAAAGGCAATCACAATAATAAAAATGCCCACCGGAATGCCAATCGTGGTGGCAGAACCCACGCTGAGCGGGATGCCCAGTAGTGCTTTGTTAAAAGCGACGACCAAAATAAAACCGAAGTAAATCAATAACATAAAAAACGTCAGCATCCACGCAAAGGCGCTGCGCTTGCGCACAAGTTCGCTGTAGCGTGGGTGATTTCTTACTTTTTGAGAAAAATCAATTGGTTGCTGCATAAATAAAGGCTCCTCCTGGATGGTGAATAACGAATAACAGAAGGTAGTGTAGCGTGAAGTCTAGCTAGGGTACAGCCTTGCTGACATCAAATTGTCGTAATCATAGTGAAACAACTGGCACTACCTGTGGCTGCCACCATAAAGTCTTCACTGTGGGTAGGTCATCTGGCCCGGCGTTTGTTGCTGTTGCGCGCCATAACATGAGAAAAATAAAGGCAATACAGCGGGTATGGCATCATTCGTCAAGTAGGTGCGCTTGCAGGCGCGAGTAAAAAAAATCGCGTACGCAAGGCACCTAACATATTGGTTAGTAAGGTTTTTTGCCAGTATAATTGCCGGGCGGCGCATAATTACACACCCAAATGGTTTGCTGGCCCGAGCAGGTGGCTTTGCCGCAGCCGACTTCTTTGGTGTCCTTCCATACCACTTGGGTGTAATGCCCGCACACTTTGCCCGCAGCACAAGTATTGCTGGCATAGTTGTAATCTTTCACTTCACTGCCCCAACTGTCCACCACGTCCTTGGGCTTGGGGGTGAATCCCTGGCTCCAGTAAATATTTTCACCGTATTTGCCGCGGTTGGCGTTATGCTCCATTTCGCAACCGCGCCCGGCCAGGGTGTTGGCCCAGCCTTGCGCCACCGAGGCCGCTGCGTTGGACCAGGTTAAACCCGCCACGTTGACCTTGGTGCGCCAGACATTGTGTGCGGCTACTGTGCCTTCAAACCCCGTAGGTTCACCTGCGCTGGGGGTGATGGGGGTTGGGGTGGGAGTCGGGGTGGGTGGATTAGGTTTAGGTTGCGGAGCTGGTTGGCCAGTAGAAGCCGTACGCACACAACGGGTATTGCGTGTGGTGGTGGTTGTGGTATTAAATTTTTCACCAATCGTTAAGCCTTGTTGATTGTTCACCGCCACGGCAAGCCCAGCTTGATCAGTAGCACCGACAAAACACCAATCTGGGCCAAGCGCTTGGAATGGTAGGCCGCCTGTTGTGAATTTGGTCATGGCTATGGCCAATTCGTCCTGCGTGGGCAGGCGCCAGTCAGAATACCCCGCCAAAGTTAATGTTGCGCAGTATTCTTGTGAGGCAGTCCAAGGCCCGGTACGATAATGCTCATCATCTTGCCACATCAGTCCTGTGGCGCTGTCCAACACGGTTTGCGCTGAAGTGTCTCCCGTTCCAGTGGATGGTGGTGGCGCGCTAGGTTGACAGTTTGTGCATTCCGCAGGTGGAGTCGGGGTGGATGTTGGGGCACCACTACTATTATCCTGGACACTGGCTGACAAACTACCCTGGCTGCTGTTCCACACCGCCTGCCGCTGTCCCGCGCTGTCTTGCGCGTATAATTCCAAATTGAGGCGGCCTGCGCCGACAGAGCCATAGGTTTGACCAAAATATAAATTCAACTTCACAGTTTGCGCGCTGGCCACGTAAAATGCACCAAAGCCTTCGCCATTGCCACCGGTAAAGTTATCTATCCACCCGCCGAGATTAACCCCGCCGGTAAACTGGTCGCCATTAAGCTCCAGGCCAAAGCGGCCCCGGCTGTCGCCGGATTGGCTAGATGCGTTGGCCACGTAAAAACCAGGCTGCAACACCGTGGTGGTGTCACGTTGGCCTACGCTGACCGTGCGCGGGCCATGCGCTGTGGTGCGATTGCCGTTGCTGTCTTGGCGCTCAATGCGCACTGTGAGTTGCGGTTTACCAGTGTATTCATAACCAGTGATTTTTACCGCTTCAGCTTTTCCTAGATAAAACCCAACGAATCCAGGGACATCGCCGTTTTCCTTGAGAATCGCGCCCGCATTGAAGCCGCCGGTATTGCCGCCGCTGGAGGTGTTGACTTCCAGCCCCCAATAACCTTCACTGGAACCGCTAGGCAGATTCACTTGCGCGATATAAAATCCAGGCTGAGACAGTTGCAAGTCATAGTTACAACTCTGTGCGTCGCAGGCAGCTTGCGCCAATGGCGTGCCTAACCATAAAACCGCCGCTGACAATAGGGCAGGCCGTAAAAACCTGCCGTGCGGCAGGCGAAGAAGTTCTCTTGACATGGGAATCTCCTGATAACAAAAAAGGTTGAAGTACAGATAAATCGTCTAAAAAATGCCATGATAACGGGCAAGCACCTTGCGGTGGCCAACCGGCGTTGGCAGTGCTGGCGTAAGCACACGACACACGATAGACTATAACACAGCCTGCCTCACAGAAGGTACCTGAAACTTGCGTAGAACGGAATTCCCATAAAAAACAAAGGTGCTTTTGCCTGCGTTCTATTCTGGTGCGCAGGTTTAGACAGTCAGCGTGAAGAACTACTTCATGTTTATTTTATTTCTTATTCACCAAAGGAAACAGCAATGGAAACGACGAATGTTGTATTAATCTTTGCCTTGCTTTTTATTGTACTGGTTATAATTACCATTTTAATGGGTGTGCAGTTTGTTCCGCAAGGAAAAAATTATACCGTAGAGCGATTTGGAAAATATACCCGCACGTTGTCGCCGGGCTTAAACATTATTTTTCCTTACATTGATTTAGTTGGCAAACGAATCAATATGATGGAAGAGGTTATGGATATTCCGTCGCAGGAAGTCATTACCCGCGATAATGCCATGGTGCGGGTGGATGGTGTGGTATTTTACCAAGTGATTAACGCAGCAGAAGCTGCGTACCAAGTCACCCGTTTAGAGCAAGCCATTGTGAATTTAACCATGACCAATATCCGTACTGTGATGGGTTCTATGGATTTGGATGAACTCTTATCCAAGCGCGACACCATTAACACGCAATTATTGCAAGTGGTGGATGATGCCACCAAGCCGTGGGGCGTTAAAGTATTGCGGGTAGAAATTAAGGATATTGCCCCGCCCAGAGATTTAATTGATTCTATGGCGCGGCAAATGAAAGCGGAGCGCGAAAAACGTGCCGCCGTTCTTGAAGCAGAGGGCGAGCGCCAAGCCGCTGTGTTACGCGCCGAAGGCGCTAAACAGGCATTGATTTTAGATGCTGAAGGGCGTAAGGATGCTGCATTCCGCGATGCGGAAGCGCGCGAGCGCATGGCCGAGGCTGAAGCTAAGGCCACCATGATGGTGTCGCAAGCCATTGCCAAGGGTGATTTGAATGCCATCAATTATTTTGTGGCCACCCGCTATGTCGATTCTTTGGCAAAAATTGCCAGTGCAGACAACCAGAAAGTCATTTTCATGCCCTTAGAAGCGGCCAATGTCATTGGCGCGTTAGGCGGCATTGGTGAACTGACCAAAGACTTATTTCATAAGAAAACCAACGCATGAATGAGCCACTGGATATTTCGGCGATTATTGTCAGTTGGAATTGCCAGGGCTATTTGCGCGAATGCCTACAAGCCATTTATACCAATACCCAGCGCCTGCGTTTTGACGTGTGGGTGCTGGACAATGATTCCAGCGACGGCAGCCCGGAAATGGTGGAGCGTGAATTTCCCCAAGTGCAATTGGTGCGCACTGGCGCAAATCTCGGCTTTGCCAAGGCCAACAATTTAGGCATCCGCCGCAGTCAGGGAACGTATTTGGCGCTGGTCAATTCTGACGCCATTACTGGCCCTGGTTGTTTAGATGTTTTATTGGCGTTCATGGAACAACACCCGCACGCGGGCTTATGCGGCCCGCGCATTCTAAACCGTGACCAAACCCTGCAACATTCCGCCATGTTCGCGCCCACACCCTGGCGTTTGTTCTGCCGTGCGCTGGCGTTGGACACGCTGTTTCCGCGCGTGGAGTGGCTGGGCAGCGACCTGATGCGCGGCTGGGCGCATGATCAAGAACGCAGCGTTGATGCGCTGGTGGGGTGCTTTTGGTTTGTCCGCCGCAATGCGCTGGATCAAGTGGGACTCTTGGACGAAGACTACTGGTTTTATGCTGAAGATATCGATTGGTGCCAGCGTTTTCGCCGCCACGGCTGGGATGTACTGTTCACGCCCGCGGCCAGCGCGGTACATTATGGCGGCGGCAGCACCGCCAACGCGCCCGTGCGCTACTATGTGCAATTGAAACGCAGCGAATTATTATATTGGCGCAAGCACCATGGTTCTGTCGGCCTGGCCTATGCCTGGCTGATGGCCGTGTTGCACGAAGGGGTGCGGGTAACCCGTAGCAGTGTGGCGTGGCTGCTGGCCAGCGCGCCGCGCCGCCAGGAGCATGGTCACAAAATCAAACGCAGCTTCGCTGCATTACAATGGCTGGCTGGGCTGGGCGGATAATCCTATCCACGCAATTATCCATTGGGGAGAAAATACCACTTGCGATTCAAACTATTGATTGCCTTCGTGGATGAAGAACACAGCAACAAAGTGCTGGAAGCGGCGCGCAAAGCAGGGGCCACGGGCGCGACCGTAATCAACCATGCCAGAGGCGAGGGCCTAGAGCGGCCCAAATCTTTTTTCGGCCTGACGCTGGAAACTCACCGCGATGTTCTGCTATTTCTGGTGGAACAACATTTGTCCCGCCATATTCTGGAAACCATTGCTGAGGCTGGCAAATTCACTGAAAAGCCCGGCACAGGCATTGCGTTTCAAATTGATGTGGAAGACGCTGTGGGCGTAAGTCACCAAATGCAAAAACTCACTGAATTGGTTGAGGACTCATTATGAATTCCGAAGAGAATGGCAGTGTGGCGCGCGCGCATCCGCCGCACCTGCCGGTGGTGCGCGTGCGCGACGTGATGAAAACCAAAGTGGACATGGTGGATGGCTTGGCCACTGTCGCGGAGGCATTGCAAACCATGAAACATGTAGAAACCAAGGCGCTGATTGTCAAAAAACGCCATGAGGACGACGAATACGGCATTTTGCTCATTCCCGACATCGCGCGCCAAGTCATTGCCCACGATCGCGCGCCGGATCGCGTCAATGTCTATGAAGTTATGACCAAACCTGTAATCAGTGTGCCGCCGGACATGGACATCCGCTATGCAGCCCGCTTATTCCAACGTTGCCACATTTCGCGCGCGCCAGTACTGGAAAATGGCGAAGTAGTGGGCATTATCAGCCTTACCGACATGGTGCTCAAAGGCATGATCACTCCGGCGCGCTAATGGTCGGACGGCTTAACATTTTTAAGGAACACAACAATGACACCCAAAAGAAAACAACGGCTATTACTGGTGACTGCATTGGTTGCAGGCGTGGGGGTAGCGGCTGGCTTATTGCTCATGGCTTTTCAAGAAAACATGATGTATTTCTATTCACCCAGCGACATTCTTGCGGGTAAAGCGCCGGACGGACGCAACATTCGCCTGGGCGGATTGGTGACCAAAGGCAGCTTGCAACGCACGGCCAACAGTTTGCAAGTCACGTTTGAAGTCACGGATCAGGTGAACGCGATGGCCGTGCAATACGATGGCATTTTGCCCGACTTATTCCGCGAAGGCCAAGGCATTGTCGCCATCGGCAAGCTGGATAACGGCAAATTCCAAGCCGACCAAGTGCTGGCCAAGCATGATGAAAACTACATGCCGCCCGAAGTGGCGGATGCCCTTAACACTGCGCACAATGAAGCGCAAAAAGCCAAGGCAGCACAAACTCCATGATACCTGAACTTGGCCATTTCGCGCTTATTTTAGCGTTGTGCCTGGCGCTGGCGCAGTCTATTTTCCCATTGGTCGGTGCCGCGCTGGGTTATGCCAATTGGATGGCTGCCGCTCGCCCGCTGGCCGTAGGCCAAGGTGTATTTCTCACCCTGGCGTTTGGCTGCTTGGCATATGCCTTTATTCACAATGATTTTTCTGTACTTTATGTTACCCAACATTCCAACAGTGCCTTGCCGTCGATTTACCGTTTCTCCGCCGTATGGGGCGGGCACGAAGGTTCCCTGCTGCTGTGGACGGTGCTGCTCAGCGGCTGGGGACTGGCCGTGGCGTTCTACAGTCGTGGCCTGCCATTGACCATGGCCGCGCGCGTGCTGGGCGTAATGGGTGCGATTGGCGTGGGATTTTTATTGTTCATGCTGCTTACTTCCAATCCATTTGAACGCCTGCTGCCCGCAGCAGCCGATGGCCGCGACTTAAATCCTTTGCTACAAGACCCCGGATTAGTCGTGCATCCGCCCATGCTGTACATGGGCTATGTTGGCTTTTCCGTGGCCTTTGCCTTTGCCATTGCCGCGCTACTGGGCGGCCAGTTGGACAGCGCATGGGCACGCTGGGCGCGCCCTTGGACGCTGGTCGCGTGGATATTCCTCACATTGGGCATTGCCTTGGGCAGTTGGTGGGCTTACTACGAATTGGGCTGGGGCGGCTGGTGGTTCTGGGATCCGGTAGAAAATGCCTCCTTCATGCCATGGCTCGTTGGCACAGCGCTGATTCACTCGCTGGCCGTCACTGAAAAACGCGGCTCCTTCAAAAGCTGGACTGTACTGCTGGCCATTTTGGCATTTTCATTAAGCCTGCTCGGCACCTTTCTGGTGCGTTCCGGCGTATTGACTTCAGTCCACGCCTTTGCCTCCGACCCCAGCCGGGGGATTTTCATCCTCGTTTTCCTCGGCGTCACCGTGGGCATATCGTTTCTGCTCTTCGCCTGGCGCGCGCCTGCCATTGGCAAAGGTGCGCCGTACATGCCGCTGTCGCGGGAAGTGGCGTTATTTATCAACAATATTCTGCTGCTTGTCATCACCGGCAGCGTACTGCTCGGTACCTTGTATCCGCTGTTTTTGGATGCGCTGGGTGGTGGCAAAATTTCCGTTGGCCCGCCCTACTTTGACAAAATATTTTTCATGCTAATGATTCCACTTATTATTTTACTTGGCATTGGCCCGCTGTTGCGTTGGAAAGACAATTCTCCGCGCGTGTTGACGCGGTTGATTCTGTTCCCAGCACTCGCCGCCATCGTGTTGGGCACCGCACTGGTATACATCGTGGCAGGCGTTTTTCACCTAAGCCTGCTGGCGGGCGTGATTGGCGCATTGTGGATTGTATTCGCCTCCTGGCAATTCATTGTACTGCGCGCCAAGCCGCAAGCGCTCGGGTTATTTTGGGCATTAGCGCGCTTGTCCGGCGCAACGTGGGGCATGTTGATTGCGCACATTGGCGTGGCCGTATTTGTTGCGGGCGTGATGGTGACCAACACCTTTAGCATTGAAAAAGACCTGCGCATGGCAATCAACGCACCGGTGGAAATCAGCGGCTACACGTTTGTACTGGAAAATATCACCACTGCCTCCGGCCCAAATTACGACGCGCACCGGGGCACCGTGCGCGTAACCCGCCAAGGCCGAGAAATTGCCGTGCTATACCCGGAAAAACGCATCTACCGTGCGCAAACCATGCCCATGACCGAAGCCGCCATTGATGCTGGCCTGTTGCGTGATTTGTACGTTGCCCTGGGCGAACCCTTGCCCGATGGCGCATGGGCGGCGCGGGTGTACTATAAACCCCTGGTACGCTGGATTTGGCTGGGAGCCTTATTGATGGCCCTGGGTGGCCTGCTGGCAGCCATGGACAAACGCTACGCGCGGCTGGCCGCCAAAACAGCGCGACCACACAGCGGTACGCTGGCAGCCCCGTAAGTGTGCATAGAATGGTGCTGAGTACCTTCTTGAAGGACGTTGCAGCATCTTGACAATTTATTATGAACGGAAAATACTTGCGCCAAGCAGGTAGATTTTTTCC
>DYPE01000007.1 GCA_020720085.1 Dichelobacter nodosus | reverse complement strand
GCCGAAGGGCGGTGTCCTGAGCTTGTCGAAGGGATGGATTGCGCATTGTTTTTCCACAACTTTTTCTGCATTCGCGTTTGGTAGTCCAAACTTGTCCTGAGCCTGTCGAAGGGAACGAAGGACTCTGGGTAAAAAACACTGAAAACGCGCTCAATGCCGCGTCTTCAATCGCATATTTTAGGTGGTTGGCAGTCGCCTTTTTACGAACATCCGGCAACTCACTAAACACTGCGCGAGTTTTGCTGAGCAGACTGCTGGCGGTAAACGGGGTTTGCTTTGTCAATGCTTCAAATGGTGCGGCCATGGCTTGTTCTTCAGTGAGTTGAAAATCCCATTATAGCATTGTGGTCTTAAATTGAGAATTGCTGTCCGCACGGGGGTTGTCTGCCACATCTGGCCGGTTTAGTTGCGGTAAAGTAACTCTCAGCGCGCGGATTTGGCCTTTTTTTACCCACGTAATCACGAACTCCCAGCCGTCAAGCACCACGCGCGCGCGGCGTTTGGGCACATGTCCAAATGCTTGCATGACCAAGCCGCCAATGGTGTCGTATTCTTCGTCGGAAAAATCAGTGTTAAATGTTTCGTTGAATTCCTCTATTGTCATGCGCGCATTGACTGCGAATGTGCGGTGCGCCACTTGCTTAAACAACACATCGTGCGGTTCTGGGTCGTGCTCGTCGTCAATGTCGCCTAGAATTTGTTCGATTACGTCTTCTAAGGTCACCAATCCTGCCACGCCGCCGTATTCATCCACCACAATGACCATGTGATTGCGTGTATTGCGGAACTCCTTTAGCAATACATTCAACCGTTTGCTTTCAGGGATAAAAATCGGTTTGCGCAGTACGTCGCGGATGTTAAACGCAGCGGTTTCGCGTATCTGGCAACAGTAGGGCAATACATCTTTAGCCAGTAAAATGCCCATGATGTCATCCCGACTTTCGCCGATGACCGGGAAACGCGAATGGCCGGAGGACATGGTCAGTTGGGTGATTTTGGCCAGCGGCGCGTCATAGGGGATGACTTTCATTTGCGAACGCGGCACCATGATGTCGCGCGCTTGCAAATTACAAATTTCCAAGGCACCGTTGACGGTTTCTATTGTATCCTGCGGCAGGACATGGCTGGATTGCAGCCAATTGAACATCACGGTGAATTGGTCAATGTCTTCGGGTGGCGGACAAAATTTTAGCCACATGCGCTGTTGAAAGGAAAGCTGGGTAGTGTTCGGTCGCGGGTCGTCGTCGTCCATGGTGTGTCACATGTAGGGATCGGGAAAATGCAAGGCTGCCAAAATCTCGGTTTCGATTGGTTCCATCTGTTGGGCTTGTGTTGTGGTCAGGTGATCGTAGCCTAATAAATGCAAAAAACCGTGAATAAGGATGTGCGCCCAGTGCGCTTGCGCAGATTTGTGTTGTTCGCGCGCTTCGCGCGCTACCACGGGCGCGCACACCGCCAAGTCGCCCAATACGGCCAATGGCATTTCTGCGGGCAAGTCTGCGGGGAAAGACAGCACGTTGGTGGGGCCATCCTTATGCCGCCACGTGGCGTTGAGTTGTGCGCTTTCTGCTTCGTCCACGATGCGCACCGTGAGTTCTGGCGGGTAGGGCCGCGTGAGTAAGGCATGGCCAGACACTGCCGGGTGACGGCAGGCAGCGGCGAACCAGGCATGGATCGTTGCGTCGTCGGGTTGATCTGGCGCAAGGCTGGCACGTTGCACGGTGAGGTTCATGGCTGAATTACGTTTTTTTTCTTGCCCAAACGATACAGCGCCACTTCGCCCAGCAAGTTGGGCAACAAGCGCATCCCTCGTGAAGTGCGGTGCGAGGGGTCAACCGCACGCCGCTCCAGCACGTTCACCTCCAATTCATGGCATAAGTCTTCAAAATCATGCAAGGTGCATAAATGAATATTAGGCGTGTTGTACCAGGAATGCGGCAGCGCGCGGGTCATGGGCATACGTCCATGGATCGCGTAATGCAGGCGCGCGCGCCAGTGGCCGAAGTTAGGGAAGGTAACAATGCTTTCGCGGCCCACGCGCAGCATTTCCAGCAGTATGCGTTCGGGGTGGCGCATGGCTTGTAACGTTTGCGTCATCACCACGTAGTCAAACGTGTTATCAGCAAAATCAGACAAGCCTTTATCTAGGTCGCCGTGAATCACATTCACCCCTGACTGTATGCAGCGCACGATGTTATCATCATCAATTTCAATGCCATAGCCGTTGACGCGGCGGCATTCGCGCAAATACACCAACAATGCGCCATCGCCGCACCCTAAATCCAGCACTTGCGTATTGGGCTGTATCCATTCAGCAATCAGCGCCAAATCGGTGCGTAACGAGGGTTTGCAATCGGGTGTGGGGGTAGGGTGCATAGCGAATCCTTGGCTTAGCCGCCAGCGGCCAGATTGTCCAAATAGCGTTCAGCATCCAGCGCGGCCATACAGCCAGTGCCCGCCGAGGTAATGGCTTGGCGGTACACATGGTCGCACACGTCGCCCGCTGCGAATACGCCTGGGATGCTGGTTTGCGTGGCATCGCCGCCCATGCCGCCTTTGACTTTAAGGTAGCCACTTTCCATATCCAATTGGCCGGTGAACAGGCTGGTGTTGGGCTGGTGGCCAATGGCGATAAATACGCCGGTCAAGTCCAGTTGTTGCGTGGTGTTGTCGCGCACGTCGCGGATACGCAGGCCAGTCACGCCAGAAGCGTCGTCGCCCAGCACTTCGTCCAACACCGAGTGCCAGCAAATGCGCACATTGCCGGTTTTTGATTTGGCAATTAATTGGTCAGCAAGGATTTTTTCTGAACGGAATTGATCGCGGCGGTGCACCACAGTAACGTGGGCCGCGATATTCGATAAATACAAGGCTTCTTCCACTGCGGTGTTGCCGCCGCCAATCACTGCAACCTTTTGGCCACGGTAGAAAAATCCGTCGCAAGTGGCGCAGGCGGATACGCCGCGTCCGCGAAATTTTTGCTCGGAGGGGTCGTCCAGCCATTTGGCGGATGCGCCAGTGGCAAGAATCAGGGCGTCGCAGGTGTAGCGCGCGCCAGAATCGCCGTGTAGCACAAAGGGCCGGGTAGTCAATTCTGCTTTTAAGATATAGTCAAAAATAATTTCGGTTTCAAAACGTTGTGCATGTTTGGCCATGCGTTCCATGAGTTCTGGCCCTTGCACCCCGGCGTGATCGCCAGGCCAGTTGTCCACTTCCGTGGTGGTCATCAATTGCCCGCCTTGTTCCATGCCGGTAATCAGCACTGGGCGCAGATTGGCGCGCGCGGCATAAACCGCTGCCGTGTAACCCGCAGGGCCTGAGCCAAGAATCAAAAGACGGCAATGTTTGGTTTCACTCATATTCGCTCCAATTGGATTGGGATAAATTTTAACGGGAAAATGGTTAGCGGCCATTTCCATCAGATTCAGATCGTTGTTGTAATTTGCGGCTTTCGTGGGTGAACGCGGTCATGCCCGCGTAAAACCAGCATAATCGCCATATTCCACCCGCCAACTGTGGTAAAACTGGTTCTATGCGCTGAGTTACACGCCAGGTGAGCGGAAAAGTCCAGGCATTCGCCAACATCCCCCCAAGAAACTTTTTAATCATGAATCGGATCGGGCTTGATTTGTCCATAAACCATGAATTTTTGGCGTATTCTTGCAAAATAGGATCGCCGGAGTGGTAATGGTGCGCGAACATCTCGCCATACGACCAGTTGTTGGCAAATTCTTGCACAGGCGTGCGCAGGTGGTAATGATACCCTACCGCGTCGCGGGCATAAAAAATTTTAAGCCCTAAATCATACAAACGGCGGCCAATTTCCACGTCTTCGCTGCGATGCAGTTTTTCATTGAAGCCGCCCACGGACAATAAAAATCCTTTTTTTACCGAAATGTTGCCCGCAAAAAAATACGTCCAAGGCAATTGCGCGCCTGGCGCGATGCTGTCCCATTCGCGGGCGGCGTTGCTGATTTCAATGTAGGGTGTGCGCGGCCAATCGGGTGGGATTTGCACATTGCCGAGAATGATCGCTTGTTCTTCAGGATGTTGGCAATGAAACGCCCAATGCGTTTCTAACGCTTGTGGCACGGTTACAATGTCTGCGTCCAAAAACCACACCAAATGCGCCTTGGCATGATGCAAGCCCGTGTTGCGCGATGCGCCCGCATTGCTGCGCTGGGGTTTACGGATGAAGCGTAAATGCAGGTGCGGATAGCGTGCTGCGCTGTCCAGTGCGGCCTGTTCTGTAGCGTCGCTAGAACAATCATCCACCACAATGACTTCCCGGGTGCGCTGGCTATGTTGCGCCGCCAGTGCAGCCAGCGTTTGGGGCAAAATATGCGCGCAATTCCAAGAGGGAATGATGATAGAAATGTCTGGTGTGAATTCAGGGGCAAGAGCGCCGCCATTATCGGCGGAAATTGGCGTCTGCGCTGGGTTCATAAAGGCTCATTCCTAGTTGGCAAGGACAGTGGCATTATATACCAATCTCCGTCAGGTACGTACCGGAGGTTCTAAACAAGTCTGCAATGCCTTTCCTAGCCCTGAAAGGGCGCAATACTTACAGCCCAGGGCAACGCCCTGGGTAGGCCGGTAGTGGTCGTTACGCCCTGAAAGGGCACAATAAAATAGTTGGGTTGTAGTTTATTTCGCCCTTACAGTGGCTCGAATCTAACCATACCGTTTTCCCAGGGTGTTGCCCTGGGCTGCTATGGATTTCGCCCCTTCTGGGCTAAAAATCAAAGATATGTAAATACCTACATACCGGAGGCGGCAAAACACACGCCTTGCCGCATCCTCCGTGTTATAGCCGCCGCAGCTTGAGTACGCCAGGAATGGCGGCAATGGCAGCGGCCACGTTGTCTGGGATGGCTTGATGCACATCCATGAGTGTAAATGCCAGATCGCCCTTAGATTTATTCAACATATCGAGAATATTCAAATTCGCGCCTGCCAGCAGGGTGGTAATTTGCCCCACCATGTTCGGTACATTAGAATTGGCCACGGCCAGGCGGTAGGCATTTTCTGTGCGCGGCAAATGCACTTCGGGAAAATTGACCGAATTTTCAATCGTGCCGTTTTCCAAATATGCGCGCACTTGATCCGCCACCATCACCGCACAGTTTTCCTCTGCTTCCACCGTGGATGCGCCCAGATGCGGGAATGCCAGCACGCGCGGCTGATTTTTCAGCGCATTACTTGGAAAATCGCACAGATACGCATGAACTTTGCCCGTTTGCAATGCGGCCAGCACCGCGTTTTCCTCCACAATGCCCGCACGTGCAAAATTCATCAGCGTCACCCCCGGTTTCATGCCGCGCAGGCGATCCGCGTTAATCATGTTGCGCGTTGCATCCACCAGCGGCACATGGAAGGTAACGAAATCCGACTGTGTAAGCAAATCGTCTACACTGGCCGCTTGTACGACTTGGCGATCCAATTGCCATGCGCTTTTCACCGTAATCATAGGGTCATAACCCAACACGCGCATCCCCAGAGCTAACGCGGCATTGGCGATTTTTACGCCAATCGCGCCCAGGCCAATCACGCCCAAGGTGCGGCTTGGCAATTCAAAACCAACAAATTGTTTTTTGCCCGCTTCTACTTGTTTATTGATTTCTTCATCACTGCCTTGCTGCGTAGCGGCGAATTCCAGCGCGGGAATCAGATTGCGCGCAGCCATCAACATGCCCGCCAGTACCAACTCTTTCACTGCATTAGAATTCGCGCCTGGCGCATTGAATACCGGAATGCCGAGTTTGCTCATTTTATCCACAGGAATATTATTGACGCCTGCACCAGCGCGGCCTATGGCCTGCAATGTGGGCGGTACCTCCCACTCGTGCATTTTGAACGAACGCACCAACACCGCGTCTGGATGTTGGATTTCAGAAGCAATTTCATAACGGTCGCGCGGCAGGCGATCCAGGCCAATCGGTGAGATATTATTTAATGTCAAAATCTTGTACATTCTATTTTCCTTATGGTTGAGTGCGTGAAAGTCCACTAAAACGCTAAGCGTAGCATATTCAGCACGACGCGGTTACTGTGCGTGCGCAACCGAATTGGTGTAGCTCGCCTATTGGGGAGGATATGTCCAGCGCAGTAAAGTTCAGAAAACTGGCCAGTTTTGGTTTTGTTTGCCAGTCGATTTATACTGGGAAAGGTTAGATAGTTTGCGACCAAGCAAGGCATTTTGAAAGCGTGCACAGATTACGCAATGTCCTGCGAAAAACGGGCATTCCAGGTAATCAAGGAGTGAAATTATAACGCCACCCGGGGCAGGGATATGGATTTTCATAGAAGCACTTAGGCCTAGATGAAAAGGGCGGTAGAGGCAGGGAAAATCTGTAAAACGCAGGGGGATTTTGCTAGTTGTAGATTGGTAGCGATAGGCATTAGCGGTTCTTGAAGAACCGCTAATGCCTAAATCAATACAAGGGAATTACAATAATTAGTTTTAAAACGGTCAATTAGGCAGCGTTGGGAATCAGCAAATCAGTCAGTTCCTTGCCCATGGCCAATTGATCGCGTACCCAAATCGGTTTGCGGCCCAGGCCAGTCCACCGCTGAGAAGGATTTTCTGGGTTTTGGTATTTGGCCTTGAAATTCTTTTTCAAGCCGATTTTCACGCCTTTTCCGCCAGATGCGCCTACTAATTCGTCTAATGTAAAGCCGCGCTCAGAAGCCAGATTTTTTAGCTGTGAAATCACGTTATTACGTTCATCCCGCTTCTTCTGCTTCATGAGGGCATTGACATACTGCTCGATTTCCTTTAACTCGTGTAGATCAGACTTATCCAGTTGTTTCTGCAAACTTGCATTCATTATCTATACTCTCCTGATTATGTTTTGTTTGGGTTTGGTTTTGTGAAAAACTTATTTTTTATAATAATCGCTTTTTGGCAAAAAAGAAAGAGGTTGCTGGTGCGTGCGGTCAAATTTTCTGCGTGCCAATCAGTGGCTGTTGCCCTATGAACCCATTGGTGCGTGGAGAGGCGGTTTTATGGACGTAATTCTGCTGCGTCCGGTATACTCTTGCCCAGATGGATTTTTTATGCACAGTTCGCGCGTGTAAATGCTTACAGGGGTGGTTGTTTGTGAACCACAAGCCGCGTGCCACGCCTTGGCCACTGAACACAGCGTGTTGGAAACCTACGATGAAAAGCCTATTTGACCTATTTATTTCCTACGGACGCAAGGAAAGCCGGGCATTCGCCATGGAACTCCATGCTCAATTGCTTGCGCAAGGGTTAAGCATTTGGTTTGATCAAAAAGATATTCCACCCTCGGTGGATTATCAAAAGCAGATTGACGATGGCATTGAACGGGCGCGCAACTTTATTTTTATTATTGCGCCGCATTCGGCGCGTTCCCCCTATTGCCGCCTGGAAATCGAACATGCTGTGCGGCATGGCAAACGCATTATTCCTTTATACCATGTGGCATTAGGGGAAAGTGAGGTTCATCTTCATCCAACGATTCAACGGCTCAATTGGCTTTATTTTGATGGCAGCCAACCGTATGAAGAAGCGTTTTCCCGGTTGTTGGCTACGCTGCAACAAGAAGCCGAATATGTGGAGCTGCACACGTTCATTTTAAACCAAGCATTGGCCTGGGCACACAACCAGCGAAAAGCGGAATATTTGCTTACAGACGATGCGCGTGAGCACGCGGAAGCCTGGTTGCAAACGCGCTTTAGCGATGGCCAACGCCAGCCACCTTGCCTGGTCACAGCGTTACACGCAGAGTTTATTTGTGAAAGCACTAAAAGCGCATTTAATGATATGTCATGGGCTTTTATCAGCTACGCAAAAAGCGATGGCGAATGGTTGCAACGCCTGTGCGCACGGCTACAGCACGAAGGCATTACGGTTTGGCACGAGGAATTGCAGGCGCGCACCAGCGCGGACACCCTCAGAGAAGAGCTTCAGCGCGGCATTGAGAAAGCTGACAATGTAATCTTTCTGGCTTCCCCTGCCAGCAGCGCGATGGTATTGTGCCGTGCGGAATTGGAATATGCTCAGCGCTTATCCAAGCGCATCATCCTGTTGAATTTAGGCAGCGGACAGGCGACAGACATAAAGAACGCACTGGTTTTAGATTGGCGCGAAGCAGTCGAGGACACTAACGCCGCCGACGGTTTAGACAAATTATTGCGCGCGCTGTACAGCGAAGCTTCGTACTACCGCCAGCACAAGGAATTGCTGGTAAACGCGCTGAAATGGCAGTCACAAAACCACAATGCCAGCGTGCTGTTACATGGCCGCCGACTCACGGCAGCGGAAGCCTGGCTCAAGGGTGCACCGATGCATCAAAAACATCCGCCCTTGCCTTTGCACATAGAATATATTGAGCAAAGCTTGGCGCAACCGCGCGATGCTGCGAGAGAAATCTTTTTGGCCTATGCCAGCGCAGACCGCGACTTTGCCCGCCGTTTGCATGGCTTGTTGGAAACGCAGGGAAAATCCGCCTGGTTTGACCAAGAATCCGCCGATTGGCTGGTACGGGAAACGCCAGAAGAAATGCGTCGCGGCATTGCTGCCAGCCATAACTTTTTATTTGTAGTTTCCCCGCAATCTTTGGCTTCAACGCAATGCCGCGCCGTAATGGAGGATGCCATCCAACGCAATAAGCGCGTAATTCCGCTATTGCGTGCGCCAGTGGAGGATGTGCCGGCACCGTTGCGCGGCACGCAATGGATTGATTTTACCCGCACAAGCGACGACTTTTATAAAGGATTTAGTGAACTGATCAGAACGCTGGACACGGACCGCGAGCATGTTGAGCATCATACGCGCTGGGGCTTGCGCGCCCAGGCATGGGCGGACGATGGCTACAGTGTAGATTTATTATTGCGCGGCAATGAGTTGGCCATGGCGCACGCCTGGCTGGACGTAGCGGATCAACAGCGCAAGCAACCTGCGCCCGCAGAGCTGCATCGCAAATTTATCACCGCAAGCGCACACGCGGTCGCTGCGCGCAAGCGCATGGAATGGCGCATCCGCGTGCTGCTGCACAGCTTGCTGGTGATTTCAGTGATTGCGCTAATCGTTGCCATTGCCCTGTTCTTTGATGCGCAAAACAACCGCCAGCGTGCGGAGCACAACGCCCGCGCTTTTCATACCCAACATTTGGCCACCCAATCCTTACTCGGCACGCAAGCGCCCAGCCCCATCAATGGCGGCAGCGACCAAGCGCTATTGCTTGCCGCCCTGGCATTTGAGATGAACACCGCCAACCACAACGCAGCGGCCAATTTGGGCTATGTGCTGTCAGAACAACGCTATTTGCATCATTATTTAGCGCATCTCAATCAAATGGCCTATGACATGGATTACAGCCCGGACAAAAACCTGCTGGCAATTACGGCTGGCCAGGAAATTCGCTTTCTCATGCCCACCAACGCAGAGCATACCGCATATCAACTGTCGCCGCGCCGGTTACGCAATGCCGCGCAAATCAGCACACTATGCTTCACGCCCGATGGCCGCCGTTTGTTAAGCGGCGACATCAATGGCACCATTCAGGCGTGGGACATGGCCACATTTCAGCCCAGTGGCGCGCCCATTGTGGCGCATAGACGCACCATTGGCGACATGGTATTTAGTGTGGATGGCCAATGGCTGATAACAGCAGGATATGACGGCGAAATTCATTTGCGCGACCGCCAATCCCTACAAAAACAGCATACGCTCAGCGGCCACAGTGGCGAAATTTATGAACTGGATGCCAATCCAATCAATCCGGCTGAAGTTTTAAGCGCCAGCGCAGATGGCTCGATGCGGATTTGGGATTTGCACGAACAGCGACAAACCCAGCAAGTGCTTTTGCAATCTTTGCAGGCCAAACCTACCGCCTATCAGCCTGGCGTAAACGCAGTGGTAACCAGCCCGGACGGCACTCGCCTGGCCATGGCAGGCGATGTGCAGGAAATTTTTATCTTAGATAAGGCAACCCTGCAAACCATTCATGTCTTGCGCGGCCACACACAGTGGGTAAATAAACTCAGCTTTAGCCGCGATAGCCGTTATCTGCTCAGCGCCTCTGCCGACAAAACCATGATGGTATGGGACGTGGCTGGCGGATACAGTGTGGCAGGCCCCTTGCGCGGCCATGCCCACACCGTGGTGGAAACCATGTTCACCCCCACGCAAGACCACCTCATTAGCCTGGATGAAGAAGGCCATGCCGCGTTATGGAGTCTGCAATCTACACCGGCTACCGCATTCGCGCTGGAAGGGCATAACAAAGAAGTAGAAAGCGTAGTATTTCACCCGCACCGCAACCTGCTGGCCAGCGCGGGCGATGACGCAGCAGTATTGCTATGGCCGTTGGATACAGCCAAACCTACCCCAACGCGGTTAGAACACGGCACAGCGATTGCGCAACTGGTGTTCAGCCGCGATGGCCAACGGCTACTCGGCGCGGGTCAGGATGGCCATGTACGCATGTGGGACTGGCAAAAAAACAAAGAGTTAGCGCAATTTAGCGGACGTGGCGATGCCTTAAATACCATAGACATCAGCCCAGACGGCCAGTGGATTGCCGCTGGTGGGCGCGCCGGGGTAGTATATTTATGGAATGCCACTGACCCATCACAACCGGTGACTGAATTGCAAGGCCATAGCCACTGGGTGCGGCGGGTGAAATTCAGCCCAGTCAGTAACGGCGCTGACGGCGCACAACTCGCCAGTTGCGACCGCGATGGCGGCATTTTTTTATGGCACCTCGCGCAAGGTAAAACCCAGGGCGAACGCCTCAGCGGCCACCGCGACTGGGTGAATGACTTAATTTTTACGCCCGATGGCCGCCACGTCATCAGCGCGGCGGATGACCGCTCGATAGTGCTGTGGGACACGCACACCATGCAACCGGTTGGCGAACCCCTGCTTGGGCATACCGATTGGGTGTACAGCCTCGCTGCCATGCCCACCACGGATGGCTCGCTGGTGCTGGCTTCAGGCAGCGACGATAAAACCATTATCCTTTGGCAAATCAATGGCACAGACTTCTCTGCCATGAGCCAACCCATACGCGGCCATGGCGACGCAGTGCGCGCCTTATCGTTTAGCGCAAACCAAAAATATCTTGCCAGCGCAGGCGGGACTACGATATTCCGCATTCTGGTATGGAACCTAGACGCAGACTTCTGGATTCGCACCGCCTGCCGCCTGGCCAACCGCAACTTGACTGTACAAGAATGGCAAACTTTTGCTGGCAACGACGCCAATTATCACAAAATTTGCCCAGACCTGTCTGAGTCTTTAGAAGCACAAACGCCTGGAGTCACCCATGCCACACCGTAAATATAGTTTATTAGACTTGCTAAAATAAACTAACCGGATTAACTAAATATGAGCAAATACATCAGTAACCTAAATAATGACAGACAATTTTCAGCAGTGCTCGGTGTAAATAAAAAAGACTTTGAAAAATTATTACCTGTTTTCTCTTCAGTCTTGAGGGAGACTAAATGCTAAAAAAAAGAAATCAAAAAAATTTAAGAGAACTTCAATTTCAGGAATCTCCATAGTCCGCACTGTAACCATTTAGGCCCCATCCGCCGCAACCAGAGGCAACGGAGATGCCAGCAACTCCCGCCCCCCCGCCCAACATGTCGTCAACTCACGGCGGTTAGTGAGAATACGGAAAATTTCATCTATTTTGGCTAGATTTTAGTACAGTTGCCCTGATGTGCAATGAACAATGCACTGTCCACCGCACGCGGCTCAATGGGCTGGATGCTGGAAATCGCACACAACTTGGCTGCTAGCAGCGTTGCCTGGGTCGCGCTCCACGCACACCGCATCGGGCATGGCTTCTATGCTGGGGGCAAAGCGTAGCGCGCTGCGGGCGCGGCCTTGGCGACGGCTGCCTGTGCTATCCTCTACCAGCGGCAGGGTGTATATCACTTGATTGTCTTGTAAAGCCAGGCTGGCTGGCGCACCGTTGGCTGGCCAATCCACTTCCTGCACCGTGTAATCGGGCTGCACGCGGAATGCTTGCCCCCTAAACTGCACCCAGAACGAGCCATCCAGTGCGGCCACTGCGTTTTCTACGCCCGGGATTTGCCGCAATAAGCCAATGAACGTCTGCGGGTCGCGCACGGTGGGATAAAAGCGCTGGCGCGCGCCATCGGGGTAGATCATTACGCCAGCGAGGCCGGTAGTGGTATTGGCATTGCGGCGGTCGGTTTGGGGGAAATACACGCCAGGCGCGCTGAGTGGCTGGGAAAAATCGCATTGCAACGGTGCGCCAGGCTGGATTTCCACGCATAGCCCCTCGGGCGGTGCTTCCACGGTGGCGTCGAACAACACCACGGCGCGCGCGTTGCCGCGCCGCTGGCGAGGTGTGAAGGTCAGCAAGGCATCGCCCAGCACGCCGGTATCCAGGCTGACCTCGCTGCTGGTGGTGGCAGCAAGCACGCTGAGCAATTCGGCGTCGTTTTTACTGAGCGGCACCACCTCGCATTGCTGGTGGAATGCCGTATTCACCCGCCAGCGCCCGCCTTCGCTAATTTCCAGCGGCGGATAGGTCTGGCCTTGCGCAGGCGCAGCGCGCTGGACAAACGAGCCAGACACCGGCATCAGCGTCAGGCTGAAAGCGCCGCCGCGCACGGTAATGCGGCCCAGGTCGTCCTGCTGGACATCTACCGCAGCGCCCGCCGCGCTGAATTGCGCACGCACACCGTCAAGAAAACTCATGCCAGCGCCGCCACCGGCCACGACCAACGCCGTGTTCAAATCATAACGTTCGCTTTGGGTGACATTGGCCGGTAATTCGCCGTCCACGCGACGCAGGCTAAATTTGCGCCCAGGCGGCAGTGTGAGCGTGCCGCTGTCCTCTAAATTGACTCCTGGCGGCAGCCATTCCTGCACAGGGCGTGCCTGTGTGGGCAAATAGAGCAATAAATCGGTAAACGCGGTGTCCTCTAAATGGCGTACCTCGCTGGCAGGAAGCGCCTGGATTTGCGCGTCAGACAGGCGGCCCACCACTTCGCGGTTCAGCCCGGCCAGATTGTATTGATGCAAACCCGCCAACGTGGCCAAGGGCAGGGCATTAAATTGCGCGGGTGTGAGAGCTTGCAGCGCGTCTGCGCTGAGTTCAGCCAATTGCGCATAGCGCATACCCACCAGCGCATCGGCGGGAATGGTGGCCAATTCCGCGCCGCTGAGGCGGGCAAACGCGGGCGGGTCAATGTGCGCCAAGGTATCTGCGTCCAACCCCGACAGCGCTGCCGGATGCAGACCATAACTTGCCGGAGTGGTCGTGGCGGGTGGCACAATCACGCCCACGCCCAATGTCACGCCGTCGCGCAACGTCACCGTGGGGCTGAGGCGCACACAACGCAGTTCTGCGCCGGATTCTACCACCGCGTAACCGTCCACCAGCGGCAGCGGCTCCAGGCAAGCACCGTCATATTTTATCATCCCAGACACCAGGCCGCGCAACACGCCGCCAGTGAGCTGCGTGCCCCACTCCAGGCGCAGGTCTTCCACCGTGCTGCTCGAAGCCAAATGAATGTCGCCTTCCAGTATGCCGCCGCGCAAATGGCTGTCGCCAGCCAGCGTGATATTGCGCAGCCGCGCGTCGGCGTAAGAGACCACGATTTCACCCGCCAGCGTGCCGCCGTCCAACAATGGCCCGCCAAACGTGATGTCGCGCAATACGCCGTTGCTAACGACTGTGCCGCCAACATGGCCGCCTTGTAGCGTGCCAGAGGGCAGAATTTCAGCGTCCATCACCCAGCCTTGATTGGTGACTTCGCCGTCAATGCGCACGTGGCTGACCACGGCGTCGGGACGCACCGAAAAATTTTCATACAAACTGTCGTTGCCCACGCAGGAGCTGTTGCTGGCAAAACTCTGGCAACCACCGCTGCCACTCCCGGCAATGGGCACTGTGGACGAAGCTTCGTTATCCACAATCACCACCCGCGTAGCGCCGCTGGCATCGCCAGAGAGCGTGACGAAAAAGTCCTCCGCGTTTTCGGCCAACGTGTCGTCAAGGATTTGCACTTGCACGGTACGCGCGCTGCTGTCGCCATCGCTCCAGGTCAACGGCATGGGCGCAGTTAGCGGCTGAAAATCAACGCCCATTCCCGCACTGCCCGCGCTGAAGGCCACATTCACGGCCAACGGCCCATGCGCCGCGCCGTTGCGCAACAGACGTAGGGTCAATGTGTTCCCGTTTACGGCGGCGTTCCCGCCTACGGCGGCGTTCCCGCCTACGGCGGCGTTCCCGCCTTCGTTCACGCTGTATTCGGGCTGGTCAAAGCCAATCACGCCCGCAGACAAGCCTGGCCCGCCTGGGTCAGTGATTTCATTTATCGCTGGATTGTTGTCGCCAACCTGATTGTCCGTCAAGGTAAAGGTTGCGGTAGCAATGCCGGTGGTTGGGTCATGGTGGAGCGTAGCGGGAAAATCGAACCAGCGTTGCTGGCCAGGCTGGGTCAAATCCGGCGCGCCCCATTTGCGCCAAGTCCAGTCTTGAATATTGGCGATATTGTGGTAAGCGATAGCTACCGTGGCTTGCGCGGCATTGCGCAGCGTGAATCCCAGCGCGCCATGCGGCAGATAAAACGCCGGGTCAGCAGCAGAACCGGTGGTGGCAAACTCGCTTTCTGCGCGCATGTTGACATTGGCAACCGAGCAGGTAGCGCACTGCACGCTGAGTACCACTGGTCCTAACAAGCCGTTGAGCGACACCACGGTGTTTTGGTCGCGGTCAGGAATACCGTCGTAATTGCCATCGCCACCGTTCGGCCCCTGGTCTTCCACGCTGTTTGGGCTGCTGTCTTGGTCAATGTCTGGGCCTGACTGGAATAACGCCGTGCACGCCAATGGCGAGTTTATGGTTACGCTGAGCGGCGAAACCGTGCCCGAACAATCGCCGCTCCAAGCCACGAAATTCCAGCCATTGTCCGCTTGCGCGCTAAGTTGCATGCTTTGCCCAGCCAGCACGGTGTACGAACAATTCGTGCGGCAAACGGTTTGTCCGGCGGGCGTAACGCTGCCATTGCCGGTCACTGCCACGGTCAAGGTCTGGCAGGTGATGGTGACATCGGCATTGGCTGGCGCGGAACTGCCATGGGCGTTGACCGCCACCACTTGATAGTTGTAGGTGCTGCCGCACGCCAAGCTGTTGTCTGTGAAGGAAGTCGAAGTCAGGCCGCTGGCCAACACCACGCCGCCTCGGCTAAGGGTATAGCTGTCGCCCGCGCCGTTCCAAGAGATTTGCGCGGCAGAAGGCGACAATGCGCTGGCACTGGCGGTGGGCGTGGCTGGTGGTTGCGCGCAGGCCGTGCCCAGCGTTGCGGCACCGGGCAAAGAATTGCTGCCCGAGGCATTGGTGGCAATCACTTGGTATAAATAGCTGTTGCCACAACTCAAATTCACGCCAACGTCATTGGCCGTCAGCGCCGACAGGCCGCTGTACAACACCGTGCCATCGCGCTTGACCGTATAGGTGTTGCCGGTTGCAGTCCAGGAAATCTGTGCAGTATCCGGCGGCACAGCCGTGACCGTGACCGTTGGTGCCAGCGGCGGCGCATCAATGACCAAAGCTTGATTCATTGACAATGACCCCGGATTACTTGGCGGCGGCAAATCCAGCAACGCGGGAATGCCGTCGGCGTCGGTGAGGGTGCTGTTGTTTTTTTGCAGCGCAGTGGAAGAAATGTATTCTAAATCCGGGGTATTGTCGTTGGCAGCCACTGTGTAGTTGAAATGCAAGATATTGCTGCCGTTGCCACTGGCATAGCTGGCGGTGTTATCCGCTGTGCCGGTTTCCAGGAAAATTTGCGCGGGCGTGCCGCTGCTGAAGTTATAGTTTACCGGATTGCTGAATTGCACACTGATGTCCACTGCCGCGCCTATGCCGTAAGTGCCGTCCGGGGTGGTGGAGGTGACTTGGCTGACAAAAGTCGCGCCCATTTCTATGGCTCCGCCCGCGCTGAGATCGAAGTTTGCGGGCAGATTGGCGTAAAAGCCGGAAGCAATCACTATATCGTGCAACGGCGCATTCACCAGCCCCAGCGGTTTCCACACCCCCGCGTTGGAATAGCCGCCCCATAAGTTGGCTTCAGTGCCAGCGACGTCTCCTGCCGGATAGTTCCCACTGAGCATTTCCACAGCAAACGGACTGATGCCGAATTGACTCACCGTCCAATAGCGGTTAAGAAAATCTACTGCGCTGAGGTTGCCGATATGCTTACTGGGATTGACCTGTACGCTAAGACTGGCGGAAGACAAATTGACGGTGGCCAGGTCTATGGTTAGCGGTGAATAGCCCCCACTGCTGCCCACTGGAAAAATAAATAGCGGGGGATTGTAGCTGCCATCTGCAAATTGCTTGATAAACGCGCCGATGCCGCTGGCCGCGTTGACATAGCCCGTGGCGCGGGATACGGTCGCGGCGGTGCCCAGCGTCAAGTGGTATGCGAGTAATTTCAACGCGCCGTTGGTCAGGGTCAGCGTGCCGGCAATGCTACGATCCCCGGACAGGTCAACGCCGAAATTGTTGGCGATTTCCACGCTGGTTGGCGTATAGCTCGCAGCGGACGGCCACTCGTCACCCGTGGTTTGCGAAATCGAACCAGCGTAGGTAAGCGTCCCGCCAGCGAGATATTGCAACGTATACCCATTGGCTTGCAGGCTGCTCGCGCCAGCGCGGATCAGTTTGGTTTTGATTTCTGTGGTGCCAGCCAGCTTGGTATCCACGTTGTCATTAAGTTGCAGTTTGGTAAAGCGCCCAGCCACATAATGCGGCGCTGTGCCGCCGCTTAGCACCACTTCGCCGCTACCGGTATAGCCAACGTTACCCGCAAAAGCGTTGCCGCTGACATTGAGCGTAGTGCCGCTGGGGTCGCTGCTGTCTGCCAACACCAAATGGCGCACGCCATTCCCGGTAAACACGGGTTTGTTAGTGGCATTGAGCACATACGCCGCGCTCACCAGCCCGGGCACGCCGTCGCTCCAGTTGGCGGAATTGCTCCATGTGCTGTCCACTGTGCCGGTCCACACCGTAAACGCACTGGAATCGACCCAATTGGAGTTGACGCCGTTCAGCGCAAAGCCGGATAAAATTCCATCCAGTTGGCCATTGGCTTTGCCGCTGCTATCAGACAACCGGTTGATCTGATTGTTATCCAGCCCTGGCCAGCCCTGGTCGAAACGGTAATACGCCACCAGATTCATTTCTGCCAATGGTGCGGGAATGGTACTGGCCATGGACGCACGAATTTGCTCGGAGGTGCGGTAAACATTCCACACCCGCGCTTCGTCCATTTTGCCTTGGAATAGGGATAGTGGCGTGATGAGCGTATTGCCTAGCAGCAAGTTATCACTGTTGGTAACCAACGGCGTGGTGGTGGCCGACGCATTGCGCACTACGCCATCCACATACAAGCGCACGCCGTTGGCGCTATTTACGGTCAGCGCAACATGATGCCACTGGTTGGTGTTGATGATGCCAGAATCGCTGGCAAACGTAGTGTCCGCAGGATTTTTGAAATACAGCGTGTTGCCTGAAATATAGAGTAGAAAGCCGTTGGCCCCGCCGGTTTCTTTGGAAAAGATTACGCCCTCATGGTGCGTTGGGTAAATCCATGCTTCCAGGGTAAAATCATTGGGGAAGTTGAAATTGGGGTGGTGCGGCACGCTGACGTAATCATTCGCACCATCGAAATCCAGCGCATGGCCAGGGTTGTAGGGAGGATTGCCCAGCGCGCGGATAATTTGAAAATTTTGGTCAGCGCTACCGTCCGTGCCCACAGCCACGATTTTGCCGTCGGGCTGAATGGCTACATCAAATAAGTAGCTATTTATGCCGACGGGATAGTCGTAGAGTTGTGTGCCGCTCGCGCCAAAGCTGTTGTCTATGCCGCCATCGGGCAGCAGCCGGGCAATGGCGAGGTCTTGGGTATTATTTGCTGAGCCAGCCAGGACGATATTGCCGCCATTGTCTATTGCAATGGCGTTGGCCGCGTCCGTGCCTACGCTCAAATCAATTAACTTATAGCCATTGGGGGTGGCAAAGGTGTTGTCTATCGCACTACCATCAGCGGTCACGCGCGCCACCAGCATCTTGTCGCTGCTATATCCAGCCAGCAATATCCGACCATCGGGCAACAGCGCCAAATCCAGAGCCTGTTCCTCTGCGCCCAAATCTGCAATCCATTTGCCGCTGCCGCTACCAAAGCTTGCGTCTAATGTGCCGTTATTGTGGTAACGGGCAATAGCCAAGTCCTTATTTATGCTATTGTCATGATAGCCAGCGACCAGGATTTTGCCATCCGGAAGAATGGCCAGGGCACTCGCGCGGTCGGCGCGGTTGCCGCTGAAGTCCGTTTCTGCTACTCCACCCGTACCGAAGCTGGCATCCAGCACGCCCGCACTGGTGTAACGCGCCACAATAAAATTGTCATTGCCAGTGCGATTGCTATAACCGGCCACCACGATATTGCCGTCTTTATCAATGGCCACCTTCTGAATGCGTTCGCTACTGCCGGTGAGGTTAGTAACCACCTTGCCAGTACCATTGAAGCTGGTATCCAGTCCGCCGTTAGACAGGAAGCGCGCCAGCAATAAGTCTTGATCCGCATTGGTTTGATAGCCTGCCACCACGATTTTACCATCCGGTTGCAGCGCCATGGCATAGGTCACTTCTGTTGTGGCTCCCAAATCCACAGTGACTAGGCCGTCCGTGTCAAACGTATTGTCCAGCGTGCCGTTATAGTTCAACCGCGCCAATGCGACATCGCCATTTGGCACCGTGCCGGCTTTGCCAGCCAACATGATTTTGCCATCCGGCTGAATGGCGACGGCGTGGCCTATGTCCTCGTCAGCAAAATCAATGGACAATGTGCCACTGCTGGCAAATCCGCTGTCCAAACCCGCTGGCGCGGCCTGTACTGTGTGCATAAATAAGCCAGCAAGCGCCAATGTGCTTGCGCACAAAGCGGCATAACGTAAGGCGCGTGATAACAACATGGTGGTTTTTCTCCTTAACTTCATACGGTTGAACGATTATCCTAATCTTTTATGCGCAGTAGGGTATTCTCTTTTTGAGCGGCGCTCAAGACAATCCAGACGTGCGGCAATGGTGTGGCGATTGGCAGGTTAAACGTAGGCTTCGCGCACGGCTCGGCGGGTTATAAACTCACGATTTGCAAAGGTAACTTTATGTTTTTTATTTTATAATACATTTATATGCACCGCTTTTCAAAAAATAGTAGTATCCTTACGCGGATTGGCGTAAGCTTGCAAAATTTTTTTGTTCACCCAATAAACCCATCCCAATATGTGGAGGAGAACCAATGACAGAAGCCGTCGCAACCAACCAGACCATTTTGGTCGTGGGCGGGGGTATCAGCGGCATGACCGCAGCACTGGAAGCTGCGGAATGTGGCAAAGACGTGATTTTAATCGAGAAAAACCCTTCCCTCGGAGGCCGCGTTTCCCAATTATACAAATATTTTCCTAAGCTCTGTTACCCCACCTGCGGCATGGAAATTAATTTGCGCCGCATTAAGGGTAATAAAAATGTGCGTGTGCTGACCATGGCCGAGGTAACCGCTGTCAATGGCGGCAAGGGCGATTATACCGTGACGGTGAATATCTCCCCACGCCACGTCAACGAAAATTGCACCGCGTGCGGTGACTGCGCCAAAAACGTAACCAGCGAATTTGCTGACGAATTTAATTATGGCCTGAGCAAGCGCAAGGGCGCGTACCTGCCCTTTCCCATGGCCTATCCACAACGCTATGTGTTGGACAGCCGCATTGTGGGCAGCGACGAAGCACAGCAGGCCAAGTCGGTATGCAAGTATAACGCCATTGACCTGGATATGCAGGCGCAGCGCGTGGAATTGAAAGCGGGTGCTATCATCTGGGCCACGGGCTGGCAGCCGTATGATGCCAACAAAATCCAACCGTATGGCTATGATCGCATTGCCAATGTCATCACCAGCGTCGAATTCGAGCGCATGTTAGACCCGTTCGGCCCCACGGGTGGCAAGATTCTGCGGCCATCGGACAACCAGCCAGCGCGCAATATTGCGTTTATTCAATGCGCGGGTTCGCGCGACCGCAATTATTTGAAGCATTGCTCGCGGATTTGCTGTATGGCCACGCTTAAGCAAACCACTTACATTGGCGAACAATACGGCGCAGATTCCGATGCGCGCGGCACGGTATATTATATTGACATCCGCGCCATTGACCGTTTTGAAGATTTTTATTTGAAAGTGCAAAAAGACCCAAAAATCAAATTTATCAAATCCAAGGTGGCGAACATTACCGTGAACTCGGCCAATGGCAACCCCATTCTGAACGGCAATAACCTAGAATTGGAAGGCACGGGCAAAGACATGCGCTATGCCAACGAGCATGATTTGGTGGTGCTCGCAGTAGGGATGCAACCCAGCGTTGATTTTGCTGCCATGGGCTTGAATCTGCAAGTAAACGAACATGGCTTTATTGCATGGGATGAACAAAATGGCGGCATGTTCGGCGCGGGCTGCGCGACCGACGCGCTGGATGTCAACCGTGCGGTGCAAAGCGCCACGGCCAGCGCCCTGCGCGCCATCCAAGTTATCAACCAAGTCGCCGGAACGGAGGGTTAATTCATGGCGGATCAAAAAATTGGCGCTTATATTTGTAGCGGCTGCGGCATCGGTGAGCGCCTGAACATCGGCCAACTGGAAAACGTGGCCAAGCGCGAAGGCAAGGCCGCAGTGGTTAAAAACCACGCCTTTTTATGCAGCACGGAGGGTGTCAACGTTATTCAGGCCGACATCGGCGAAGGCGTTACCCACGTTATGATTGCTGGCTGCTCGCGCCGCGCCAAGACTGAGGCATTCAGCTTTGACAATGTTGCCATGAGCCGTGCCAATCTGCGCGAAGGTGTCATCTGGGTGCGCCCGGACACTGCCGAGGCCAAGGAAACCACGCAAGAAATGGCGGAAGATTACATCCGCATGGGCTGCGCTGAACTCAAACACATGAAAATTCCCGCTGCCAGCGGCGAACAACCGCTGAACAAGGAAGTGCTGATTGTCGGCGGCGGCATCACCGGCATGACCGCTGCACGCGAAATCGCCAAAGCAGGCTACCGCGCCACTCTTGTGGAACAAACCGGCCAACTCGGTGGCGCACTGGCGCGCATGAACAAAATCGTGCCGCATCAAACGCCGCTTGGCGCGTTGCGCGCTCCGGGCATTGCTGAATTGGCACAAGAACTCGAAGCCAGCGGCAAAGTGACGATTATGCTCAATGCCGCCATCACTGAAACACGCGGCGCACCCGGACGCTTTGAGGCCGACATTACTGCGGGCGGCAATGCTGCTACGGTGAAATTTGGCGCACTGATTCAAGCCACTGGTTTTAAGCCGTATGACATGAATTTGTTACCCGAATTTCTGCCCAGCAATGCCAATGTGGTGGATCAACTGGGCTTGGAAGATTTGGTCAAAGCCGCCAATGGCGGGCCGATTAAGCGTGCGGATGGCAAGGAAGTGCAACGGGTGGTGTTCATTCAATGCGCCGGTCAACGCAGCGAAGCGCCGGGCCACTTGAATTATTGCTCCGGTCATTGCTGCCTCACTTCCATCAAGCAGGCGATGTATTTTAAAGAAGCCAACCCCAACAGCGATGCGCTGGTGCTGTTTACCGATTTGCGCACACCGGGCGCGAACGGCGAAGATTTTTACCGCAATGGCCAGAACCATGGCGTCACTTTTGCCAAAGGCAAAGCCAAGGCAGTGACCGCCAACGGCGACAAGCTGAGTGTGCAATTCGACGATTTACTGCTCAATGACACGGTAGATTTGGAAGCGGATTTGGTGGTGCTTGCCACGGGCATGATTCCCAATTCCGGCCCCAACCCGTATTTGCCCCAAGAAATGGAGCAAGCCAAGGAAACGGGCAACCAAGAAAAAGTCCTGTTGTTACAACAACAAATTGACAGCGCACCGCCGTCGATTTTGAATTTGACCTATCGCCAAGGCACAGATTTGCCGCATTTGGTCAATGGCTTTGCGGACTCGCATTTCATCTGCTTCCCCTACGAAACTCGCCGCACCGGCATGTACGCTGCTGGCCCGCTGCGCCGTCCGATGGACAGCCAACAAGCCCGCGAGGACGCCACTGGCGCGGCATTAAAAGCCATTCAAGCACTGGAAAACGCCGCACTGGGCCGTGCCGCGCATCCGCGCTCCGGTGATTTGAGCTTCCCCACCTTCCGCAAGGAAGGCTGCACGCAATGCAAACGCTGCACCGTGGAATGCCCATTTGGCGCGATCAACGAAGACGAGCAACGCTACCCACAATTCAACGAATCGCGCTGCCGCCGTTGCGGCACCTGCATGGGCGCGTGCCCGGTGCGCGTCATCTCGTTTGAAAACTACAACGTCAACACCGTGGGCGGCGCGATTAAATCGGTCAATATGCCCGACGAATTCTCGGAAAAGCCGCGCATTTTGGTGCTGGCGTGCGAAAATGACGCCTACCCAGCGCTGGACATGGCGGGCATGAACCGCGTGGAATACAGCGCGTTTGTACGTATCATGCCAGTGCGTTGCCTAGGCTCAGTCAACACGCTGTGGATTACCGACGCGCTCAACAGCGGCTACGATGGCATTATTCTCATGGGCTGCCAGAAGGGCGAAAGTTACCAATGCCACTTCGTGAAAGGCTCAGAAATGGCCCACTACCGCATGAGCAAAATTGACGACACGCTCAAGCAACTGAATCTGGAGCCAGAACGGGTACGCACCTATGAAATCGCCATTACTGACATTCACAAAGTGCCAGCATTAATCAACGAAATGGCGGATACTGTGGCCAGAATCGGCATGAGTCCGTTTAAGTTCTAAACTCAAGACGGTCAGTCCGCAAAGGACTGGCCGTCCTTGACCTGTCATGTTTATAAGAACAATGCCAGAGATAAGCCGATTTCTTGGAATTATTATTAGCATGTATTTTGATGAACATTATCCTCCGCATTTTCACGTGAGATATAATGAATACCGCGCATCCATGAGTATCAAAGAGTTAAATATTATTGTCGGTTTTCTACCGGCTAAAGTACGTGGGTTGGTACAAGAATGGGGCGAACTTCACCAGGATGAATTGCTGGACATATGGGTGACCAAAGATTTTCATCATATTGAGCCATTAGTCTAACCGGGGTAGCATAATGGATTGTATTTATTTACTGGAAGCCCGTTATCTTAGAGATTTCAAAATATTTTTGAAATTTAACACAGGTGAGGCGGGCGAAGCCGACCTCAAGGAACTTGTATACCAATATGAAAAAGCAGCCCCTTTACGTGATCCCGGCACTTTTTCAGGGTTTTATTTCGACGAATGGCCTACGCTGGCCTGGAAATGCGGGTTTGATATTGCGCCGGAGTCGCTTTATCGTATAGTTACCGGAAAAGCGCATGGCGGAACGGAACCCGCGTGAATTGGTTGATGCATTGGCCAAATAAATCGCCCGTAAACGTTTTCCCCGGCTTTACTTCGGGAAAGAATGTTTACAGGGAAAATTATATTTTTATCTAAATACAGCTTGGTCACTCACCAAGTTTTTTATACGGGAGCGCATTGATGAGTAATCTCAACCAAGCCCGGAACTCGGGCGTAGCGATGATTGACAAATACCGCAACAATTTCTTGCGGGAAGTAGAAGCCAACGTGGAAGAAGGCGAATGGGTGAAAATGTGTATGCAATGCGGCGTGTGCTCCGGTTCCTGCCCAATGGGGCCATACTGGGAACATCCGCCACAGCAAATTTTCATGCTGATTCGTGCGGGCAAGCGCGACGCGGTGCTGAAATCCAGTGCCATGTGGATGTGCACCTCATGCTACAACTGCATCGCGCGCTGTCCGCGCGAGCTGCCCATCACCCACATCATGCACGGCCTGGCGCATTACGCCAAGCGCTTGGGACTGGCACCCGCCACCCAGCCTACTGCCAAGTTCGCGCAAATGTTTTGGGACAATTTAAGCAAAAATGGCCGCGTGAATGAAGTGCGCCTGGCGCAGGGCCTGTATTTCATGAACGGCTTTGGTGAAGGCGTTAAAATGGCGCTGAAGATGAGAAATGTGGGCTTGGGCATGATGAAAAGCAAGCGGCTTAATCCGTTGGAGTATTTCTTCGGCCACACCTGCAAGGACAAATCCGGCGTGCAGGCCATGCTCAAAAAAGCGCAGGCCATTGAAGCCGCCAAAATTCAAAAATACCAACCCTGAGGCGCTGACACATGGCAAAAGCATATTCGTTTTATCCCGGCTGTTCCTCGCAAAAAGGCGCATCCTCGTCTAACCAATTCACCTCCACGCGCACGATTTGCGAAGAACTGGACATTCAATTGAATGAAATCCCGGACTGGAACTGCTGCGGCGCGTCCATAGGCTACGCCGGTGGTGGCGAATTGCCCCGCCTGGTGCTGTCGGGTCGCAACATTGCCCTGTCCGAACAAGCCCATCCGCAACAAGACATTGTTGCCACTTGCGCGGCGTGCTGGCTGGCCACCAAAGAAGCACAAGAACGTCTGGAACATGATCCGCAATTGCTGGCCGAAGCCAACCAGGCACTGGCCGAGGCGGGGCTGAAGTTGAAAAATGACAAAAAAATCCGCCACATGGTCGAAGTGTTGATCGAAGACATCGGCTACGACGCCATTGCGGCCAAAGTCAAAAAACCGCTGGAAGGGCTGAAAATCGCCGGTTATGTCGGCTGCCAGACCAATCGTCCGTTCGGCATTGCTGGCGAATCGTTTGAAAATCCTGTGTATTTGGACAAACTGACCGAAACTTTGGGCGCGGAAGCCGTGAAAAATTACGACAAGAAAGTTTCTTGTTGTGGTGGCGCGCTGATGTTCTCTGAGCCGGAAAAATCGCAAGCACTGGTCAAAGACATCATTGCCGCAGCCTACGACGGCGGCGCGAATATGATCGTCACGCCCTGCCCGGTATGTCAGATGAACGTGGAAGCTTACCAGGAACAAATCAACGCTGATCACGGCACCAAGTTTAACATCCCGGTGGTGTATTACTCCTCGCTGATGAGTGTGGCATTTGGCCGCAATGCCAAAGATTCAGCATTGGATGGCCAAATCATCCGCGCGGAAAAATTGGAAGCCATCGCTGCTAAATAATCCGTTTTGTTCGTGTTCTCCTCCCCGGTTGCCATTCGTGGCGCGGGGAGCTTTCCTGTATTTTCCCCTCATGCGCATATTTCTCATCGTCCTCTTGCTGCGCATCCTGGCCTGGATGCCGTTGGCGTGGACGCACGCGCTGGCGAGCGTGGCCGCGCGCATGGCCTTTTACTGGCCTGGTTTGCGTGCGCGCAAAACCGCTGAAGCCAATTTAACCCTGTGTTACCCCGAACTTTCTGTTGCGCAACACCGTGCGCTGTTGCGCCGTGCGCTGGCAGAAAACGCCAAAAATTTCGCAGAATTAGGCCATTTTTGGCTGCGTTCACGCACGCATGTGCAAGCGCTGATCGCGCGCGTGGCAGGAGAAGAACATTTACACCATGCCCTGGCGCAAAAGAAAGGTGTGCTCATCATGACGCCACATTTTGGCGCGTGGGAATTGGCGGGTTACCATGCCGCTGATTACGCGCCCATGACCAGCCTGTACCGCCCGCCCAAGCTCGCGCAACTGAGCAACCTCATGCGTAGTGGTCGCGAAAACAGCGGCGCAATGCTGGTACCCGTGACGCCTGCTGGGGTCAAGGCCCTGTTGCAACGTCTGCGTGCGCACGAAATGGCCGGTATTCTGCCTGACCAAGACCCTGGGCGCGGCAATGGCGTATTTGCGCCGTTTTTGGGCGTGCCCGCCCACACCATGCTGCTGGTACACCGTTTGTTGCACAAAACCAACGCGCTGGCGGTATTCACCTACGCGCAACGTCTGCCCAACGGCCAAGGCTTTGCGCTACATTTTTTTCCGGCACCACCAGGGATTTATAGCCAAGACCCCGTCGAATCCGCAGCGGCCATGAATGCAGGCATTGCCCATTGCATCGCTTGCGATCCTGCGCAATACCTGTGGACTTACAAACGGTTCAAAACCCGACCACCCGGGATGGCAGACATATATGCCCCCTCACGTTAAGCCACCAAAGGGCGAAATCTATACAACCTGTTTATTCTTCACTTCGTAGGAAATTCTGATGAACCCAACGCCCATTAACCCCATCAAAAAAGTTTTATACCTGATTGAACAAGCCGGACTGCTGCTGATTCTGCTGGCTACCATTGTCGCCATTGGGCAGGAAATGTGGTCCATGATTGAATCCATGCATGTGCAACTGGCTGACTTATTGATGTTGTTTATTTACTTGGAAGTGCTGGCCATGGTGGGGATTTATTACGAATCGCACCGCATTCCGGTGCGTTTTCCCCTGTATATCGCTATGATTGCCTTGGCACGGTATATTATTCTGGATTCCAAAGCCATGAGCGCAGGGGAACTGCTGGCCGTCGGCGGGACTATGCTTCTGATTGCATCTACAATTTTAATAGTCCGTTTCGGACATTGTCGCTACCCGTATGGCGAGAAAGAATCCTAATTGTCGCGCTATCCGTGTAACACTACCAATTTAGAAGCTGTTGGTAAAATCGCCAAGCCGCTCACTGAAACTCTGTCGAAGTGCGCTGTTTGGCGATTGCAAGCAATTTTACCAACAGCTTCTTAGACAGTTCTGGACGATTCTCACCACCCATAAAGGAAAACGTTATGAAATTTTTTACATGCCTTATTGTCCATCCTAAAACAAATCGCCGGGCTGTGCTCAGTTGGGTTTATGCCCTGTCCATCCACGCATGGGTTGCCGCATGGCCCATGCCCGCACTGGCCGCTACCCACTACTATGTCGCATCCACGGGAAATGATGCGAATTCTGGCACTGAAGCATCCCCATTCAAAACCATCGCCAAAGGCATTAAAGCGGCGCAAAGTGGTGACACCGTGCGAGTTAAAGCAGGCACTTATCCAGAGACTGTAACACTGGTGGATAAAAGCGGCATTACACTGCAAGGCATCGATTCGCCCAAGGTAACCAAGCATTGGATTATCAGCAAAGGTGCGCACGGCACTATTATTCAAGGCATTACCTTTGATTTGGCTGGCGTGTGCAACCAAGCCGCCATTACCATACGCTCGGGCATTCATGATGTGGTCATAGATAGCAATCAATTTTATAACGCACATCTCGGTGGTGTCAGCGTAGAGTCGCAAACCAATGGTGTGCATACGCCAAATGAACGGATTGTGGTGCGGAATAATTATTTTGAAAGAATTCCAACCGCAATATATATCATTGGCAAGCAACATACCGTAGAAGGCAATACGGTGGTGCATGGCACCCAAAAAACTGAAGGATGTAATTTTATCAAAAATTTAGATGCGGACGGCGTGAAATTTTATGGCCAGGATCATGTTATCCGCAACAACCGGTTTCTACATTTTTCTTTTTATACGGATGATAGTTTTTACAATCCAGCCAAAGCGGATCCATTTCTCAAAGATTCACACACCGATTGTTTTCAAACCTCATCCATGTCTTGGTTTGCCAGTAACGGTCAGTACCGCAATAATAAAACCAATCATGTGCGCATTCATGGCAATTTTTGTGACGCATTTTCCATCAAAAATTTGCAAGCTGGCGATACCACTGGCGTGATGTTTCTTGAAGATGCGGAAGACATTTATTTTTATAATAACTTTACCTATGCGCTTGGTATTGGCGGCAAGGATTATGTAAAAAATCTGCATATTTATAACAATACCATGACCATGCGCGCCGAAGCGTGGCGCACACTCCAATATCCCGGCTGGAACGAAGACAGCGAGGCGCAAGGTCTGGTGCATCTTCAAAGCCAATTTCCTGAAACGGTATATGTGTATAACAATATTTTTTATGACGCACACCATGCGCCGGTGCTCATTTATAATGCGGGTTGGAAAAGCACAAATGCCGCCCAAGTCCGTAATAATATTGCCTATTGGCGACATGGGTTAGATGGCGACAATGGTAACACTTCCAAATGGCACTGGTTTAATTGTGATAAAGGCAATGTAAAGGATGCACTTGGCAATTGGTGCGTAGACCCGGAGTTTGTGGATATTGAGAATTTTGATTTCAAATTAAAAAAGGATTCGCCCGCATTGGGCTACGCTACAACTTTGGCAGCAGAGTTTGCCGCACTGCCGAGTGAGGATTTTTTCGGCGTGGCAAGACCGCAGGGGGCAGCCAGCGAGGTCGGCGCGTATGAATTTCCTGCAAGCGACAGCGTAATTGATGACCCGCCTGCGGCTTGTCGTGAGCAAGATCGCGGCTTAGTGTACCTTTTGACCAACAATACCCTAGCGGCGGAAAAAACGGGCTGCTTTATTCACCACGTGTTGGCAGATGGCACGCCTGCGGGCGGCACTGTGCCACTTAAATCGAACCAAACCGTAGATTTGGCGATTACCCTATATCCCGCTGTCACGGATCGCGGCAAACCCGCAGTGAGTCTGTTGCTCGCCCGTGTCAACCAAGTATGGTTTATCCGTGATGCGCAGCACAATTGGCAGGTATTTACCGGCCAGTTCACTGGCGCGCCCATCACGCTTGGCACTGAAGTGTCCACTGCCATTTGGCGCGGGTCATTATTCCCTGGTGTTTTCACGCTATTCGCTGGGTATATGGTAGATCAGCGCATTGTATTTAATGGACAAAATCCAATATCCCTCACAGTGGAACCGCATCTGCCTTGATATTGGGGCGCAGGTGATTTAGGAAAGCCCCGCTTCACTTGCGCCGTTACCGCCCCCGCCGCTGCTGCCCAAATCAACAGCAAGGGTAGCGTGGGGGGGGCGAGGCCACATGCACGCGAAACCCTGCGATTGGCATGGCTCAGCGGATTTCAACTGCTTCTTAGAAATGCGGCTAACCGTGTCCGAGGTTGCGATATTTTTTCAATCTTGGGTGCGAGTGCCCTATTTTTTCTGTTTTGTTTTTTTCGTGGCACGCACGCTCTAGCCGTGAAGGCAATTTCCTAGCATAATACGTCTGTTTTCTGTGACAAGTTGCGCGGGACTCTATCCAAATGCGCCTAAGCAAGGCGGACGGAAAACGCGCAACTCCCGGTGGGGAGGCATGGCGCATGATCCACTTGGCTGCCAGTCAGTTGGCTTGTGATAAACCCGCCGGGAGGAATCCCTGGCAATGCAGGTGCTGTCCGTTTTCCTGTTGGGAATATGGCCACAATTTTTATTTTCCTCCCGTCTACCTAGGAGCCGCTTTAATGATGGGTGATCAATTTCATAAATTAAGACTGCATGGTTTTAATAATCTGACCAAAAGCCTAAGTTTCAATATCTACGATATTTGTTACGCCAAAACTCCCAATGAACGGGAAGCGTATATTGCATATATTGATGAAGCGTACAATGCGGCACGCTTGACCGCTATATTGACCAATGTCAGCGACATCATCGGCGCAAATATCCTTAACATTGCCCGTCAGGATTATGATCCGCAAGGCGCAAGCGTCACCATGCTTATTTCTGAAGGTGAAGTCACGCAGAATCAATCGCACTTCACCGAAGCGCCTGGGCCGTTGTTATCGGACGCAGTGGTGGCGCATTTGGACAAAAGCCACATCACAGTACACACGTACCCTGAAAGCCATCCAGACAATTATGGTATTAGCACCTTCCGTGCGGACATTGATGTTTCCACCTGTGGCCAGATTTCTCCGCTTAAAGTATTAAATTATTTGATTCACTCCTTTGACTCTGACATTGTCATCATGGATTACCGCGTGCGCGGCTTTACACGGGATGTGGGCGGACGCAAGCACTATATTGATCATAGTATCAATTCTATTCAAAACTACCTAACGGAAGATACCCGCGCCCGTTATCAAATGATCGATGTTAATGTGTATCAAGAAAAAATATTCCACACCAAAATGATGCTTAAGGAATTCGATTTATCGAATTATTTATTTGGTGTAAACACGGGTGATCTTTCCGATCAAGAAAGAAAATCCATTGAGGAAAATTTACGGCGAGAAATGGTAGAAATTTTCTACGGACAAAATATAAACTAGGGCAATCTGTTGGAATTTTCTGCATTCACCCAAATCAGCGACGCCGAATTTAACCGGTTCAAACAACTCATTTTTGATGTGGCGGGTATTTATCTCCCGCCTACCAAAAAAATGTTAGTGGCGGGCCGGTTAAATAAGCGCGTGCGCCATTATGGCCTGCGCACTTTTGATGAGTATTTTCGCATTGTCACAGACAGTGCGCGCCAGGATGAGTTGCAAATTATGGTGGATTTGCTCACCACCAATGAAACACATTTTTTTCGCGAGCCAGATCACTTTACCTACCTTGAACAGCGGGTGCTCCCCGCCGTACCGGCGGGGACTGTGTTCCGCGCTTGGAGCGCGGCGTGTTCTTCTGGCGAAGAGGCGTATAGTATTGCCATGGTGTGCATGGAAAAACTGGGTGATTTTAGAAAATGGGAAGTGTTAGGATCGGATATTAGCACACGCATGTTGACAATGGCTCGCACCGGTCATTATTCCATGGACACAGCTAAAATTATGCCCAAAGAATACCTCGCCAAATATTGCCTCAAAGGCGTGCGTTCACAAGCGGGCACTTTTTTAGTAGACAAACCATTGCGCAACCGGGTACGGTTTGAGCAAATTAATTTGAATCAAGAACTACGCGGAGTAGGCCAGTTCGACATTATTTTTTTGCGCAATATTTTGATTTATTTTAATACGGAAACTAAACAAAAAATTGTTCGGCGTATTCTAAGCGTATTGCGGCCTGGTGGACATTGTTTTATTGGCCACGCGGAGAGTTTAATGGGATTGACCGACCCAGGCATCCGCGACACCGTGGAACTGATGGCCCCCACGATTTACCGTAAACGCCAAGGTGGCTTGCTGTGATTCCTTATGTACCTCACGCCACCACCAATCCTATCGACCGGCCTGAGAAGATATTTCTGCGTCCTGGCGAGTTTTTTTTTGGCAGCGGCAATGTGCAAGTGCGCACAATTTTAGGTTCTTGCGTGGCGATTACGGTGTGGCATCCTGGTCAACGCATTGGCGGGATGTGCCATTACATGCTGCCCAATCCCAAGCGCCACCGCACGGGAGACTTGGATGGTCGTTACGCCGAAGATGCCATTGATATGTTCCTTAAAGAAATTAAACGCCACAAAACTACGCCGCAAGAATATCAAGTGAAAGTCTTTGGTGGTGGTAATATGTTCCCTGAAGCGGTACGCACCTCAGTTACCAACATTGGCGGGCGCAATTTGCAAATTGGGCAAGATTTATTGCGGCAACACAATTTTCGTATTATGTCCAGTCATCTGGGCGGCGAGGGATACCGACGCATCCTATTTGATATAGGCAACGGCGATGTCTGGGTTTATCATAGTGTTCAAGAAAAAAAATCAATAGGTAACAAGCAGCATGGCGCTGACACCCAAAATTAAGGCTATTATCATTGACGATTCCGCTGTGGTGCGGCAAGCATTAGGCGAAATTTTGCGCAGCGACCCCAGCATTGAAGTGGTTGCCGCCTCCTCGGATCCGATTTTCGCTATGCAGCACATGGAGAAAAATTGGCCGGATGTCATCATTCTGGATTTAGAAATGCCCAGAATGGACGGGCTGACGTTTTTACGCAAAATTATGGCAGAGCGTCCGACGCCAGTGATTGTCTGCTCTACGTTGGCAGAGAAGGGCGCGCAAACCACCATGCAGGTATTGTCGGCGGGTGCTGTGGATGTGATTACCAAGCCTAAAATTGGCGTGCATGACTTTCTTTATGAAGTCCGCATGTCGTTTATTGACACAGTAAAAGCTGCTGCTCGTGCCAATTTGAAAAAACTTAAGCGTAATCAGGAGATTGCCACGAACAATGACGTGCCTGTCGCGGCAGAACCGCGCTTTCAAAAAATCCCCTCAGCGACGGCACTGGGCAGCGAAATTCCGCCTAAGCTATCGGCAGATGCCATGCTGCCGCCCACCGCACGGCCTATGAATCAAACCACGGAAACGGTGGTGGTGATGGGCGCATCCACTGGCGGCACGCAAGCATTGGAATTGATTCTAAGAAAGTTGCCATTGGAAACGCCAGGTATCGCCATTGTGCAACATATGCCCAGCGGCTTTACTGCCGCATTCGCAGAGCGGCTGAATGGTCTTTGCGCGATTGAAATCAAAGAAGCAAAAAATGGCGATGCTATCATGCCAGGACGCGCGCTGATTGCGCCAGGTAACGAACATATTTTGCTTAAGCGCTTGGGTGGGAAATATTTTATTGAAGTGAAGGATGGCCCGGTGATTAACCGCCACCGCCCATCGGTGGATGTGCTGTTTCGTTCCGCAGCGCAGATCGCTGGCAAAAACGCCATGGGTATACTTCTCACCGGCATGGGGGATGATGGCGCGCGCGGCATGGCCGAGCTGCATAGCGCGGGTGCGTACACTATCGCACAAAACGAAGAAACCTGCATCGTGTACGGAATGCCCAAAGAAGCGATTAAACGCGGCGCGGTGGATCGTGTGTTGGCATTGGAGCACATTGCGGACGCCATTTTGCAAGGTGCACCGAGGCGTGCGGACACGCTTGCGCATAAAAATACTGTATTATTTTGAATGGGTGTGGAGGAGAAACAGGATGCACATTGAACTCGAAAACCGTGCCAACCGTTGTACTTTACACATGGCTGGCGACTTGACGTTAGACAACGCGCGTGAGGCGAAACGTCAGTTTCTCAATGCCTTGAACACCTGCCAGGAATTGGAAATAGATTTGTCCGAAGTAAGCGAATTGGACACGGCTGGATTTCAATTGTTACTGCTGCTCAAACAAGAAGCTGGGCGGCAACATAAAAAATTGCACCTGTCTGCGCACAGCCCGGTGGTGATTGATGTGTTGGACACGTTTCACATGGCCGCGATTTTCGGTGATCCATTGGTGGTGCCGGAAGGAGAAGCGTTAAAATGAGCATAGAACAACTGCGTCAATTATTCGCGTTAGAAAGCCAGGACACCTTGCAACAAATCGAGGATTCTCTTTTGCTGCTAGAATCCACCCCGCATGATGCTGAAGCGATTAAAGTATTATTCCGTGGTTTTCACACCATCAAAGGCTCGGCGGGTGTGGTGGGGCTGGAACGCATTGCCAACTTTACCCACCTGGTGGAAAACCTACTCGACAAAGTGCGCAATGGCAAAACCGAAGTCTCGCCTGACCTTATCCGCGTACTGCTAGGCTGCCGTGATTTATTGGCAAAATTGTTGGATAACGTGTCCGATGGTTTAGACGACAGCCCTGATTTGGCGACCACTGAGCAAGTATTGCGCAGCCAATTGGAAATGTGCCAACGCGGCGAAGTAATTAGCGCGATCAAAATCATGCCGCCGTCCGCCGCACCAGTGGAAGCACCCACTCTGCCCCGGGTGGCCCCAGTATTGCCCACCTCGGGTATTCGGCCCGATAAATTGTTCCATGTGTTTATGGAAGAAGCGCGCGAAGCGCTGGCGCGCATGGCGCGCGCATTGGACGAATGGAGCCAGGCCACTACGCCATCGCTAGAACCGCTATTGCCGCCCATACAAACGCTCAAAGGCGCGGCCAATTTGGTAGGCGAAAAACAATTTGCACGCTTTGCCCAGCAGTTGGAAACGGAACTGCAACGCTGGATAACTGCCGTGTTGCCCCTCAATGAAGATGCGCAACAATTGCTGCGGGATTGCCACCAGCATATAACAGAACAACTCAACGCCATTGCCCCACATCCACCTGGCGGCGAACAATTTGGCGTAATTCCGCCGCACCTACAATCTGCGGGCGAGTTATTGGTACAACAACTGCGCGCATTTATTGATGCCGCGCCATCTACTCTGCCCATTGGAAGCAGTGGTGCTATGCCAGTTGCGCAACCAGCCACCCCTGTGCGCGTGATTAAAGAAAATGAACCGGTCATGGAAGACGGCAACTGGCATATTTCGCTGCGTTTTGCCCAGGACGCGCTGATTAATGGTGTCGAACCGCTGGCTAGCCTGCGTTATTTGGCCGAGCACGGCAAAATCGCCAGTCTTGCCACATTATACGACGCTATGCCACAACCCGAGGACATGAACCCAGATGCCTGTTATCTGGGATTTGAAATTACTTTCAAAAGCGAACATCAAGAGCAAGAAGAAATCGAGGGCTTATTCGATTTAGTGCGCGATTATTGCGAAGTGCGTATTTTGCCGCCCCGCTGTCAACTTGCGCAATATGTGCAATTATTGCGCGAATTGCCCGAAGACCCCCGGCGCGTGGGCGAAATTCTACTAGAAAGCGGCGAACTCACCCGCCAAGCGCTAGACGAAGGGCTGGCCCAAGTCGTGCGCGTACCACCGCGTCCGCACACAGGGGAAAGCGTGCAACCAATGCCGGAGGACATGCCTGGCGGAGCCACCTTTCTCCAGCCGCAAACGATTGCGCCACGCCAGGCCGCCCGCAAAACCTTGCATGTTGACGCGCAAAAACTGGATCAACTCATCAACTCCGTGGGCGAATTGGTCATTGCCAACGCAGGCATCAACTTGCTCGTACAAGACAGCAACAACAATAAGCTCAAAGAAGCTGCATTCATGATGTCACGCCTGGTGGAAGACATCCGCAACAGCACATTGAGTATGCGCATGGTGCAAATCGGCAACACATTCAATCGCTTCCGCCGCCTGGTACACGACATCAGCCAAGATTTGGGCAAACAAATCGACTTGGTAATCAATGGCGCGGAAACCGAGCTAGACAAAAGCATGGTGGAAAAAATCAATGACCCGCTCACCCACTTGGTGCGCAATGCCATTGATCACGGCATAGAGCCGGAAGCCGAGCGCTTGGCAGCAGGCAAACCCGCGTTGGGCACCGTGCAATTAAATGCCTACCACGACTCCGGCAGCATTGTCATTGAGGTGGGCGACGACGGTCGCGGCCTAAACCGCCAAGCGATTTTGGCGGCTGCCATCAAAAATGGCTTGATCAAACCTAGTCAGGAATTGACCGGACAAGAAATTGATAATCTGATTTTTGAACCCAACCTATCCACCGCCAAAACGATCACTCAACTTTCAGGCCGGGGCGTGGGGCTGGATGTAGTCAAGCGCAACATCAACGCGCTCAATGGCACGGTGGAAGTGCGCAGTTGGCAAGGCAAGGGCACAGCCATACAAATTTTCCTGCCACTCACCTTGGCGATCATTGACGGCTTTTTACTGTCCGTGCAAGGTTCTGCGTTTGTCGTGCCGTTGGATCGTGTAGTGGAATGCGTAGAATTATCCACAGAAATCAGCGCGCGCCAGGATACAGGCTACATCAACTTGCGCGGCAACGTATTGCCATTGTTATATCTAAGCCAATTGTTCGCACTACAAGGCGCTGAAACGCCTAGGGCACACGAAGGGCGACGACAAAACGTCGTGGTCGTGCATTATGGCAACCAACAAGCTGGCTTTGTAGTGGATGGCTTGCTAGGTGAATTTCAGGCTGTAATCAAGCCACTCGGTAAGCTATTTGAAAAATTATCAGGCATTAGCGGTGCCACGATTTTAGGCAATGGCGAAGTTGCGCTTATTTTAGATGTGCCTGAACTGGTTAAACGCTACGCCAACAAACGCCAAACAGCCCACGCCAGCGCGCGGGATTCCAGCCAACGCCAAGCTGCGTTCCCTTTACTCGCTACGGAGGCATGATATGGGCACCATTATCCGCACCGAACAGTTGGCCACCAAAGAAGATGCCGCAATAAAATACCTCACCTTTAATCTGGCTGCCGAAGTGTACGCGATTGAAGTGCTGCGGATTAAAAAAGTGATTGAATACAGCGAAGTCACCCATCTACCCATGGCACCGGCCCATGTACGCGGTATCCTCAACCTACTGGGCGCGGTGATACCGGTTGTGGACTTATTGATTTGTTTTGGCGAAAAATCCACCGAATCCACCCGCCGTACATGCATCATTATTGTGGAAGTCGAGAAGGATAATGGTGAAATGCTGGACATTGGCATTGTGGTGGACACCGTGAATAACGTGGTTGAATTCCAACGCAAAGACATTGCACCCGCCCCTGATCTGGGCAATGGCGTGCGCACCCGGTTCATGCGTGGCGTAGCCAAGACTGACCAGCGTTTTGTGGTACTGCTCAACCCAAATTATATTTTATCCTTCAGTCAATTACAGTCACTGGAACGCATCACTGCGCCAGCAGAATTTCTGCCTAACCCACAAGATACCCTCCCAGAGTCTCGCCCAATCTAGGCAAGCCAGCCTTAACAAGTCTGTTAGCCTCAAACGGGCGAAATAAACCGTAATCAGTCATTTTATCAAGCCCGTGCAGGGCTTGACGGCCACGAGGTCACCAGAAACCCATGTTATGGAATGCTTTCATTCTCGCAGTACGCGAAATGCGGCGCAATGTATTGCGTTCGTTTTTGACTACGCTGGGCGTGGTAATTGGCGTGGCAGCAGTGATTGTGATGGTCACCGTGGGCAATGGCGTCACTGCCAAAGTCACTGCCGACATCGCTAAGTTGGGCAATAACCTGCTCATCGTGCGGCCAGGCCAAATGCGCGGGCCAGGCGGCGGATCGGCGGGGGCCAAGCCGTTTGAATTGGCGGATGCCGAGGCCATTGCGCGCGAGATTCCACAGTTGCGCGCAGCCGCGCCTTCGGCCTCGCGCAATCTGACCGCAATTGTGGGCAATACCAATTGGGCGACCACCGTGTATGGCACGGACAACGCCTACTTGATCGCACGCGGGCACGAACTGGCGCAAGGGCGGCCATTCACTGACAGTGAATTGCGATCCGGCAAAGCCGTGTGCCTGCTGGGTGAAACCGTGCGCCGTGAGTTATTCGGTAGCCAAGAGGTTGTGGGCGCGAAATTACGCCTGCAAAAATTATCCTGTGAAGTCATTGGCTTGCTTGAAATAAAAGGCCAAAACAGCATGGGCCAAGATCAGGATGATTTGGTGCTCATCCCGTTGCGCGCCTTTCAGCGCCGCATTGCTGGCAATCTCGACATTAGCCTGATTCACGTCTCCGTGCAAGACGGCGCGTCCACTGAACACGCTGTGAAAAACATTGAGCGCCTGATGCGCGAGCGCCGCCGCGCTAAAACTGGCGAGGCGGACGATTTTTCCGTGCGCGACATGAAGGAAATCGCCGACACCCTGACCGGCACCACCAAGGTGCTAACCGCTTTGCTCAGCGCGGTGGCAGCCGTTAGCCTGTTGGTGGGTGGCATAGGCATTATGAACATCATGCTGGTGTCTGTCACCGAGCGCACGCGCGAAATCGGCACGCGGCTGGCCATCGGCGCGCTGGAACGCGAGGTATTGCTGCAATTTTTGGTCGAAGCCATCGTGCTGTCGTCGTTTGGCGGCGTGCTCGGCATTCTACTCGCGCTGGGCCTGTCCTTGCTGTTCGCTGGCTGGATGGGCGTGCCATTTTTGCTTGATCCCGCCATTGTGGCCAAGGCATTCCTATTTTCCGCCGCTGTGGGCGTGGTGTTCGGCTACTTTCCTGCGCGCCGTGCGGCGCAACTCGATCCCATTGATGCCTTGCGCCACGAATAGCCATGGCGCGCGAACTGCGACAGCCGCTACGCCTGAACTTGCCCGCACAGGCAGGGCTGGACAACTTGGGCGTATTTGCGCAATTGGCCAGCGAATTGGCAAAATTCAGCCACGGACGCGGCGCGCGCGGCGTGCGCGGGCTGGCGCGCAAGCAAGTCTGGCTGGCGCATCTGCGTGCCCGCCAACCGCTGACAGAATTGCTGCACACGCCAGCGGATGTGCGCCTCGCCATCGCCCTGTGGCTGGAAGGTGGCGAATTTGCACAACTCGCCCCGCTCACGCCCACCACGCTACGCAGCCTGCAACAACGCTGGCCCGCGCCTTCCGCGCTACTGCTCGCGCAATGGTTGCGCCTGTATTTCGACCAATACGATCTGCTGCCGGCCTGGCGCGAACTGGGAACCTGGCTCCACCGCCTGTTGGCGCAAACCGCTAGACTTTCACCGCTGCTGCCTGCGGTTTACCGCGAACGCTATGATTGGCTGTTGCATCCGCACGGCCCGGCCCACGCGGCGGATGCCGCACGCGCACAGGGCATGGACTTGCGCGAATTGAAGTTGCCAGAAAATGGCCGATTTTTCCACCTAACGATGCAGGCGTATTATCTGGCACCGCTGGGCAAACTGGCCGTGGGAGAAGCAACGCCGCTGCTGGCCATGGTGGCGCGGGATAGCGTCAAAACCCTGCCGCTGGACGGTGGCTTGCTCGGCCATGCGGTGGCGCGGCTGTTGATGGACAAAATTCTTGCCACCCGCCAACCGCCGCCACCCACCTGGCGCGATGCCATTTTGGCCATTCTCGAAGATCCGCGCGTGCCGCGCGCTTCCAAGCGCTTCCAAACCTGGTGGGCGCGCCTGCCACCGCACTACACGCAGGCCATGCGCTCTTGGCTGTCGCAAGTGGATTTGCGTTTATTTTTGAACATTGTTGAAGACGTGGCGCATGGCCTGAATAAGCAGGAATTGCTACGCATGTTCCCAGCGCGCAAACGTTTTTTGGAAGGCTTACAACAACAAGGGCTAATCTTAGAATCGCGTCTATTGCTCAGCCGCCAGGCTGAACGCTTTGTGCGCGCCCAATTCGCGCCCGAAGCGCTGCCCGAATTCGCCAGCCTGGCCAACACCGACATTTCTATCATTTACATCCGCTTGGCCACCCTGGACGGCAACGAAGCGCACTTGCTGGAAGGCACGCACTCGTTTCAACTGCGTTTGTATCCCAGCCTGGCACAGGTGGCCAACTATGAAAATACCCTGTTTTCCCTCAACGAATTGCGCAACCTAACCCCCGCCAGCACCATCCGCCATGCCGCGCGCTGGCAACCCATTGCACTCGAAGCGCTACGCCGCCTGGGCGTGGCGGTTGCGCCGGAATAGTCAACGATAACATCAAGATTCCGCCTTGCGTTCTGTTGGTAACGTGGGGGAGTCTTCGCTGGTTTTTTCCTCTTTTATTTGTGACTTTGGATCAATACCGGTAATCTTGTGGATGACGCGGGTATCAATTTTTTCGGCCAGCATTTTTTTTACAATTTCCGCTAGAATTTCTTTTCTAGCCAAATCGTGCCCCTGCTTGAATCCTTTTTCCAACCCTAATCTCAATCCTTCACGCAATCCTTGTTGCACGCCCTGATCCCAACGCTCCTCCAGCCCTTTTACTAAACCTTCACGATGGCCTTCAGTGGTGCCTTTTTGCTTTCCTTCTTCAATGCCTTTTTTTAATCCTTCGTCATAGGCTTTTTTGCGCTCTATCTCTTTTGGGTCTAATTTTTCCTCGGGCGGCTTGCTTTTCGGTGTTACACCTTCAATTTGGATGGTTTTTACATCTTCCTCAGCGCTGATTAGTTTTTTCTTGAGTTCCTTTGCTCGCGTTGTTTTTTTCAAAAAAAGTTCGTAACGTGAAAGTTGTTGTATAAGCGACTGTTGCAATAAAGCGGTTATTAAAAGAACCAATGCTACTGTAAAAAATGCGCTATGTTGCAATAAGAAAGCGGCTGGATCAAATACAGATAGTGGAGCAATTTCGACAAAAGCCTGGGCAGGTGTGAAGAATGGCATGTTTTGCAATAAAATAGTAGTTTCATTCCAATCCTGCTTAAGCACTGGCGTGACAGTGGGAAAAAGTATAAATAATAGGCTATTGGCAAAATAAAAACTATTCATTGTCATTACAACTATACCAACTTTTAGATCAGCAACATAAGGTATTTTTTTGAGAAGTTGAAGTCCAAACACACAAGAGTAACCGCCAAGGTATGCGCTGAAGATCACTTCTAGGGCATAAGGAAGTTGGCTTGTAGGGAACGCGGTGTACATGGAAGAAGATTGAAAAATATATGCGCAGCCTATGGCCATGCCATGCAATAAAATCCAGCCCATGTGGGGGCCGGTTATATAATCAATTGACAAATCGGCATTTTCTATTTTTATTTTACGTTGCGCTATAAAGCCAAGCGCAATGAGTACACTGGTGGCAATGGCAAAAATAAAGCCTATCACCCTACGCGGTTCAGACAGCATATACACCCCATCGTGCACAGCGGCAGGCAGGATAGGGGTGGGTTGGGTGGGGGTGATTTGAAACCAGGCAGCGGGCAACAGCAAGAGCAGCGTTAAGGCAAAATACGCCACTCCAGAAATAAATATAAAGTTAATCAAATAATTAAATATTACTGATAGTGATAAATTAAACTTGGGTAATAATTTCATGCGTCGCTGCCTGTGCAAGAAGGATTAAGAAGCTGTTGGTAAAAGTTCCTCTCCCCGGGCAAAGGTATCTACAAGTGCTTGTATTTTCATAGCTTATTTTAGGTTGGTTACGAATTACAGCCGCCCGGCGTGGGTGAGCGCCAAACCGCGTAACGGCGGCAGTGTGCATTCGCTGGACAATTTGGCCAGTGCCAGCACTTTGAATAGCTCGCCCATTTCCTCGGGCAGCAAGAGGGTTTTCACACCAGACACAGCACGCCAGTATGCGGCATCCGGTTGTTCTTGCGTAGGTACGGCGGGATGCTCTGCTGCCAATTGTTCGAGTAAGCCCAACGCGAGCAGGAAATCCGCCTGGCGAGTATAGCCCAGCACTTCCCAGCCTGCCTGTTGGGCGGATTGGGCGGCGTGGCTAAAATCCACGTGGCAGGTGATGTCTTGTACGCCGGGCCAAAAAAATGGATCGCCGTGGGCATGATGGCGATAATGGCACATCAAGGTGCCTTGCTCGCGCTGGGGATGATAATATTCGTGGCGCGGAAAGCCATAATCGAGCAGCAGCATCACGGCTTGGTCGCTGCATTGCCACAAGTCCGCGAACCAGGACGGCAATGCCAGGCAAATTTCGGAGCTGTAGCCATCGCGCCATGCTTCGGTTTGCGTGGCCAATTCGGCACAAGCAGCCGCCAAGGCCGCACTGGGTGTGGCCAGTGTCCAGCGCAATGCCTCTGCGCTCCAATCCACCCGCCATTCTTGCCACTGTTGCGCGGCCCAACAAAAACGGTGTACTGGCATGGCGTCCAGCACTTCATTGGCCAACATCACGCCGTTAAAGCTGCCAGCGGGCGGCAAGCGGTCTAGCCAGCGCACGTGAGCGTGCGGCAGGCTGCCGTTGGCTTGCGCCTGCGCAAGGGTATGCTGCTGGCGTTGTTGTAGTTCTGCGCTGGGTTCTAAAATCCAATATTCTGGCGTAAGCCCCATGCGGCTCAGCGCGGTGAGCACGTCCATTGCCATGCGGCCACTGCCAGCGCCCAATTCCAGAATGCCGCCGTGGGTAACTGCAAGAATTTCCGCGCATTGACGCGCCAGGCAATGGGAAAACAGACTGGAAATTTCTGGCGCAGTGACGAAGTCGCCGTCTGGCCCGAATTTGCGCTGACCAGCAGCATAATACCCCAGCCCGGGCGCGTACAGCGCCATGTCCATGTACTGCGCGAATGGAATGGGGCCGTTGCGCGCAATTTCGTGTTGAATGGCAGTGCATAGACGTTGGCTGAGTGCCTGTTGCTCAGGCGTGGGCTGGGGCAAATTAGCCATGTGACAGCTCAAACGGTTGGCCTGGCAAGGTGAAAAAGAAGGTACAACCTTGGCCTTCCTCGCTGTCTACGCCGACTTCACCGCCCAATTTATCAATTACTTGGTGCACAATTGACAAGCCCAAACCATGGCCCTCGGCGCGTTCCGTAGCCAAACGGGTAAAGGGCGTGAACAGTTGTTGGCGCGCCTCAGCGGACAAGCCCGGCCCGTTGTCGCGCACTTCAAACCGCGCTTGGCCGTTTTCCAGTGTATGGCCACTGACGGTGATGCGCGGCGGCCTGCCGCCGTATTTGATGGCATTGCTCAAGTAATTGGTCCACGCTTCTTCCACCCAGGGCGCATAGCCATACGCCATTGGCCAGGTTTCTGGCAAATGCAAGGTGCCGCCTGCTTGCTCTAGCATATACCCTAGCCGTTCATCAAAGATTTGACCAATCATACGCGGCATGTCCAGCGCGGTGATTTCCACTTCACCGCCGCGCGAAGAGCCAGCCAAAGTGAGCAAAGCATGGATAATACTTACCATTTTTCGGCTGCTTTGCACCGCTTTACCCAGATACCCAGCAGCACGCTCATCCATGGGCGTGCCAGGCGGGCAATTGTCCAGCACTTCATCAATGTAGTTGATCACCACGTTGAGCGGATTTTTTAGATCATGCGCTACAGTGCGGGAAAAGGCATCCAATTCTTGATTGCGCAACAACAATTGGCGTTGCAGCCGGTAGAGCGCCAAGTGGGCGTTGACTCTGGCCAACAATTCCTCGTGCTGGATGGGTTTCGTAATATAGTCCGCCGCGCCCAGGCTGAAACCGCGTACTTTGTCCACCGTATCCGTGAGCGCGGTCATGAAAATTACCGGAATGTTGCGTGTGGCTTCGTTTTCTTTAAGCGCCTGACAAGCTTGAAAGCCGTCCATGTTGGGCATCATGACATCCAGCAAAATCAAATCCGGTTGGGCGTATTCGGCCTTTTGAATCGCGCGGCGGCCATCCTGCGCCACCAGCACTTCGAACCCGCGCGTGCTGAGAAAATCAAACAACACGCTAAGATTGGCGGGCATGTCGTCTACCACCAGCAACGTGCCCAGATGGTTTTTCGTTGTTTCAGCGGTCATGTTATAGATACCGTTCGATTAAGTTGCATATTTCCTCCTCGCGGAATTCTTTGGCCAATTCATTCATTTTTTTACAAAAGGCCGAGGATTCCGGCGTTTGCTGTTCTAATTCGCGCAATTTGGCCTGAATGCCAAGGATATTGCCGCGCATGGCCAATTCATACAAAATTTTGGCCTGTTCCAATGATGGCCCCGCACCTTCCACCTCCGCATTTTCTTGCGCCGGTTCTTCAGCGGCGCGCTCCCAAACCAGGGGTAAATACTTTTGTAAACAACGGTGTAATTCAGCGCGTTGTACAGGTTTAGGAATAAAATCAACGCAACCTGCTTCCAAACTTTTTTGGCGGTGGCTGGCAAATACACTGGCAGACACCGCAATAACTGGAATTTCATGAAATTGCGGCAATCTACGTAGAGACTCCACAATTTCCATGCCAGGAAAATTGGAGGTGAACAAATCAATAAAAATTAAATCCACCCGTCCCAGTTGCGTTTGCGCTATACACTCTGTTTGATCCAGCGCTTCATGAACGATAAATCCCATGGGTTCTAATAGATTCCGCAGTACCAAGCGGCTTTCTGCATCGTCGCAAATTAAGAGGCGGAATGGGCCATCGCCATTCAAGCGGTAATAGCCAATCACTTCTTGGCTGGTATCGGCGCGGCTGATTGGAGCCAGGCACACTTCGGGCAAGTCGAGTGCAAAGGAAAACGCGCTGCCCTTGCCTGGCACGCTATGTACGGTAATCGTCCCGCCCATCATTTCTACCAGCCGTTGGCTGATGGAAAGCCCAAGTCCAGTGCCTTTGGCTTTTTGCAAAACATTGCCCGCTTGTTGGAAAGGCTGAAAAATAGTACTCAGCTCTTCTGGCGCAATGCCCGTGCCAGTGTCTTTTACTGTAAATTGCAATTTACCTGCACCGGTGTACCCCACTTGCAGGCGCACTTCGCCTTGTTGGGTGAATTTAATGGCATTGCCCAACAAATTAATCAATATTTGGCGTAAGCGCTTTTCATCGGCATAAACCGCAGTCGGCACGCTTGCGCACGCTGCGGGATCAAACGGCGGATTGGGCGGCATATCCAAAATAAACCCAATATTTTTCTGACGCGCGCGCATACGGAACAAATCGGCAATACTCTGGATAAACTCAGGAAAATTGAAATTCGCTGGCATGAGTTCAGTCTTGCCGGCCTCAATTTTAGATAAATCGAGTATATCGTTGATCAGCGTCAACAAATATTCGCCGCTACGCTGGATGATGGTCATGCCATTGAGTTGTTTTTCAGTTAGGACGCGGTCTTGCGATAAAATTTGCGCGTAGCCCAAAATGCCATTGAGCGGCGTGCGCAATTCATGGCTCATGCTGGCTAAAAATGAACTTTTGGCGCGATTGGCAGCCTCTGCCTTTTCACGCTCGCACGCTAATTCTTCTGTGCGTTTTTGCAAAGCCGCATGGGCGGAAACGGCCTGGTCACGCGATTCTTCCAATTCGGCGGTGCGCTGTTTTACCATGGACTGCAAGTGATCCTGATACTCCTTTAATTGAGAATCACGGCGTTCGATTTGCGCCAGCATTTGATTGAATCCCTCCACCAAATCCCCCAGTTCATCTTCGCTGGTTTTGGGCGTGCGTTGCGAATAGTCCTGCACCGTGCGGATGTCGCTGATGGTGGCGAGCAAATTCTCCACCGGGGTGGTGATAAACAACACAAAGCGCGACGATAAGGCATAGGCCAGCAGCATGGCCAACAAAAAAATACCCAGCGCAATGCTGCCTGCGCGCAGCAAATGACGCTTGAATTCGGTCAAATCCGAACGCAGGTAAATCGTACCCACGCGATCCCGTTCAAAACGAATGTCTGCCACAATGTCCACGTATTGGTTGGTGAACCAGTAATAGCGCTGCGGGGTGGTGGAGTATACCCGGGCGTTGACCGTGCTGGGCGGTGCAACGGCTGGATTTTCAGCAGGCTCATCGTGGCGGAAATAACTGGCAAAGCGGCGGCCTTCGTCGTCATACACATGGCTGAACAACACTTGCTGTTCCGCTTGCAATAAGTTCAAACTACTCTGTACAGTATCCACGTCCTTGAACATCAGCCCAGGTGAGCTGCTGATGCCGATAAAATCCGCCAACACAAACAGCTCGCGCACCATGCTTTGGCGAAATTCGATTAAGTCATTAATCATGAATGAAAAAACGGAAAGCAATAACGCCATACCACTGGTGGCGATAATCACCAGGCGCAGTTTACGTTTAATGGACAAGCGGCGAAACGCGGCGATCACGGCGGATTCTTTAATGTCTTTTGAAATGGAAACGCGCGGCAACGGCTGGGCATCTGCCTGGCGCAAGGAATAGCAAGTATAACATTACCAAGGTACAGATGAATGCAGGCCAAAGTATATAAAATCGAACAGCATATAATTGAGCAAGAACCTTATTATCATGCGGTTGGCGATGAAATTGTCTTATTTGAAGCCGCCTACCGCAATGGCTTGCCCGTGTTGCTCAAAGGGCCAACGGGTTGCGGCAAAACCCGTTTTATGGAACACATGGCCTGGCGACTGCAACGCCCACTGATTACAGTTTCCTGCCATGATGACTTAACCGCATCCGATTTGGTGGGGCGTTTTCTGCTCACTGGCGGTCAAACCACCTGGATGGATGGGCCATTGGCGCTCGCGGTTCGCCACGGCGGCATTTGCTATTTGGATGAAATCGTGGAGGCACGCAAAGACACCACAGTGATTTTGCATCCGCTGGCGGACAACCGCCGCATGTTGCCCATGGAAAAAACAGGCGAATTGCTCGCTGCACCGCCCCAATTTTGCCTGGCGCTGTCGTATAACCCGGGCTATCAAAGCGTGATTAAGGAACTCAAACCCAGCACACGACAACGTTTTGTGGCGCTAGAATTTGATTATCCCTCGCCAGAAGTGGAGCGACAGATTGTGGCCAACGAAGGTGGTGTCGCGCTTGAACTGGCGGAGCGGCTGGTAAAATTCGCCCACATGACCCGCAACCTGAAGGGCAACGGGCTAGACGAAGGGGCCAGCACGCGCCTGTTGGTACACGCCGCCAAACTCATTGCCAGCGGGATCGCGCCGGCTGCGGCCTGCCGTGCTGGCATTGCGCAAGCGCTGACCGATGATGCGGAAGTGTTGGCTGCCATGGCAGAACTGAACGCATCGTTATTTTAGCGGGAATCAAGGGAGCCGCGCTTGAATGATTCCGCCGCCGAGGCAAATATCGCCTTGATAAAATACCACCGATTGGCCAGGGGTAACTGCCCATTGCGCCTGCGCAAACGTCACATGCGCAACCCCCTCTGCCAGCGCTGTAATCACGCAGGTTTGATCCGGTTGACGGTAGCGCGTTTTGGCGCTACACGCCAGCGGCAAGGCGGGCGGCTGCCCAGCGACCCAGGACAATTCTGTGGCCAACAAGCGTTGGCTAAATAGCAGAGGATGATTTTGGCCTTGCACAGCAATAAGTTGATTATTTTCTAGATTTTTATCTGCCACATACCAAGCGTCGCCACTGCTGTGGCGGCGCCCGCCTATTTTTAAGCCCTGGCGCTGGCCCAGGGTGTAGTACATCAAACCTTGATGGCTGCCGACCACCTCGCCGTCTGGCGTAACGATTTCACCAGGCTGGGCAGGCAAGTAGCGATTTAAGAATTCGCGGAACCGGCGTTCGCCAATAAAACAAATGCCTGTGCTGTCTTTCTTGGCAAACGTGGCCAAACCATGCTGGCGAGCCAAGACGCGCACTTCGGTCTTGGGCAAATGTCCGAGTGGAAACAAACTGGCCGCCAGTTGTTCCTGACCTAGAGTATATAAAAAATAACTTTGATCTTTACCCGCATCCACACCCTTGCGCAGCAAAAAATAGCCCTGGTTATCCACCGCGTTTTGCGCATAATGGCCAGTGGCAATCTTGGCACCGCCCAAGCGGCGCGCATGTTCCAAAAATACCTTGAATTTAATTTCGCGGTTGCACAGCACATCAGGATTGGGCGTGCGCCCGGCTTGATATTCGGCAAGAAAATGAGCAAACACACGATCCCAATACTCGGCAGCGAAATTTACCGTATGTAAGGGAATGCCCAGCCGCGCGCACACCGCTTGGGCATCGCGCAAATCGTCGGCAGCGGCGCAATGGCCGTCGTGGTCGTCTTCTTCCCAATTTTTCATAAACAAGCCCAGCACCGGGTAGCCTTGCTGTTGCAGCAAACAGGCAGCCACCGAGGAGTCCACGCCACCAGACATGCCAACCACCACAGTAGGTGGCGTGCGGTTAAACGATAGGGGAAGGGCAGTCAAAGGCATGTGCAAAATTCACCGGAATGTATTCCTTGGGTTGGGAGAACACTTCGTACAATGCCATGGCAGTGCGCACGCGCTCCACCAAATCAACAAAGTATTCACATCAGCGCTGGCAATTGTATGATACCCGGCATAATTTCAGCAATTCCCGCTGGGAATGGCGCGATGCCTCTGACCATGCCATTCAGGTTAAATGCGCCGTAAAATCGTCGATTTACAACCCTTATGTTACAAGGGTTTACAACCCAATAACTCACAAAATCATCAATTTATGGCTTATCCTTCATGCGCAAATATCTGGCAACATGGTCATTATAAAACTCTATTGTGGTACGCATATTATTCGCCAATTCTTCACGGCTGAAATTATAAACCCACGCATCACGGCTGGTTGCAACACCACGTCCATAATTCTTAAAAATCACATTTTCCGCTGCCGCTTACTCGACTTTTCTTATTTTGAATCTATTGGAATAAAA
>DYPE01000006.1 GCA_020720085.1 Dichelobacter nodosus | reverse complement strand
CGGGCATCTCAGCCTGTGCCAATTCATCCATCGGCGTTGCCAGACTCAACAAAGCTGCCACCAGTTGCTCAAAATCCGCCACACTGCCCAAGTCCGTAGGAATCTTATGGTACTGACACACCCGCTGGCACAGGTTTTTCACGCACACCGCGTCCGTGTTTGCCACTGCCTTGCGCCACTGCGTATCCTCGGCGAGTTGTTGCCCAGCCGTGAGCCGTGCCTGATACGTCGCCTGCGCATCCCGCCAGCGGCGCAATGGCGCGGCATAGCGCAGGCGTTGCCACCAGGTATCACACACCGAAGGCAGCGCGGCTTCACAGGACTGTAACGCCGCTTGTGCCGAGGCTAAAGCAGCGCGTTGCTGTTGCAGCAAGCGTTGCACCCGCGTCAACTGCGCCAGCACCTCGCGCAAGCCCTGCGCCTGCGTCTGCTGCTCCAGCGCGTACAGGCTTTCCGCGATAGCCAACAGCCGCGTGGTATTGATAAAACCAAACAAGCGTTGCGCCGGTCGCTGAGCTTGCGATGCACTGAGCTTGCCGAAGTGTCGAAGCGCGCCGTGCTGAGCCTGCGATGCACTGAGCTTGTCGAAGTGCCGAAGCATCGGCTCATGCCAATCCAATACGTCTAACCAAAGCTCCGCGCACACCCGACTCAAAGACTCAGGCGGGGCTTCCGCAGTACGAAGCCAAACGCGCCAATTGCCGCGCAAACCCTGTTTGTTCTGCGCCTCCCCTGCCGCGCTACCCGTCCAAGTCCACAAGCACAGCACCGGCAACTGCGCCACCACCAAGCCGCCCAGCCCTTGATTATAAAAACTGCCCAAATAGCCGTTGTATAACTGGGCTATTGTTGGCAACCAAGCGGACGAGAAGCCACTGCGCAAAGCCTGCTGCGCCACTGCCAGCCCTTGTGCATACTGTGCGATTGCCTGTTCGAGCTTGCCCGCTTGCCCGTAGCTGACACCCAGATTGTGGTGCAGCTTGAGGATTTCTGTCAGCCCCTCGGCATGGTCGTGCAGGGCGGGGTGTGCGGCGGCAAGCGACAGCCCTTGTTCTTCTGTGGCGATTGCCTGTGCGGGCTTTCCCGCTTGCCTGTAGCTGACACCCAGATTGATGTGCAGCGTGAGGATTTCTGTCAGCACTTCGGCATGGTCGTGCAGGGCGGGGTGTGCGGCGGCAAGCGACAGCCCTTGTTCCCAGGTTGAGATTGCCTGTGGGAGATTGTTTGCTTGGTAGTGGCTGACACCCAAATCAAGACACTGCGCAAGAACTTCGCGCAGTTGCGCCGCGTCGGGCTGTGCGGGCAGGTCGGTCAGGGCTTGTTCAAGGTCTTGAAACGCGGTGTCGGTGGGCATGGGTTTGTATTCCTGTGCGGGTAGGGGCAACCCTTGTGGTTGCCCCTGGTGACTGCCTTCGTGGGCAACCACAAGGGTTGCCCCTACCAGAACATCAGGTTATATCAACTTGCGCTCTACTAAGTCTAACCCATTCAGTTTGATAAATTGTGATGCAAGGCCAGCAGACGCGATGCCGAGGCTATTGGCCAACATATCCCAATAATCAAAGCTTCGATACGGCACCAACGATTGCAAAACTTCCAGCATACTGCCATACCCGATAAGCAACAGCAGGCAGAATAGCAGGGTTTTTTTGCAAAACAATTGCGTAAACCAGCCCGCCACCACCAGGTAGGCAAAAAAATGCACGAGTTTATCGCCATGGTGCAGGTGTACTTGCGGGACGTGTAGGTGCGCCAGGGAGAACCAGCCGATGGTGAGCAGCAGGGCTACGCCAATGGCGAGCCAAAGCGGAAAAAGCCGGAGCGCGTGGGTGCAGGGGGGTGTGCGGAGGTATTTTGAAAGTAGCACCAGAGTAGAACCGATGCGTGGGCGCGAATTACAATCTCGCGCAACCTGTTGAAAATCTGGTGCCGTCGAGAGGAGTCGAACCTCCGACCTACTGATTACGAATCAGTTGCTCTACCGACTGAGCTACGACGGCAATGCGAAAAACAGAATTATACTGGTTAGTGCCGGGTTAGGCAAAAAGAGCGATGGAGCGATGGAGTGCCAAGCCGTAGCTTGGCACATGGGAAAAACGGCGTAAAGCAAATTTTATTCAAAGCCAAAAGGGGATTGTTTGTGCCAATCCGTGGTTTGTTGATATTGGTGCGCAAGGTTTAGCAAGCGGCCTTCGGAAAAATAATTGCCAATCAGTTGGACGCCCACCGGCAGGCCGCTGGTGAAACCTACTGGCATGGACAAGCCAGGCAATCCTGCCAAATTCACGGCAATGGTGTAGATGTCAGAAAGGTACATGGTGACTGGATCATCCGCTTTTTCGCCCAGCGAGAAGGCGGGCGTGGGGCTGGTCGGGCCGAGAATGATGTCCACTTGCTGGAATGCGGCGCGGAAATCGTCGCTGATGAGGCGGCGGATTTTCTGCGCTTTCAGATAATACGCATCGTAATAGCCCGCAGACAGCACGTAAGTGCCAATCATAATGCGGCGCTTCACTTCGGCACCAAAGCCTTCGCCGCGCGAGCGTTGGTATAAATCGAGCAAATCCGCTGGATTGGCGCAACGATACCCGTAGCGCACGCCGTCATAGCGCGACAGGTTGGAGGAGCATTCGGCTGGGGCCACCACGTAGTAGGCCGGGATGGCCAGCTCGCTGTTGGGCAAACTGATTTCACACAGGATTGCGCCTTGTTTTTCTAATTCGCGCGCGGCATTTTCCACAAGCGTGGCAATGTCAGGATGCAAACCCGCGCCAAAATATTCTTTGGGCAGGCCGATGCGCACGCCCGCGATGCTGTGCTGCAAGGCTTGGCTGTAGTCTTCGGGCGGGCGATCCAGCGAGGTGGAGTCGCGCGGGTCAAAGCCGGTCATGGCGCTGAGCATGAACGCGGCATCTTCAGCATCACGCGCCATTACGCCGCCTTGATCCAAGCTGGAAGCGAACGCAATCATGCCATGGCGCGACACTAAGCCATAGGTCGGTTTAATGCCGGTGATGCCGCACAGCGCAGCGGGCTGGCGAATGGAACCGCCCGTGTCCGTACCCGTGGCCAAAGGTGCCAACCGCGCCGCCACTGCCGCCGCTGATCCGCCGGATGAGCCGCCGGGTACTTTGGTTACATTCCACGGGTTGCGTACCGGCCCATAATAGCTGGATTCATTGGAGGAACCCATGGCAAATTCGTCCATGTTGGTTTTGCCCAGCATGACCGTGCCCGCGTCGCGCAGTTTTTCCACCACGGTGGCGTCGTAAGGGGCAATAAAGTTGTCCAACATGCGCGAAGCGCACGAGGTTTTAATGCCTTGTGTGCAAAATATATCTTTTTGCGCCAAGGGAATGCCCGTAAGCGGCGAGGCTTGGCCCGCAGCAATGCGCGCATCAGCGGCGCGGGCTTGTTGCAAAGCCAATTCAGGCGTTACGGTGATAAAACTGTTGAGTTGCGGATCTAAACGCTGAATGCGATCCAAAAAATGTTGGGTCAGTTCTGCGCTGGAGAACTTTTTAGCGGCAAGCGCAGCGCGTAATTCGTGTAAGGATAAGGTGTGCATGGTAATGACCGTGGCAGTTGGAAAAATTATTCAATAACCTTGGGAACCAAGTACAAGCCTGCTTCCGTTTGCGGGGCAAGGGCTTGAAAACGTTCACGCCAATCCAGTTCCGTGACTTCATCCGCGCGCATTCTGGCGGTTAATTCTTGCGGATGCGCCATGGGTTCCACGCCGTCAATATTCACTGCGTTCATTTGATCCATCAAGTGGAAAATGTTGGATAAATTTTGTGCATAGCCCGCCATATCTTCAGGTCGCACAGCAATGCGCGCCAACTGCGCAATTTTTGTAACTTCTTCAATCGTTAACGACATAATGCGCTCACTAAAATAAAAAATAGTAGAGTGGGCAACATGTTATCGTTGCCCACCATTTCTCAACTCAAAACTCATGTCATCTAGCGGTTTTTTGCCCTGCGTTGCCTACCGGTTCGAGCATAGCTTGCTGCTTCAGTTGGGTGGCCATTTCTTCACCGAGATACCAGTCTATCACGTCATGTAAAATATAAATCAATGGGGTCAATACGATAGCCATGATGAATTTATACATGTATTTTACCAAGCCCATTAGCAAGATAGTATACAAGCCCCACTGGGTGGATGGGTTAAAGTGAAAGGCGATGAGCAATACAATAAAGCTGTCAACAAATTGCGAAACCAGCGTGGAACCTGTAGCGCGTAGCCATAACATGCCTTCACCGGTGGCGCGTTTAATCCACTGGAACACATACACATCCAACATTTGGCCGATTAAAAACGCCACCAGTGAGCCGAAAATAATCCACTGGCTCTGCGAAAATACTGCATCAAAGGCTTGCACCATGTCTACTTCGCCACCGGGGGTCTGGCGGGTAATCCAAACATCCGCCGGGGTGAGCCACATGGCGAAAAAAATCATCAAAAAAGCATAGGTAATCAAGCCAACCGCAAGGAAAGACAGCAATTTAATGCCGCGTCGGCCAAAATATTCATTGACTAAGTCAGCAATGGCGAATTCCAGCGGCCACAACAACACGCCAGCACTGATGTTCAAGGACAGGCGCACGGTGTCGGTCAATTCCCAATTGAGCGGGTCAAACCCCAAGGTTTTTTCTAGCGAGAATACTTTGACGCCAATGAATTCAGCGATTAATGCGTTGGCTACGAAAAAGCCGCCTATCAAAATAAACAGCATGGTGCATTTATTGTGTAAGCAAGAAACGGGCGGATGGGTGTTCGGTGTAGCGAGCATTGGCGTATCCATAAGGCGTAACGGCGATTGATGAAACAGACTTAGAGCCTTATACAAGGCCCTTACCCTTTCTGAGTTATCCATAAAATAGCAGCATTCGGCCCACAGCAGGTGGTTGCTGTTGGACGATTTTGTGCGCATATGGTATCAAGATTTACCGCCATGGACTACGATAAAAGGAATTCACGGCTCAGATTGGCGGATATGCGTCCATTATTCGGCATGGAAATATCCAGCGCTGGCTGGGCGTGTATACTAAAATCACCGATAATTCAACAGACTGCCACACAAATTGGACAATGGACACCGTAAATCTTAGCCAATTGAACACGCCGCAACGCGCCGCAGTGCGCTATCTGGACGGCCCGCTGCTGGTGTTGGCCGGTGCGGGCAGTGGCAAAACGCGGGTTATCACCTACAAAATCGCCTATTTGATGCAGCACACGGGCCTGCCCGCACGCCACATCGCAGCGGTAACCTTCACCAACAAAGCCGCGCGCGAGATGAAGGCGCGGGTAAGCGCACTGTTGCAGGGCAAGGACAGTCGTGGGCTGATGGTGTCCACCTTTCACACCCTGGGACTGAATTTGCTGCGCAAAGAAGGGCGTTTGCTGGGGTTTAAGCCGGGATTTTCGATTTTAGATGCGCAAGATGGCCTTGCCCTGCTGCGCGCACTGACCGAACACGACACACTGGCAGACAACGAACGCCTGCAAACCTGGCAATGGCAAATCAGCCGGTGGAAAAGCGCCATGGTGTGGCCGGATCAGGCCCTGGACGCGGCGCAAGATGAGGTGGAACAGCACGCTGCGCGCTTGTACGCGGCCTATCAACGCCAACTGCTGGCGTATAACGCAGTGGATTTTGATGACTTAATCAACCTGCCCGCGCGCCTGCTCGATGAGCACCCGGATTGCCTGGAACGCTGGCAACAACGTATCCGCTACTTGCTGGTGGATGAGTACCAAGACACCAACCGCGCGCAATATCGCCTGATTCAACAATTGGTGGGCGCGCGCGGCGCGCTGACCGTGGTCGGCGACGATGACCAAAGCATTTACGCCTGGCGCGGCGCAGAGCCGGAAAACCTGCGCTTGCTGCAAGAAGATTTCCCGCGCCTGAAGGTAATTAAATTAGAACAAAATTACCGTTCCATGGGGCATATCTTGCAGGCAGCCAACCACCTGATTGCACTCAATCCGCATGTATTTGAAAAAAAATTATGGAGCGAAAAAGGCCCGGGTGATTTTTTGCGTGTCATTGTGGCGCGCGATGACCTCCACGAAGCCGAAAAAGTGGTGGCAGAAATCATCAGCCACCGCTTCCAAGCCAGCAGCACGTATTGCGATTACGCCATTTTGTACCGCAGCAACCACCAATCGCGCCTGTTCGAGCGCGTGTTGCGTGGCCACCGCATTCCCTATTTTATCAGCGGCGGCACCTCATTTTTTGAGCGCGTTGAAGTCAAAGACATCATGGCCTATTTGCGCCTGCTGGTGAACCCGGACGACGACACCGCATTTTTGCGCGCGGTGAACACGCCCAAGCGTGAAATTGGCGCGACCACGCTGGAAAAACTGGGCAATTACGCCCGCCAACGCAGCCACAACGGTGCTGCGCTCAGTCTGTTTGCGGCTGGGTTTGAACTGGGCCTGCACAGCCACCTCAGCCCGCGCGCTTTGGAACATTTGCAACGCTTCCTGCATTGGCTGGTGGATCGCGGCGACGCCGCACAGCGCGGCGATCCAGTGGCGGTGGCACGCACAGTGGTGGAGGAAATCGGCTATTTTGATTGGCTAAAAGACACCTGCGACAGCCTGAAAACCGCTGAACGGCGCATGGCCAATGTTGAGGAGTTGCTGGCCTGGCTGCAAGAATTGCGCGACAAAGATTTGACCGAGGAAAAATCGTTGGCTGACATGGTGGCGCATTTAAGCCTGCTCGACATCCTCGACCGCCAAGACGAGGAAAAACGCGAAGACCGCGTGGCGCTGATGACCCTGCACGCGGCCAAGGGCCTAGAATTTCCCCATGTTTTTCTGGTCGGCATGGAAGAAGAAATCCTGCCCCACGCCAACAGCTTAGAAGAACCCGCCTTGCTCGAAGAACGCCGCCTGGCCTATGTCGGCATCACCCGCGCGTGCAAGACGCTGACTTTTTCGCTGGCCGCTGCCCGCACGCGCTACGGCGAACGCCAAGCGCGCGAACCCAGCCGCTTTTTGCAAGAATTGCCGCAGGAGTTGCTACGCTGGGAAGGCCACCGCCAAGCAGCGCCTGATCCTGCTGCGCAAAAACAAAAAGGCAGTGCCCATTTAGCAAATTTGCGTAATTTATTGAATAAATAATAATTTTTAAGGCAGATAAACAACCGTTTTTTCAGATTGCTTGCACATCCCCCTTGCCTGTTGGCATGATGCGGGGAGGTCGTTACATCGCTTACCCATCCAATCAGGAGAAAAATTATGCACGGAATCGCCATGACATTACACACGCTTGCCGCCATCGTTTGGGTAGGGGGCATGTTCTTCGCCTTTATCGCAGTGCGGCCCACCATCACCCCGCTGCTCGCGCCCGCCCAGCGCTTGCCAGTGTGGCAAGGCATATTCCAGCGGTTTTTTGCTTGGGTGTGGCTGGCCATTGTCACGCTTTACGTCAGCGGATTATGGATTATCATGGCTGTGCACAACGGTATGGCAGGCACGCCGCTGTATGTGCATGTCATGCTGCTGTTGGCGCTGGTAATGACTGCGCTGTTTATGTTTATGTATTTCAAGCCATACCAGCAATTCTGCCAAGCCGTGGCCATTGGCGATTTTGCCGTTGCGGCTGCGCACTTACTGGTGATGCGGCGAATTATTGAGACCAACTTGGCGTTGGGCATACTCACCACCTTCGTCGCGGTGGGCGGGCGGTATACTATTGTGTAGCGGCGGCCAGCAGGGGTTACGGCGGGTCTGCGACAAGCGAGTGGGCATAGGCGGGTAAACGCACCGTGAACGTGCTGCCCACATTGGGTTTGCTGGTTACGCTGATGCTGCCGCCTAACATTTGGCAAAAGCGTTGGCTGAGTGACAGCCCCAGTCCTGCGCCGTCATATTTGCGCGTGGCTGAATTGTCCATTTGCGTGAATGGATTGAAGATTTCCTCGATTTTTTCTGGCGGAATGCCGATGCCCGTGTCGCTGATGCTAAAAATGACCCAAATATGGTGATCGAAGCGTTGTTGCTGCACGTTGAGTGTGATTTTACCGCGTTCGGTATAGCGGCCCGCATTGCTGAGCAGATTAAATAAAATTTGGCGCAGGCGTTGAGAATCCGTATAAATTTCCTCTACCTGCGCATTGTATTCTACCTGAAAGTGGTTGTAATTACGGATGACCAGCGGTTGTGCCAGGTGTTTGAGTTGTTCTATAAATGGGCGCAGGGCAAAGGCTTCGGGATTGATGTGAATGCGTCCGCTTTCAATTTGCGAAATATCCAGAATGTCAGAAAAGGCATCTAGCAAATTACGCCCGGACTTGTTGATATTATCTAGGTTTTTCATAATTGCAGCAGTGGAAAAATCTTCCAATCCGTCCAGCAATTCATCGCTGTAGCCAATGATGGCGTTCAGCGGCGTGCGCAATTCGTGCGACATATTGGCAAGAAAGCGGGATTTGGCCTGGCTGGCCGTCATGGCGTGATCGCGCGCGTGCAGCAAATCCGCAGTGCGCTCTGCCACGCGGGTTTCCAATTCGTTTTTACTCGCTTCCAGTTTTGCTTGTGTCTCTGCCAGAGCACGTTCGCGCTCCAGCACGCGGTAAGCAATCCAGATTGCGGCAACGAGGCTAAACCCCACCGCAAGCAGGCCGTAAGCCAACACCTGCTGCCAGGTATGGCGGTATTGTTCTCCTGCATAAGCACGCGATGCAGTGAGCGCCTCGCGGTGCGTATTTTCCAGTTGAATCAATTCGTCCAGCAAAGGCGTCGCAGTGTCCAGTGCGCTTTGGTAAACGGCTAACGCAGTTTGGCTCTGGCCCTGGCCAGCACTGTCGAGCGCGGTTTTCATGCGCGCCAAAAACAATACATACTGCTGCCGCCGTTGTTGCCATTTTATGGGATCCGTACTGGACGCAGATGCCATCAGCCAATTCATGGACTCTTGATTGCCGGCGATACGCGAGGCGAGTTGCTGCAAGCGTTGCGCGGCCTCGCTGTCCGGCAAGGGCGGCTGTTCCAGCGCCGCACGCGCGCGCCTGAGATATTCTTGCATAGCACTGTGCTGGGACAATAACAGCGAGGATTTGACAAAAGATTGTTCAGTATGGGAAATAATCTCCTCATGCATGACTTTTAGTGCGCCTAGACCAATCCAAGTGATCACCGCCAAGGCGCTTAAAATCAGCGTAAACCCGATAAAAATCAAGAACGCCTGCAATATTCCAGGAGATAAAAACAGTTTGCGCATCGCGTAAGCATCCATAATTCTCCGCAGGGTTTAACGACAATTGAATTTGCCAGGCACAGCAGTTATTTCTGCCATCAAGTACGGAAAATGAGGCTGAATACGCCATGCCTACCTTTGCGGAGGTGTTCTAGTAGGGCTAAGTGAACGCACAATAGCAAAATTGCCGCCCCCATGGTAGTGGTATTCTGGCGCAACACGCATGGCGATGGCCAGGTTAGCTGATTATTCATCACGTTTATGCTACTTTTAATGCGCACACCGGTTCCATGCGCTTGAAGCTGTAAAAGAATTCCCCCCAAAGTATATAATAACGATTCCAAAGTATATTGATATTGGGTAGCACGGGGTTGTGTCCCCGTGCGGCGCTGGGACGCAACCCCGCGCTACTGTTAGTCATGGCTTGACTTGGGAGAACTCTGTTGAATTACAGTGAAATTTTTGCGGCGCTGAATCAGGCATCTTTATTTGATTTATACCGTCTAAATATTGCCATTAGCAATGAGCTGAATAACCCGCAACGCTTGGATAAGGTGAAGCAGAGCCTGCGGATTGGCATGGAGATTTTCTATTTTGACCAAGAAAAAAATAGCCAAGTTGCTGCCACAGTGCGTGAAATTCGCCGCACGCGCGTAGCGGTTGTGAATAAGCATGACGGTAAAATTTGGAATTTACCTTTATACTTTATTAACTTGTCCGCTGTGGATACCCAGATTCACGCTTCCCCTCACCAACAAGGCTTGAGCAAGAACCAACTCAGCATCGGCGAACGGGTAGGGTTTTATAGCCGACGCGAAAACCGCGAAGTGTATGGTGAAGTACGGCAACTGAATCCTAAAACCATATCCCTGCTGGAATACACCCCAGCGGGTATAATGCGTTGGAAGGTGCCTTATAGCTTGCTTTTTAAGGTGATTGAAGGCAAAACTGGCGGACAGGAATATTTGCCAGCACGGTAATGCACTCGCTTTAGTGCCGTTTGATTGCCGTATAACATGAATTTCACATAAAAAAATCATTAAGATAAAATTAAGTAATGGAGGAAAACATGAACACACGCCAAGATGAAAGAATGCCATTGATGTTGTACCTTGATGTGCTCGACGCGCACGGTGGCGAGCGGCTAGGGCATTTGGGCGATATTTCGCCGCACGGCCTGATGCTGATTACGCACCATCCGCTGGAATTGGGTCGGGAATATCCTATTCAAATTGACATTCCCGACTCCGTGCCTGTTGGGCGCGAATCTCTACAAATGCGCATTGTGCCGCGTTGGGAAAAGCCTAACCTAAATCCCGCGCAAATTTGCATGGGATGTCAAATTACTGATTTAACAGAAAAACTTCAAGAAGAAATTTTAATGTTAAGCCAATATTTGGGGTTTGATGCGGGATTTTACGTCAGCCGGGTTTCTTTATAACCGTGCCCAGTGCATCTTCTCGCCGTATCTACGCGCGGCTATTGCGTTATGTGCTGGTGTATTGGCGGACACTGGCGCTGGCGCTGGCCGCCATGGTAGTGACCGCAATCACTGAACCGGCCATGCCCGCCTTGCTCAAGCCCCTGCTGGATGGAGGATTTGTCGAAAAAGACCAAACCATTATCCGCCTAATTCCGTTGTTACTTGTGGCGCTGGCGCTGGCGCGCGGCGTGTCCGGCTACATCAGCCAAGTGGCTATTGCCAAGGTGGCGGGCAGCGTGGTGCGCGATTTGCGACGCGAACAATTCGCCCGCATTCTGGCCCTGCCCACAGCGGAATTCGATAATTTGTCCGCTGGCGTGTTGCTGTCCAAAGTGACTTTTGACGCCAACCGCGTCATGCGCGCTGGCACGGACGCAGTGGTGGTGCTGGTGCGCGACAGTCTGGCTGTGATTGGCTTGCTGACCTGGATGATTTACCTGGATTGGCGTTTAACGCTAATCGTGTTTAGCGTGGTGCCGCTGGTGATTGTGGTGGTGCGGTTTTCCGCACAGCGGATGCGACGCATGAATACCGCCTTGCAAGACGCCATGGGCCACATGAGCCGGGTGTTGGAGGAAGCCATTGCTGGCCACAAGCTGGTAAAAATTTTCGCGGGCCAAGAGTATGAAAACCGCCGCTTCCAAGCGTTGAGCGAGCAACAACGCGACTTTGAAGTCACCGTGCAGGCCACCTCCAACCTGAGCATTTTCATAGTGCAAATGCTCATCGCCATTGTGCTTGCCATCATTATTGCCATTGCCACGCGCCAGGCCGCAGCAGACGCGCTGAGTGTGGGTACTTTTGTGTCCTTGTTCACCGCCATGGGGCTGTTGTTCGCGCCCATTAAGCGATTGACGCGCGTTAATGAACAATTGCAACAGGGGTTGGCAGCCGCGCAAAGTGTATTTGAATTGATCGATCAAATACCCGAAGCGGACACCGCACCGCAAGCGGACGACGTCGGCGCGTTGCGCCTGCGCGGGGAAGTGGCGTTCGCGCAACTTTCCTTCCGTTATGCCAGCGAGGAGCGCGATGTGTTGCGCGACATTACCTTCACCGCGCGTGCCGGCGAAACCATTGCCCTGGTCGGCATGTCCGGCAGTGGAAAAACCAGCCTGGTCAGCCTATTGCCGCGTTTTTACCGCCACACTGGCGGCGAATTGCGCCTGGATGGACAGGCCATTGAAACCATCCCGTTGGCGGTGTTGCGCGCCAATATCGCGTTGGTGAGCCAAGAAATTGTGCTGTTCAACGACACAGTGGCGGCCAACATCGCCTACGGCGGCATGAGCCACGCCAGCCGTGCGGCGGTGGAAGAAGCCGCGCGTGCCGCCCATGCCATGGAATTCATTGAACGCCTGCCGCTGGGCTTGGACACGCTGATCGGCGAGCGCGGCATGAAGCTATCCGGCGGCCAGCGTCAGCGTCTGGCCATTGCCCGCGCCTTGCTCAAAGATGCGCCGATTCTGATTTTCGACGAAGCCACCAGCGCGCTGGACAGCCATTCTGAGCAATTGATTCAAGCCTCTATGCAGCACCTGCGCCAAGGGCGCACCTGCTTTATCATTGCCCACCGCCTGTCCACCGTAGAACAGGCGGATCGCATTATTGTGCTGGAACACGGGCAAATCATTGAAACTGGCACGCACGCCGAGTTGCTGGCGCGCAATGGCACCTATGCGCACCTGTATCACATGCAGGCGGGTTGAATTGGGTTGGCGGTCACCTTCTTACGGAAGTCGGGCAGGTTCTCAAAAACCGCACGGGTCTTGTTGATGAGGCCAGTGGCGGTGAAGGAAGGGGACTGGTTTGTTTGAAAGAGAAAAGGGGGATGCCATAGGCTATAATTCAATGAGTTATGAAAACCATTGGGATAGAATGGGTTTAAATTGAGAATTGCTGAGTTGAGAGGATTGGGATACATTGCCTATTCACCAACCTCTGCTACGGAGCGATAAAATGCCATTTACCCCCCTACACATGGGACCCGCAATTGCCATTAAAGCCGTCCTGCAACGCAAGTTTTCTTTAATGGTTTTTGGCTGGTCACAAATAGTCATTGATATTCAACCACTGTATGCCATGCTCACCGATAACGGAGAATTGCATGGTTTTTCTCATACTTACATTGGCGCGACGATTTTAGGTTTATTGTCTGCGGTATCGGGCAAATACCTGGGTGAATGGGGACTGCAAATACTGCGAGAATCCAAGCACTTGCCGATCAGTTGGTCAGTGTCATTTCTCAGTGCCTCTATCGGCACCTACAGCCATGTCGCCCTTGACAGCATTATGCACGCAGATGTTCTACCGTATGCGCCTTTTAGCGTAGCGAATCCTTTGTATGGCATTATCAGCATTGAAACCTTATACATCGGGTGTCTTGCAACCGCCCTCTTTGGAGGGTTGATTTATTCAGTCACGCAAACAAAGAATTAACCTGTTCATCCATCTTTAATGGGAGCATCATTCATGTTGTTATTCTTGCTGAAACTCACCGCATTTACTTTTATAACGGCAATTTGGACGCTGGTTTTATTTGTTTTCCTATTTGCCACACGACCTGACAGAAATAGGTTAGAGGATTTTTTCATTGTTGCCTTTTTGGCAATAGTCGCCGTTGCACTGACTTGGGTAATTCTACGCTTTTATTTTTCACGTTCTAGGCAAAATAGCGTACCTCATTTAATCACCATTGATACACTGATTGTGAATGCGGTAAGTGTGGCGATTTTTTGGCTCGTGCCTGATATGATTGCTTTATTTGAAGATTTTGGCGGCGATCTGCCAAGGATTACAAAGTTCGCAATGATGCTCCATCCATACCTCATGTTGCTACCGTTGACCGCGTTGTTGGTATTGTTGCTTTCAGTACGCGCACAAACACCGACGGTCTATCTACTGCGTTTGTCACACGGTTTGTTAGTTTTAAGCAGCGGTATGAGCATTTTTTACTTGGGGGCGATGTATGCACCGATAATGCGTATGTGCTGTGTTATTTAATTCATCGCTTGTTTTTTAATCGGTTAGCCCAGAAGGGTGGGTAACTTCTTTTCGTTGCCCACCAATTTGCGCAACGTGATGGTGGACAAAATAATAAAGACGTTTTGCCCCAATCCTCTCAACTTAAGCGTTTTACTTTTTTTGCGGATTAGGATAACATATTGTAATTTAATTAATTATCCTATTTTGACACCAAAGAGATTTATCATACAAAATTTTATACCGCAGTATTTTTCTAGGTTTTATTGAACACCTTCACAGTAATGACCTCCTGAAAGACGCACGACTTAAGCCTTGCGCGTTTACTCGCCAACGGATGTTGACTTTTCCGATCATGCTGGTCAGCATGATATCTGGCTTTAAAATCGCAAACATGCCTATAAATCAACTTGTTGAGTTAAGTTGAGAGGATTGCATGTGTCTCATGAATAACGTGCAACACAATTTGCCGCATATCCATGCCAAATAATGCCGAGTAGAATGTGTTTCCTTAGCACATCGTGCGGAATTCATCCGTTTGTGAAATATTCGGGTTAATTTGGGCAAGATTCAGTCGAGCATCAACCACAGTGTGATGGCCAGGTTCCAAGCCCTCTAATGTCCACGGCCCTATGCTGTAACGAATCAGGCGCAAGGTGGGAAAACCAATGGCAGCGGTCATGCGCCGCACTTGCCGGTTGCGCCCCTCTTGCAATTGCAGGCGCAGCCAGCAAGTGGGAATTTCGGCACGGTAGCGAATCGGCGGATCGCGTGGCCACAGGTTTGCGGGTTCAGCCATGACGTCAACTACGGCGGGCCGTGTCCAGCCGTCATTGAGCAACACGCCTTTGCGCAGCGGCGCTAACGCCGCGTCGCTGGGCACGCCTTCGACCTGTGCCCAATATACTTTGGTTTGCTTGTGGCGCGGATGACTGAGCCAATGTTGCAGCCTGCCATCATCCGTGAGCAGTAGCAAACCTTCGCTGTCATAATCTAGTCGCCCTGCCGGATACATGCCTGGCAATGCCAAGTAATCCGCCAGCGTGGCCTTGCCAGGTGCTGAGCTGAATTGGCTCAGTACGCGAAACGGCTTATGAAATCCTACGAGCAATCTCAGTCCTCGTGCAAGGAAAAATAAAAAGTGCTGCCCCGGCCTGGTGTGCTTTCCATGCGGACTTGGCCACCTAGTCTGTCCATGATGCGTTGCACCAGGGATAGGCTGAAGCCATAGTCAAAAGGAATCGATGGCCCAGAGCTTGATGCTTGGCTTGCGATGTAGCCATCGCCCATTTGGCTTTGTTGTTGTGGTGTGAATCCTGGGCCGTTGTCCTTGACCCAAAAACGGATGCGGTGTTCGCCCGCTGAATCATGTCCCACGCGCACTTCTGGCGGCGTACCGCCGTGGCGCAGGGCGTTGCCGAGATAAATTTCCCAGATTTTTTCTACCCATTCCGGCTGGCCCAGCACTTCCGGCCATTCTTGAGGCAGTTGTACCGCCCCGGGCGACGGTTGCAGACGGTTGAGTACATTTTGCACCAGGGCAGCCATGGGCAGGCGTTGCAAAACCGGCGGTGGCGCGACACGGAGTTGATTGAGCAGGCGCATGTGTTCGATAGAGTCGCTCATGGTGTCGGTTAATTCGGCCAGAGTTTGCCAAACCGGATCAGCCGCAGAAGGATAGAGAGCCGGGTGTGTATGGTCGGCAATAATAAACTCGCGTAAGCGTGCTACCCCTTGGCCCAGGTAGCTGGCATAGCCGTCTAGCAAGGTCAATTCACGATTTTGTGCATGTAGTTCAGTATTTTGGCGTTTTAGCGACAAATTCTGTTCGCGCAAGGTTTTTTGCAAATAGCGCAAATTGAGGTGGGTTTTAATTCTAATCAACACTTCTTCGCGCTGGAAGGGTTTGGTGATGTAATCCACCGCGCCTGCTTCAAAGCCTTTCACTTTGTCCACCGTGTCCGACAGTGCGGTCATGAATAATACCGGAATGTCGCGGGTTTTGTTCTCGCCTTTGAGTCGTCGGCAGGTTTCAAAACCGTCCAGCTTGGGCATCATGACGTCCAGTAAAATCAAGTCTGGTTTCGCGTAAAGCGCCTTTTCCAGCGCGTCTTCGCCATCCTGCGCGACCAGCACTTTATAATTCAAGTCTGCCAAACAAGATAGCAATACCTTGAGGTTGGAGGGCATGTCATCCGCAATCAACAGGGTACCTTGGTAATCAGTGTCCATAGGGTGTTATGTTCAAATGCGTTGTGTAGAGAAAAATTTTAGTTGTCTGTGGTGAGTGGTCAGCGCAAAATGCCTCACTCGCCACGCATCACTCAATAGCAAGATTATCTTAACAGAAGCCGCTGGTAAAGGTCATGATTACAGGCAAAGGGTGTGTCGGGTAATGTTTTAATTCAATCGGTTGGCGATTGACTGAATCCACATCAACTTATGGGGAAAGCTACAACCCCGCTACCTCGGCAAGCCTTCGGCGCAGTGCTCAGGATACCGCAGCAGGCGTAGTCAGTGATTCTGCGTGTAATTTTGTCTATACTGACACGTCAGCGCCGGAAATTCCAGGCTTGACGGGGGCATCATTTATGTTTTTGAAATAGCGTGTTGTCAATTGGACTAAGAGGAGAGCACAATGGATATTATGGTTAAACTTGGCGAAGGGACGAAAGTTTCGGCACATTTTGGCGATTTTGTGCTGCATAGCGATCAGGCGGTGACAGCCGGCGGGACAGGCAGCGCGCCGGAGCCATTTGGATATTTTCTGACTGGTTTAGCAACTTGCGCGGGGTATTTTGTCCAGCGCTTTTGCCAAGCGCGGGATATTCCGACGGATCAGATTCAAATCAGGATGCGCAACGATTGGAATGCGCAAAAACACGCGCCGGATAATTTTTATTTTGAAATTCAAGTTGGTGAAGATTTTCCTGACAAATATCTGGACGCGGTAATTCGTGCTGTGAACGAATGCACAGTGAAAAAAACCATCCTCAATCAACCGAATTTTGCGGTAACCGTGCGTAAAGCCGGATAATTGAATAGATACCTGCCTTTTTGCAAGCCGGTTGCGGGAAAATACCAACAGAGTCGAGTTATATCACACCACGCCAAATCAGTGCTAAAAATAGCGCGCCCACCGCGATGCGGTACCAGCCAAAATATACAAACCCCGTGCGCGCGACCACGACTACGAATAGTTTGACGGTAATCCACGCTGAAATGAAGGCAGTAATCAGGCCAATAGCCAGCAATTGTTGTTGTTCCGGGGTGAATTGCAAGGGGGATTTGAGCAAATCCAGCGCAGTGGCGGCAAACATAGTGGGCACAGCGAGCAGGAAAGAATATTCCGTGGCTTGTTTTTTGTCCAAGCCATTGAACACGCCGCCGATGATGGTCGCACCCGCGCGCGATACGCCGGGAATCATGGAAACGCATTGCGCCAGGCCGATGTAAAAAGCATTTTTTAGTGGAATTTGTTCCAATTCAGCATAAGTGCTGGCATTATTTTTAACACGATTATCCACTAAAATCAATAGAATGCCGCCTACAATCAGTGAAATTGACACTACTAGCGGGCTGAATAGATAGCCTTTAATAAAGTCATACGCCAACAGGCCGATGACCACGGTGGGCAAAAAGGAAACGAGCAGCTTGAAATAAATTTGTATCCCATTAAAAAACCGCTGGATATACATTAAGGCTATCGCCAAAATTGCACCGAGTTGAATGGAAATTTCAAAGGTTTTAAGAAATTCGCTTTCCGCCATGCCCAATGCCGCTGAGGTTAAAATCATATGACCGGTCGAGGAAACTGGCAGGAATTCGGTGATGCCCTCAACGAGAGCGATAATCAAGGCTTGAATCAGGGTCATGGCAAATCAGCTCGGTTGGAGGCGGCCAGGCCAGGGCGCGCCACAGTTTATTCTTGCGGGCAAGCGTGAAACAATAGGGCGGCTATCATAACAGAATTCACCGTTACACGAGGTATTGATGAACGCCGATTATATTTCTCCAATTTCGCCGGATGCAGCGCTGTCCTTGGATAAGCAGATTTTGCAGCCCTTGCCCAATTCACGCAAGGTGTATATTTGCGGCAGCCGTCCTGATGTGCGCGTTCCCCTACGCGAAATCCGTCAAAGCGACACGCAGTTGGCCAATGGCCAGGCCAGCCCCAATCCGCCTGTGCTGGTGTATGACACGGCTGGGCCGTATTCCGACGCAGACTATGCAGTGGATTTGCGCCAAGGTTTGCCGCCCGTGCGCCAGACCTGGGTGGATGAACGCGAAGATACGGAGACGCTGGCGCGGCCCAGCTCGCAATTCGGTCAGCAACGCGCGCAGGATGTGCATCTTCAGTCCGTGCGTTTTCCAAAGCCGCACGCGCCGCGCCGCGCCAAGGCGGGGCGGATTGTGACGCAAATGCACTACGCGCGCCAGGGCATTGTCACGCCGGAAATGGAATTCGTTGCCATCCGCGAAAATCAGCGTCTGGCCGCCACGGGTGAGCTGGCACGCATTCATCCTGGCGAGGCGTTTGGCGCGGTGATGCCGCGTGCGATTACGCCGGAATTCGTGCGCGACGAAGTGGCGCGCGGGCGGGCAATTATTCCAGCCAATATCAATCATGTCGAGCTGGAACCCATGATTATTGGCCGTAATTTTTTGGTAAAAATCAATGCCAATATCGGCAATTCCGCGCTGGGTTCTAGTATTGCGGAAGAAGTCGAAAAAATGGTGTGGTCCATTCGCTGGGGCGGCGACACGGTGATGGATTTATCCACTGGCGGCCAGATTCACGAAACGCGCGAATGGATTATCCGCAACAGCCCAGTGCCCATTGGCACAGTGCCGCTGTATCAAGCGCTGGAAAAAGCCGGTGGCAAGCCGGAGGATTTGAGTTGGGAACTGTTCCGCGACACACTGATTGAACAGGCCGAGCAAGGTGTGGATTATTTTACCATTCATGCGGGCGTGCGCTTGGCCTACATCCCGCTCACCGCCAACCGCCTGACCGGCATTGTGTCGCGCGGCGGATCGATTATGGCCAAGTGGTGTTTAGCGCACCACCGCGAAAATTTTCTGTACACGCATTTCGCAGAAATTTGCGCCATCATGCAAGCCTATGATGTCAGCTTCAGTTTGGGCGATGGCTTGCGGCCCGGCTCGCTGGCCGACGCCAACGACGCGGCGCAATTTGCCGAACTCAAAACCTTAGGCGAATTGACGCAAATTGCCTGGCAACACGATGTGCAGGTGATGATTGAAGGGCCTGGCCATGTGCCCATGCACCTGATCCGCGAAAATATGGAACAAGAACTGGCGCTCTGCCAAGAAGCGCCGTTTTACACGCTGGGGCCGCTGGTCACTGACATCGCGGCAGGCTACGATCATTTTGCCTCAGCCATCGGTGCGGCGATGATTGGCTGGTATGGCTGCGCCATGTTGTGCTATGTCACGCCCAAGGAACATCTCGGCCTGCCGGACAAGCACGATGTGCGCGAAGGCATTGTGGCCTACAAAATCGCCGCGCACGTGGCGGATGTGGCTAAAGGCCATCCTGGTGCGCAGTTGCGCGACAATGCCATGTCGAAAGCGCGGTTTGAATTTCGTTGGGAAGATCAGTTCAATCTCAGCTTAGATCCGTTACGCGCACGCGAATTTCACGACGCCACGCTGCCCAAAGAATCCGCGAAAACTGCGCATTTTTGCTCCATGTGCGGCCCTAAATTCTGTTCCATGAAAATCACCCAAGACGTGCGCGATTACGCGGAATCCGGCATGGCGGAGCAGGCAAAGCATTTTCAACAAGCGGGTGGAGCGCTATATCAATGAACAAATTGGCAGCAACCCACTGTGAAACCGAGCACCCAACTGCACCGAAAACATGCCGATAAATCAAGTTTGGGTGCTTAAATTGAGAATTGCTGATAACCTGCTACAATCATAACCAACCTAGGCGCAACTTGCTGGAATTCACAGGAGGGCCTCATCATGACCGAACCAACGGATCATCATCAAGAAAAACCCGCACGGTTATATCGTTCCCTGATGGAGCGGGCTAAGCAATTTCTCCCGCACGGCACCCATGCCGCATCGGGCGGAACGTATAGCTTCATTGACCGCGCGGTGGAAAAAACCGTAGAACTGGAGGAAGCCGGCCAGGAAGAAGCGGAACGCATTGGCGGATACTTGCGCAAGGACGTGCAGGCGGCTGCCGAGTATTTAGCCGATACAGAAAAAGAACTGGCGGATTGGCTGCGCTTTGACATTCAATTGGTCGAAGATCGCGTGTTGGATGTTTTCAGCCTCATGGTGGATCACACCCGTGCGGCGCTGATGGAGCTGGAATCGCGCGTGCAAAACATGTCCGAATGGCATACTGGCGAAACCACTGGCCCGGGCACGCTGACCTGCGTTACTTGCGGAAAAAGCATGAGTTTTCATCAGCCTGGGCGCGTACCGCCTTGTCCGTCTTGTCATGCTACGATATTCAAACGCGAATTGGAATAACCCGTATTTTCCATCTGTGTAAACAGCGGAAGGTTGCTTGATTCCAATCGTCACAACACTTACTTTATACTCGTTTGGTTTTTGTTTTTGTTGTTACCTGGCAAGGCGCGCACAACGCGCCCACGCGGTGCCTATCCCATGGCGCGCCGCAATCGCTGCGGCCACGCACCGTTGGCCACAGCAATGCCAGTTCACGCACTTGGCCACCCCATCTTATTCCACATTACGAGTTCATGCCTATGACCAAAAAAAATCGCCCGCTGACCCTCCTTATCCTGGATGGCTGGGGCTATACCCAAGAAACAGAATACAATGCCATTGCCCAGGCTAAAACCCCGGTGTGGAATACCTTGTGGGTCACTTGCCCGCACACGTTTTTATCCGCTTCTGGCGCGGATGTTGGACTGCCGGGCGATCAGATGGGCAACTCCGAAGTCGGCCACCTTAACCTTGGCTCCGGGCGGGTGGTGTATCAAGAATTTACCCGCATCACCCGCTCTATCCGCACGGGTTCTTTTTTCGATAACAAAACCTTAACCAAGGCTGTGGATCAAGCGGTGCAGCAGGACAAGGCCATTCATATTTTGGGCTTATTATCGCCAGGCGGCGTGCATAGCCACGAAGATCACATACAAGCCATGCTGGAGTTGGCGAAAAAACGTGGTGGGCAGCGCATTTATTTGCACGCTTTTCTTGATGGCCGCGACATGCCGCCCAAAAGTGCAGCCTCGTCCATTAAATTGATGGAAAAAAAATTCAAAGAGTTGGGCGCGGGTTGTTTCGCCTCAATATGCGGACGGTTTTACGCCATGGATCGCGACCACCGCTGGGATCGCGTGCAACAAGCCTATGACGCCATGGTTTCCGCCAAAGTGAAATATAGTGCGCCCTCCGCCAAACGCGGATTGGAGATGGCCTATGAACGCCAAGAGAATGACGAATTTGTCAAACCCACCTTAATTGTTCCCGAAGGCGGCGAGGCGGTACGTATTGAGGATGGCGACGTGGTATTTTTCATGAACTTCCGCTCCGACCGTGCGCGCCAAATCACCCGTGCGTTCACGGAAAAAGACTTCAAAGAATTCCAAACCGCGCGCCGTCCGCAGGTGCTGTTTGTCAGCCTGACGGAATATCAAAAGGATTTTGACATCCCAGTGGCCTATCCACCGGAAACTTTGCGCAACGTGTTCGGTGAATATATTGCCCATGCGGGACTGCATCAATTGCGCATCGCTGAGACGGAAAAATATGCCCACGTGACATTTTTTTTCAACGGCGGCAAGGAAGCAGTGTACGAGGGCGAGGAACGCATGTTAGTGCCTTCGCCCAAAATTTCCACCTACGATCTTCAGCCTGAAATGAGCGCACAAGCCGTGACAGACAAATTGGTGGAAGCCATCCATCGCACCCATCAACCGTTTGACGCGATTATCTGCAATTACGCCAATACCGACATGGTAGGACACACGGGCAAACTCGACGCAGCGGTGCGGGCCGTGGAGTTCGTCGACCAATGCCTGGGCCGCGTCATTGCCGCCAGCCGTGCCGTGGGCGGCGAAGTGTTGGTTACGGCGGATCATGGCAATGTCGAAAAAATGCGCGACCCAGAAACCGGACAGGCGCATACCGCGCACACCACCAACTTGGTACCGTTCGTGTACGTGGGCAACCGCACGGTCAAAATCAAGGAAACCCCGGGCGTGTTGGCCGACGTGGCCCCCACCATGCTGACCTTGATGGGGCTAGAGGTGCCGCCGCAAATGAGCGGACACAGCTTGCTGACGCTGGTGGGCTAGGGTGTGCGTTGCCGTTGGCACTGGGTTTTAGTCTTTGCCCTGTTGCTGACGGACGTGGTCTGGGGCGAGGAACGCGGCCCGGAATTGCGCAAACAACTCACTGGCGTTGAACAGGCCCTAGGCCGTCTGGAAACCGCCATGCAGACTACGCGCGCCCAATATGGCAAGCTGCATGGCGAATTAGCGCAAACCGAAAAACGCATTGGGGATTTGGCCAACGATTTAGAAACCTTGGAAAAACAACTGGCTGTGCGCCAACGCGGTTTACAAGAATTGCAACTGAGCGAAAAATTACAGCAAGAAAAATTGCAACACCAACGCGCAGAACTGGCGGGCCAAGTGCGCACGGTGTACATGATTGGCCGCCAAGATTACCTAAAAATCCTGCTAAATCAGGAAAAACCCGACGTAGTGGGGCGAGTCATCAGCTATTACGACTATTTTAACCGCGCCTATTCCCGCCAAATCGCCGCCACCCGCGACACCTTAGAACGCCTGCAAACCCTCGAAACCAACATCCGCCAGGAACAACAGGAAATCACCGCATTGCAACAGCAGCTTGGCGATCAAAAAATCCGCCTGGAAAGCAGCCTGGACGAACGCCAAGGCATTTTGCGCGATTTATCCAAGGAATGGGAAAACCAGCAAATTCAAATTACTATGCTGGAAGAAGACAAATCCCATTTGCAATCGTTGTTGCGCACAGTGGACGAAGCCTTTGCCCAAGTCGCCTCGCCGCCATTGCTGTCCGAACCGTTCCCCAAGCGCCGTGGCAAGCTCGGTTACCCGGTAACTGGCGCGATTCTCAATAGTTATGGCGCAAGCCGGGGTCTGGGTTCGTTACGCTGGCAGGGCGTGCTCATTGGTGCCAAACCCGGTGATCCTGTGCAAGCCATTGCCGATGGTCGAGTGGTATTTGCCGATTGGTTGCGCAATTATGGCCAATTGCTGATTGTTGAACACGATCAACATTATATGACGCTATATGGCCAAAATCGCCGCTTGCACAAAAAAACCGGCGATTGGGTGCGGATGGGGGAAGTCATTGCCAGTGTGGGCGACAGCGGCGGTCAGCCGCAGGCCGCGCTGTATTTTGAAATCCGCCACAATGGTGATCCGCTTAACCCGATGGAGTGGTTGTCACGGTAGCACGGAGTTCCGTCCCCGGGCTGGCTATATTTTGCAATACAGCGCGCGAATTTGTGCCGCTACTTGCGCAATGGTCAACTCTTGGAAAAACCGCGTTGCACCGGCTTGCCCCAGGCGTTGGCGCAAGGCAACGTCTGTGATTAAGTGGTGTAGCGCATTGGCGAGCGCAACCGGGTCAGCGGGCGGAACCAACAGGCCAGTTTGGCCTTCTTGCGTCACCCAACCCACACCGGAGCCAGGAATGCGGCTGGCCACCACGGCGCGGCCATGACGCATGGCTTCCAGCAGCACCATGCCGAAGGCTTCCGTGCGTTCCAACGAAGGCAGGCAAAAAATATCGCAGGTTTGCAGTAATGCGGCCAGTTGCTCTTGCGCCACAAAGCCCAGCAGCCGTGCACGCTGGCCCAACTGAAGCGTGCGCGCACACTGTTCCAGTTGCGGGCGCCATTCGCCTTCGCCAACGATAATTCCTTGTGCTTGCGGCAGTTGCGCCAGCGCGCGCAGTAAGATTTCTTGGCCTTTATAATAAGTCATGCGGCCCACATTCAAAATCCGCGCGCCCGGTTGCGCCTCCCACATGGCATTGGCCCATGCCAAGGCGGCGGCAGATGCGGGTGGCAGACGCGCTGCATCTAAGCCTAGCGACACGGTATGGCATTTGCCACGCCAAGGCGCGAGCGCGGGGCTGGATTCCAAATAAGGAGGCGAAGTGGCGATAATGGCACAAGCGCGCTGCAGCACGGCTTGCTCAAAGGGACGGTACACGCGGTAAGCCAGGGCCAAGCGCTGATCCAACGCGGAAGCCACCACGTCAGAATGCCAATGAATTATCCAAGGCAAACGCCGCGCGCTGGGCAAGGGTAATGCCCAAAATGCGGAGGGATTGGGCAGATGCAAATGCAGCGCATCGGGTTGAAATTCATGAATAACGCGGTGTAGCCAAACGGGAAAATGCGGACTGATGGGCGTATATAACCACCGCCCAAAACACGGCGCGCGGTACAGCGCGCCCCACGGCCACGGCTCTGACGCAATGGATGGCCACAGTGACCAACCTGGCGGCTGATGCGCATGAACCAATGCCGCCACCGTGTCGCCCTGTGCGGCCTGTGCGGGCAGCAAATCTGCCATAAAGTTCTCAATGCCACCCGCAAAGGGCGGGAAAAATTTACCCACGTGCAAAATGCGCACTGCACTTTCCTCCACCGTCGCGCGTATGGCGCAACATTATGCCATAGCCCACCTTTGCCTTCACTGTCATCTTGTAAACTTGCAGCAATTCTCAATTTAAGAAATGGATACGGCGTACTGCACCGTGCGCAGTTTACTGCCTTCGCATCGGACATTTTTTGAGCATTTGCGCGCATTGCTCCAGTATGTCCCTTTTGATGACTGGGGACACCTGATGCGCTATTATTTCAGCACGAAAGGGTGGGCAACGATAAAGATGTTGCTCACCCTACCTGGCTCATTTGCCAAATGCAATGCTTGCGCGGTGATTTGCGGGGTAACACGCAGTCCGGCGTGTTGCAGTGCCTCGATAAGAGGTGCGAGTTGTGGAATCAGCCCCGCCTGTTTTGCCAACAAAGCCACGCCCAAGGTACCGCGCAGGGGAATTTGCAAGGCAACCGCGCATTGCCGAGCAGCGCGGTCATCCACAACCGCCGAATAATCGCGGTGTGTCCAGGCATAGGCTAAAACTTCCGTTTCACCGCGCCCTAAATCCCATGAAGCGATGAGCGGCGGGATGGAGCCGACATTACGCACATACGCCGCGCCGTCCTGCGACAGCCAACGCCGCGCCGGATCGTCAGCCCCTGCCTTGATTTCCGCTGCGACACCCGACGGAATCAGCAACTCATTGGCTAATTTCGGCAACCAAGCCAAACCGCCGATTTTGCCCAGCAAAATCAATGGCGAGCTATTGACGACCCAGTTGCCGAACATCGCGCTCGAACTCCGCCGTCAATTCTTCCGGGGTGATTTGCAGGGCGGAAACCCCGAATTTCCCCAACGCCTCAATAAACCCCTGACGGCTTAAGCCCGCCAGTTCAGCGGCTTTGGCTTGGGAAATTTTGCCGATTTCATACCATTTCACCGCCGCCGCCAGTTGCATTTCCTTGAGAAAAGCATCCGGCGCGACCCGCAAAATGGAAAAAGCTTCTTCAGGGATGTCTAAACTTAATTGCATGGGTGTTTCCTTTGTCTCATCCTGAAAATCCTAGAATCCTGTAAATTTTGTTTCAGACAACCAAAAGTCACCGTCTCGGGTTGCAAACCCCGACCAGCAAATCATCCGTTACGCACCGTAGCCAGCACCAAATCCGGCTGTCGCGCCGCCATCAACAATAAAATTCTCGCCGCGCCGGAAGGCTTACGTTCGCCTTGTTCCCAAGCGCGCACAGTGCGCGGGCTGACGCCCATCAAAGCGGCGAAGGCGGAACGCCCCAAATGCAGTTGTTCGCGGATTTGCTTGGCATCCACATCGGTGGAGACGGGATAAGTCTTACCTTCGCCGCGTTTGATGGCGTGGATGCTGTCGAGAATTTCCCTGCCTATATCGCGTTTAGTCATTTTCCAATGCCTCTTTAATCGCTTTCAATACCTGTGCGGGGATGTTTTCCGCTTCGTTCTTGGCGTACATCGTCAACAACCAAATCTCACCCTGTTGGTTACGCCAATAATAAATTATTCGATACCCGCCTCTTTTCCCGCGACCTTCCGCCTGCCAGCGCAGTTTACGCAAACCGCCGCTGCGGGGAATCAAATCTCCGGCGTCGGGATGCTCCCGCCAAAGCCCATTGCAACGCCGTGTATTCGTCATCATTCAAATAGCGGCTCACTTATTTGGTAAAAATCGGGCTTTCTTTGAAGGTCAGCATGTGTTTTTTGGCTTTATCAATGCAGTTTCCATTCTGAGAATCCTGCTTCAAAACGCGCCGCTGGAGTGACGCGCTTCCCATCGGGACGATGGGAACGAGGGAAGTAGGGTTTGCGCCGCATGTTTTCGCGGCGCGAACGCGGATGGCGTCGGGGAAGATTCGCGTGTGCGCCGAAAAGATGGCGCACACCCTACCTGGCTGACTACCTGGCTCGCTGGTTAGCCGCTCTTGAGTCTGCAAGGTTGGGCGAGACGAAACCCAAAGCCGTAGTTAGGGTTGTCGGGCGCGAGCCATGAGGGTAAGGGATGTTGACGGTTGGTAGCGCGACAATCGTCAGACGAATCGCTCCATGTGCAGCCGCGCAGTAGATGCCATTCGCCTGATTTCGCACCTTGCGGATTGTTTCTTGGAGATATGTCATAATAATTGCTTTCGTACCAGTCGTTTGTCCATTCCCACACGTTGCCGTGCATATCGTATAACCCAAATTTGTTCGGCTGTTTCGTTGCTACCTCATGCGTTTGTTTATCGGCTTTTTCGTAACCATACCACGCATAGTCATTTAAATTACTTTTCGTGACTTCCTTGCCGTCTTTGTCCAAACTATAATCTCCATTACTACCTGCCCGCGCAGCATATTCCCACTCCGCCTCCGTCGGTAAACGGTAACAACTATTTCCAAGTTTTTGAATAAATTCTTGCGTATCGTTCCAACTCACTTGCTCCACTGGGCGGTTCGCGCCCTTAAAAAGACTCGGATTATTGCCCATCACCGCTTCCCACTGCGCTTGCGTGGTTTCTGTCTCTGCTAAATAAAAGCCGTCTACGCATACCTCATGCACAGGCTTTTCATCTTTTTCTCCATTCTCTTTGCCCATCTTAAAACAGCCGCCCTCCAGCCAGATGAATTTGATACCGGATAGGAGGTCGGTTAGCGTCTCGCCACGCATGGCGGTAGATGTGGCGGTTTGCGTTGCCGTTGGCGCAGAGATAACACTGCCTTCAACTACTTCCCATCTAATGTTATCTATCCACATTCGACCACCTTCCCATAATGAAAATGCTAAGGTTATGTATTCCTTATTGTGATCTTTTGGTATATGAAATATTAAAACTAATTCCGTCCAGTCATTATTTCCATTTATCCCTTTGCTTGGGTATAAATTTCCACTTTGAGCATATATCCATGCCTTATTTTTGACGTTCTCTGTTTTAATAAAAGCAGAAAATCTCACCGTTTGTCCTTTATACTTCGAAATACGAATTGTATTTGATAATCCCCCGCCGTCTTTAGTGGCAGTTGGTTCTTTTATTTTTTCTATGAAGAAACTGGATGGTGGATTAAAATAGATTTTGTTATCTAAGCCAGAACTGTAGGTGCCGCCCTCATGTTCGGCATAAATCCACAGATCAAAATTATTTATATTGACAGAGTCAGCATCTAGCGGCTCATAATATGTCTCATTGTATCTTCTTATTTGCTCTTTTTTGTATTCGCTCGTTTGCTGCTGGCGCGCCGCTTCCAATTCCGTCTGCAAAGCCAGTTTTTCTCGATGCAATTTTTCTATCTCGTCCTGATTCCCCGCTCCGCCACACGGCGGCGCAAAACAAAAAGTCTGCGTTAAAGAGCCTTCCTGCCAGGGCAGTTGCGCACCGCCGCTGTCGCGCTTCACCGCCGCCGCAATGCCTGTTTGCATATCTAAAATACTCACGCGGTGTTGCGCCGGATTGCGCAACGCCGCCAGCAAATGGTGGGTATAAATGCTGTTGCGCAAACCTTCGCTACCCATCGCCTCGGTGCCGGGCGCTGTGGCATACAACACCAGCGAACCAGACGGCTTCATGTTCGCCAAACCTTGCGCCGCGCTTTTGCTCAAACTCTTAAACGGACTGTTGCGGCAAGCGTCTAAAATCAGCAGATTAACCCCGTCGCCGTTCACTTCCTGCAAATTGTCCAAAATTTGCTGCGCATTCACCATGCTGTACGGAATATCCGCGCCGGTTTTGGGCTTGGCATCGGTCGGCACGAGATAATTGGCATTGCGGTATTGCACCCCATGCCCGGAAAAATACACCACCGCCTCGTCAGTACGGCGCAATGTGCCGATAAACGCTTCCAGCGCCTTGTCCATCGCCGGCTTGTCCGCATTAACCAATCGCGTGACCTCAAAATTCAGATTTTTGAGTTCAAGCGCCATGTCTGTCGCGTCTTCTTTGGGATTGTGCAAATCCGCCACAGCCGCATAATCGGCATTGCCAATCACCAGCGCATAGCGCGCCGCCGATGCCGCCTGACTCAAAAATAACATCAAAAACAAAAGACAAAATAAACGCATACGTTATTCCTCCCGAAACACATCCGCCAACACTTGTGCATCCAACACGTTGAGCAACCACTGCTCAACCCGCTCCAACGGCGCTTGCGCAATCCGCGCTTGCGTCTCTTCCGGCAATGTACCGAAGCGCTTTTCCAGCAATTTAGTCAAATTCGCACGGCTGGCTAACAATCTGCCTTCAGCTTTGCCTTTGGCTATCCCTTCAGCTTTGCCTTCCGCCTTGCCTTCCGCTTTGCCTTCCGCCTTGCCTTCAGCCTTGCCTTTGGCAACCCCTTTGGCAACTCCTTTCGCCTCGCCTTCTGCTTTGCCTTTGGCAAAAGCGTCTTGATACCAAACCCCTTCTGTGACATCAATCGTAATCGGCATGATATGTTCCTCGTAGTATTTCAATTTATCTTGTATCGTTTGCGGGCGCAGCAGCGATAAATTGTGCAGTTTTTCCATCGCGTCTTCACGCGCATTTTGATGCAACGTTTGCAGTTTTTGCATAATCACCGCAATCGCCTGCGCTTCATCGGGTATATCGCATAAAATCGCCAGAATCGCGTCTTCCAAACAGTCGCTTGCCAGCAATTCGCGGCAATTGATCAAGCGAATGTCCTGCAAATGATAGTCAAATTGCAACTGCGGCGCACGAATCTGCTTGGGCATGTCCAGTGGCTTTCGCCCAACGTACAGCACTTGCTGAAACGGAAAACAGCCGTATTGTTGCTCAATCAATACCGCATATTCCAACATGCGTTGCGGCATCAGCGGATCGTTGTCGCTTTGCAATTCCAAATGGTACAAACGTCCGTCTTGCAGGCGCGACACCAAATCCGGCAGGCGCTTGCGCACACTCGGATATTCGGCGTTCAGCACTTCCGCCACGTCGCTGCCGGTCAATAATTGTAGCAAGCGGCGCGGCAAGTTTTGAAACAGGTCTTTTAGCGTCAGGTCGTAGCGCATTATCAATCCGCCCGAAACTCCACGCGGCGATTCCATGTTCTGTCGTCATCTAACGACAGCGCTAGGGCAATGACAGCAATCAGAAAAATCGTAAACGCACGGGACATGGCAAGGCTCCGCTGGATTGGGTTGGATTGCCTTATTATAACGGTAGCGCAGGGTTGCGTCGCCGCGCAAATGACGCCGCTGAGGCAAAAAAATAAAAAAAAAGCCCTGCCGCTTGCGCGACAAGGCTCTTTTACACACCCAAACAAAACGCGAAAAATTACATCCCAGGAATGCCGCCTACATAGCCGACTGGCGCTTTGTATTTGTCAATCTTGCCAGCAATGCGGGTTTTCAGGTCCGCATTGATGTTGCTGCTGAAATCGCCCAAATGCTGGGCATTACTCATGATGTACGCATGGCCGTTGAGGTTGTCAATGGCTTGCAAGCCAGTGGATTCGCCGCCAGCAGTAATCGATAACACACGCGACAGCTTCTTGGTGTCCACGTTGTACGCCCACAGGAAGTTGTTGACGTGCGCAGTGCTGCTGTCTTCGCCAATGAACAAGGTGCGCATTTTTTCGGAGAACTTGATGTTGTCCGGGTTGCAGATTTTGTCCACCGAGCAGGTGTTGCCAATTGCGTCTTTGGCGATGTCTTCACCCAGCACTAAACCGCGCATTGCCGTACCCGCATAGTCGCTGTTGATGGTGGCGCCGGTTTGGTCTTTTTGACCTGCGGCAGTGTTAATTTCGTAGACCGCGCCCGCGACCAATTTGGGAATACGGATATGATTGGTCGGATCAGTAGACTTGTTTTCCATGCCGTCGCGCATCCGCGTCATTGCCAAGTAGACTTTCTTGTCTTTGTTGTTGGATGTGACGCCTTCAAACTTTTCAAACTCGGTGGTTGCGCCCAAATATGCGGCGTAACGGCGAGTTTCTAAGAATGCAGCGGCTTTTTCCATGCCTGCTTTGAGTTTGAGGTTTTCCACATTGCCGGTGTTGTGGCCAGCAATGATTTGCATGAAGCCAGCGGGCGCAGCTTTATAAGTGCCGTCGCTGTTTTTCTCAACTGCGGCGGTTTCAAAAATATCGCTGAATTTAAGCGTGGCAGCGAGTTGGGCGAGTTCGGTGTTATTGCTGGAGCCGAGTTTAATCCAGGATAACGTCGCAGCACCGCCGTTTTTGTCGTCGGTCTGATTCCATTTGGCGGCATACAGCGTACCGGCGGATAAATCCGCCGCTTTATCTGCCACAAACATGGTCAGGACGTTATATGTGCCGTCGTCGCCTTGATATACCGTGCGTTGATCCGGCATGGCGTGCACCAATTCGCGGGACAAACGGCCCAAAGTGCGGTGCTTGACCACGCTGGTGGATGCGTCGGATTTGACGGTGACTTCTGGGGTCAGGCCGTAGTTGTAAACATTCGGCGCGGCAATGCCGTAGGTGGTCATTGCGCCGAGGCTGCTGGTGGCGTTGGTGGTTGCGTCGCAAATTTTACTGTAAGACGCTTCAACCATGCAGCGGGCGTCCGGCTCGTATTCTTCGGAACTCAAATGGGTATTCCACGGCGACAACGATCCGGCGCAGGGAATCCACAGGCCGTCTACGCCGCTGAAGCTGATGGGCTTTTGGCTTTTTGCGATCAATTTGCCCGCACTGTCTTGCTCCAGCGTGGTCAGGGTCATGCTCATCGGCATCCGACCGTACATGTCGTTGCCCGCAGAGTCAATCCAATCGTATTCATATTGCGTCACTAAAAACAGCGGATTGATGGAAATCAAGCTGTTGGCATCCGGCGTTTCAGCAATAGACAAGTTGCCAGCGGCATCGCGCAACGGGTTGCCATTGCGGTCAAATAATTGGGCAGCCGCGTAAGTGGCATTGCCTACCTTGTCAGTGTTGTTGAATAACACGTTGTAATTTAATGGGAATTCTTTAGAGGTGCCGTCAGAATAGCTGACTTTGGCTTTGGCTTTGGTGTAGGTGGTGGCGATTTCGTCGTCGGTTTTCGGCGCATCAAAGGTGACAAATTCTACGCCAGTGATGGAAGTCGTAGCCGGGCTGTCACTGTCGCCGCCACAACCGCTAAGTCCTAGACCTAATGCCGCAATCACGGCTGCGGTAATAGGCAACATTTTGAATGAATGATTTTGCATGAAAATTGTCCTCATTGGTTCAGCCAGTTTCAAAGTGCATCAATAAAAGCAACCGCAAAGCATAGCGGGTTGTAATGACTGTTTTATTACATACCGCCAACCTGCTGTCATGCGGAGTGCCAAGCCGTAGCTTGGCACGTGCGAAGCTACGGCTTCGCACTCCATTCACCATGGACAATTTTTTGGCCGTAGTCGTGCAGTTGGGCAAGAATGGCGGCATCCGCAGATTCGTGTTGCAAGCGCGCCAGGGTTTGGAAAAATGCGTCTGCCACCACTGTTGCGCCCGCTTGCGGATCGGTAAGCCGACGTTGGCAGTAGCCACGCCAGCGTGCGGTTTCCGCCGGGGTGAGGGTGTGCGGGTAGTTGCGCGCGCGGTAGCGAAACAGCAATTCCGGCAAACGGGCGTCGTTAAACGGCGGGTGGCAAGTAGCCAGTGCAGCGGGTGGCAAGGTGCGCGCTTGTTCCAAGTGTGCGCGGTCGGCGTTGCCAATAAATCCAGCGTACAACTGGCATTCCACGTCCGGCGCGGGTGGAAACGGTTGCGGGGCCAAGGCTTGTTGAATTTTGGCGGCCAATGGGGGCATGGGCGTGGCGTGAACTTGTGCCAAGTGCGCGTTGATTTGCGCCAAATCCAATTGCAAGCGCGCAGGCGCATCCGCTGGCAGGGTGCGCAGGGGAGCCAGTGCGGGACACTTGTTCAGATGCACGGTTTTCAGCGCAACACGCGGCGTATCGGGCGGCAAATCGGCAGCAGGCGTGAACACGCGACGGCGAATTTCCTCAGCAGGCAGTTGCAGCCATGGCGCAGGATCATGGCGCAGGTCATACACCACAATGGCGTTTTTATTCACTGGGTCGCGTGCCAGCGGCACAACCACTGTGGTGTGGCCAAATTGGGCGGGAAACATGCGCGAAGTGTGTAGCAACGGCGCGCGGTTAATCAAATCAAACTGCGCTTCTGCGCGTTTTTTGTCACGCAGTGTGAACAAAAATTCATACAATTTGGGCTGGCACTGGCGAATTTTGCGCGCCAGGGCAATGGTGGCGTATACGTCGGACAGCGCATCGTGCGCGGCGTCGTGCAACAATTGGTTGGCCGCGCTGAGCGCTTCCAGGCGGAAACTGGGTGTGCCGTCTTCATTGCGCGGCCATGCCATGCCCTCCGGGCGCAGGGCGTAGGTCATGCGCGCTAAGTCAATGATGTCCCAGCGCGAATTGCCATTTTGCCATTCGCGTGCATAAGGGTCGTATAAGTTGCGAAACAGCAAATGGCGAGTCACTTCGTCATCAAAACGTACGCTGTTATACCCCGCGCCGCAAGTGCCGGGCATGGCCAGTTCAGCATGAATGCGCGCGGCAAATTCCGCTTCAATCACGCCGCGTTCCCATGCGATTTGCGGCGTGATGCCAGTAATCAAACACGCTTCGGGATGGGGTAAAAAATCCGGCGCAGGCTGGCAATAACAATTGACCGGTTCGCCCACAGGTTGCAGCCGCTCGTCAGTGCGCACGCCAGCAAATTGCGCAGGCCGATCACAGCGCGGATCTGCGCCGAACGTTTCATAATCGTGCCAAAAAATCGTATTCATGCGATCTCCAATGTAACCCTTCCCGTATTGAAGTTGTCAGTGCGGCGTGGCAAGTGCGGCGTCTTGCACGAACCACTCACCCCTTTTTTTTCGTATACTACTATTCACCACAACCACTGTAGCGATATGTCTCATGAATTTTTCCGAAGTGTTACAACATGTGCTGCACGCAGCACATTCAAATGAATTTTCTGGCATTTTGCAAAAAATGGTTATCACGCCCAGCACGCCAGCGCGCTACGCTATGCGTGTAGACGACCAAGAAATCCCTCTGCAACCCGCGTTGGGCCAAACCGTTACCCTGCGTTTTACTGGCGCGATTTATTGCCTGGCCTGTGGCCGCACCACGCGCAAAAGTTATCAACAAGGCTATTGCTACCCATGCAGCCAAACCCTGGCGCGCTGTGACCTGTGCATGGTGCGGCCCGAATTGTGCCACCATGCGCAAGGCACATGCCGCGAGCCGGAATGGGGCGCAACCCAATGTATGCAAACGCATGTGGTGTACCTGGCCAATTCCTCTGGTCTCAAAGTGGGCATCACCCGCCACAGCCAAATTCCCACGCGCTGGCTGGATCAGGGGGCCAGCCAAGCTTTGCCCATATTCACAGCCAGCACGCGCTACCACTCTGGCTTGCTCGAAGTCCTGCTGGCGCGGCACGTGGCGGATAAAACCGATTGGCGCAAATTACTCAAAAGCGATGCTGCGCCGCTGGACTTGTTGGCACTGCGCGATACTCTGCTCGCGCAGGTTGCGCCGCAACTGCATGAACTGCAAGCCCGTTTACCGGATGATGCGCTGAGTTTATGTACGGATGAAGCAGTACGCGAATTTCACTATCCAGTACAGACGTATCCTGCCAAGGCCGTTGCGCTGAACCTGGACAAAACGCCGTCCATTCGCGGCACTTTGCAGGGCCTTAAAGGCCAATATTGGCTATTGGATTGCGGTGTGCTCAATATCCGCAAATACAGCGGTTATCATGTTGAATTATATTGGGATTAAATGGGGTGTCTGAACGCTGACGGGTCAGCCGCTGGCCCAGCGCCTAGGCAAATTCACCAAGCCGCGCTCCATGCCGGTTTGGCGCATGTGCAACGTGGCTGCACTAAGCGATTGGTCGTACAAATGAATGGCGGATTCGCAAAGCAAATACACATTCAACGCATACTCGCCGCGCAGCAACGCGCACTGGGGAAAGGTCACTGTGGCTTGGCCATTGCCCTGGGCATCGCGGACAATGGCATACCCATCGTTCTGCGTGCCTGCGCTACATACCGGGCGACCATCCGCAGCCAACCACATTAACGCCACGCTGGGCGCGGGCAACGTGGGGTCGGAACTGAACCGCACGTGTACTGCCACATCATTTTTGCCGCTCAGCGCTTGGCTGTTGGCTTGGCCATCTACCCACAGCGCAACGTGGGTTAAGCGTGCTTGGGTTTGTTCAACCGGCGCGGGCATGACCGCTTCTTCCGTTGGCGCGCGTCGCGCTGCCATGCTGTCCATCCATTGCGTATAGGCGTTTACCACTTGCGCGGCTTGGCCATCCATGCGCAATCCGCCTTTATCCAGCCAAATGGCGCGATCACAAATGGCTTCGATTTGGTATAGCGAATGCGAGCAAAATAAAATAGTTTTGCCCAATTCTTTAAACTGCATAATGCGGTCAAACGATTTGCGCGCAAACGCGCCATCCCCCACCGACAGCGCCTCATCCACCACCAAAATATCCGGCTCTACGCAGGTGGCCACGGCAAACGCCAGGCGCATGAACATGCCTGACGAATAGGTTTTCACGGGCTGTTCGATAAACTCGCCAAGCCCGGCAAATTCGACCACGCGCGGGTAGAGCGCGTGAATTTCCGCTGACGCCAACCCCATCATCGCGCCGCTGAGAAATACGTTTTCGCGCCCGCTCATTTCCAAATGAAATCCACCGCCCAGCTCCAGCAACGCGCCAATTCGGCCCTGCACTTCGCGCCGCCCGCCATCGGGCTGCAAGGTGCCCACCACCAATTTGAGCAAAGTGCTTTTGCCCGCGCCGTTGTCGCCCACCACGCCGAGCACTTGGCCACGCGGCACTTCCAGCGTGAGGGGCTGCAAAGCTTGAAACGCATGGTGGCGTGGGCGCTTGGTCACCACTTCCAACAAACGATCCAGCGAGTTGGCGTAGCGGGTGTACACTTTGCTGACGTTTTCCAATTGAATGGCTAGCATATTATTCCTCGCTCGTTCGGTATGCCTGCGTGATCGCTGCCAGCAAGGCTTCGTCCCCAGGCGCGCTGGCAATCCAGCATGGCCCATGCGCGCCCAACGCGCGCACCGCATCGCGTACCCGCGCGCTAAACACCGCGTAGGCACAGGAGGCCAGCCAATCCGCAGCAGGCAACAGGCGGAATAAATTTTCCGCAGATTCGACACTGGTCAAGGTAACTATATCCGTTGGCGCGGGTGCGGGAACTGTGGCAGCGGGCAGGGTTCTGGCATACACTTCAACATATTCCACCTGCGCGCCACGCGCGCGCAAGGTTTCCGCTAAAGTTTCGCGCCCGCCGCGTCCGCGCACAATGGCCACACGCTGGCCTTGTACCTGGCGGGCTTGCAACGCGGGCAACGCCAGCAAACCTTCACTGTCATGGCGCACGGGTGGGAACAGCACTGTTTCATTGGGGCAAAATTGACGTAGCGCTTGCGCCGTGTGCCACCCCACAGCGGCCAATTGCGTTTGGCCATGTCCAATCATACCCTGTTCCAACAACGTGGGCGCGGCGTATTGCGCTGCATTGGCGCTGATAAAAATCAATAAGTCCCAACGCGGCACGGGCTGCGCCAGCCAGTTGGTTAAAGGCGTAATCGCCAGCACGGGGAAAAATATCGCTTGACCGCCCGCTTGCTCGATAAGGCTGCACAAAGGCTGGTGCTGCCCCGCCGGGCGGGTCACGAGAATGCGTAAGCCACGCAACGGCAGTAAGGAAGGGGAATCGCTAGAAATCACCGGAAGAATGGCTGGGTGGTAAAGGAAGAAAAAATACGCGGCGCATGGTGATAATTTCGCGCCGCTGCCGGGGTAATTCTGCGCCGCGCTAAAAGAAAAATACGCGGCGCTATGGGCTATTTGATTTTGGCTTCTTTGTATTCCACATGTTTGCGCACCACCGGGTCAAATTTTTTTAACACCAATTTTTCCGGCTTGGTGCGTTTATTTTTGGTGGTAGTATAAAAATGACCGGTTCCGGCAGTGGATACTAATTTAATTTTATCGCGCATGGCAAACTCTCCTTATATCTTCTCGCCACGGCTACGTATGTCGCCTAGGATGGTTTCAATTCCCAGCTTATCAATGATACGCATCCCCTTGGCGCTCACCCGCAAAGTCACCCAGCGGTTTTCGCCGGGCACCCAATAGCGGTGCGTGTGTAAATTGGGCAAAAACCGGCGGCGGGTTTTATTGTTGGCATGCGAGACGTTGTTGCCAAACGTGGTGCATTTGCCGGTTACTTGACAGACTCTAGACATCGTCCACTCCTGAATAAAACTAAAAGTTCGCATAACGAAAAACTGTTAATTGTACAGGAAAATATGTTCGTTGCCAACCACATTGAAGCGGTCGGGTGCGATTAAAAGTGCGGTTTTTTCCAAATTTATCTGTCCCAGAGGCCAGATGCGCTGGTTACAAAATCCATATCTGTGCCGCACTGTTAATCACACCCAATATTTAACGCCGTGTGCAACTTTCATAACTCGTTGATTTACAGTTGTATATTTTTTTGGCGACTGAAATTTAAGACAGTCACCTCAAGGGATATCAATGGGTTACAGAAAAAAGTTGCACACGGCATTATTTAGGGTAATCGCACTACAATATGGGTTTTGAGAATGACTTATTCATGGTGCATATATAATTTAGGTAGTGCCCCAATCCACAGGGCCACAGCCAATAAAAAAATAATAAAAACAATAAATTGCTCCATGGACACCCTATTTATCGGGGCATTACCCTCATGCCCAAATTCTTCTATGGCCTCCCAGCCTTCCGCACCACTGACAATACCACAAATGACCAAAGAGATAATATCCATTAAATCATGGAGTTTCTTTCGTTCTATACGCGGGTCTTTCAGGGTTGAGAAGTGTTCTATAATGCTGGTGTTCATAGGGATGCTCCGGTTTGGTTATAAGTTCAAACTGGATTATTCATAACTTTATGCTTTTATACAAGTTTTAATGCGGTTGCCCTGAATAAGGCAGCGCCCCCCACACTTTACATGTAAACGCATTATTTTGAAAAAGTCACGGCCAGGCAATTCGCGCTGGGAGCGGTGTCCTGAAGCTCGCCGAAGGGTGGTCGTGATGCCACTGACCATGCCATTCAGGTTAAACACGCCGTAAAATGGCCGAATACAGCGCATCAAACACGTTAGCCGCCGCGCTGCACAACGCATCGTCCTCGGCATACTGTTGCCGCATCCCCGCCAGCAGCATTTCCACGCCAGCGGCTTCTGCGATTGGCGCACCGCCAATGTCTAAAAAATGCACCAAGGCTGCTAAACGCTTTAAGCCACTGTCTGCTAAGTTAAAACTCGCCAGCAGCACTTCAAATGTGACTTTTTCTCCCGCATGACTAAAGACTGCGCCATCAAAATCAAAGCCTAGCGCCTCCGCCGGGCAGTCTGCGGGGTCTTGCAGCCACAAAAAACGCGCTTGTGGGTCAATGAAACGCGCAATCAACCAGGCGCTTGCCAGCCGGTCTACCCAGGGACGGGCGCGGGTTGCCCAGGTTTTACCTTGATAATCCGCTAATTGGCACACCGTAATCGCACCGCTTGCCGCATCCGGTTCGCCGGGCGAGAAGTGTTTTTCCAGCGCCGCTTGCGCTTGGTGTAGCGCACTGTCGGCGGTGCTGTGCGCTGCGTCGGGGAAATAATCAATCTGGCGCACTGCTGCCAAGTCTTTATGCAGGCGGCGCAGTGTCCGGCGCGCCTCGCTTTCGTTCAGCGTTGCCAACGCAGTGTGGAACGCCGCCAGTTGCGCCAGGAATGCCTGATATTCCTCACGCCGGTCAAATAATCCGGGCAGTGCGGCTTCCTGTTCATCCGTTTGTTTTTCTAGGCAAAATGTCCAACTTTCGCCCGCGCTGCGAATGTCTTGCGCCAATTTGTCCAGCACATCCACCAAATCCGCCCGCCACGGCAACAAATAAACGCCATCGCGCAACACCGCCGCGCCCAAGCCTTTCAAAGTGCGCCAGACGCGCATCCGCAAATTCGCTTGCTGACCGGGCACGGCGAGAACAAATAACAGCCAGTGCGATTGCGTTTTTATTTTCATGTTATGTATACTACATTCAGGTTATATAAATGACAATTAATGGAGCAAAAATATGCAGTGGATTACCCGTGAACGCCCGAAAATTGACCGCATCGCCTGTCCCTGGCTGATTAAGCGCTTTATTGACCCGCAGGCCGAATTTTTATTTGTGCCAACCGAAAAGGTTTTTAGCATTGCGCAAGCCAGCGGCGCGATTCCGTATGACATTCCTGGCGCGGAATTGTCGCATGTCGGCGAATTGTGCAGTTTCGACGCTTTTTTGCGCCACTACGGCTTGAATGCCCCCGCATTGGCGCAACTCGCCGTCATCGTGCGCGGCGCAGATACCGACCGCCATGCGTTAGCGCCGCAATGCGCCGGATTATTGGCGATTTCGCTGGGGCTGTCACGCAATTTCAGCGATGACCACGTCATGCTCGCACACGGCATGGTGATGTATGACGCGCTGTACGCCTGGTGCCGCGACGCACAGGGCGAAACCCACACTTGGAGCGAATGACATGAACGAAGCGAACCTGACCACACCGCCGCCCACACCAAGTTTTTGGCAAGCGGCGCTCTATTGGCTGAAGCTGGGATTTATCAGCTTCGGCGGGCCTGCCGGGCAGATTGCCATTATGCACACTGATTTGGTGGAAAAGAAACGCTGGGTTTCCGAACAGCGTTTTTTGCACGCCCTCAACTACTGCATGGTGCTGCCAGGACCGGAAGCCATCCAATTGGCGATTTATCTCAGTTGGCTGATGCACGGGGTGATGGGCGCGGTGCTTGCTGGGGTGCTGTTTTTCTTGCCCGCCTTCCTGCTGTTGTCGCTGCTGGCAGGGGTGTACCTGGCATGGGGCGACGTGGCGCTGGTGCAGGGGATTTTCTACGGCATCAAACCGGCAGTGGTGGCGGTGGTGCTGTTCGCGGCTTGGCGCATCGGCTCCAAGGCATTGAAAAATAGCATTTTGTGGGGCATGGCAGCGTTAGCGTTTATCGGCATCTTCGCATTTGACATTAGTTTCCCGTGGATTGTGCTGGCAGCGGGCATCCTCGGCGCAATCGGCGGCAAGCTGATGCCCGATAAATTTCGCGGCGGCGGCGGGCATGGTGCGTCCCACAAAACGTATGGCGCGGCAGTGATTGACGACCACACCCCAACCCCAGACCATGCCAAATTTTCCTGGCTGAAGCTGGGCGTGACCGTTGCCGTGTTTGTCGCTATCTGGTTGGTGGCGATGTTGGCAATTGGCGGTCAGCCAACCCTGAATGACATGGGCGCGTTCTTTACCCAAGCCGCCTTTCTGACCATTGGCGGCGCGTATGCGGTGCTGCCTTACGTCTATCAGGGCGGGGTGGAACACTATGGCTGGCTGAGCGGCGCACAAATGATGGATGGCCTGGCGCTGGGCGAAACCACACCCGGCCCGCTGATCATGGTGGTGACTTGGGTTGGCTATCTGGGCGGCGTAGCCAAGGGCGTGTTTGCCAATTCCATCGCCGCAGGTTTGGCAGGCGCAGCAGTGGCGACATTCTTCACCTTTTTACCGTCCTTCCTGTTCATCTTGGCCGGCGGCCCGTTGGTGGAAAGCACGCGCGGCGATTTGAAATTCACTGCGCCACTGACCGGCATTACCGCCGCCGTGGTCGGCGTGATCATCAACTTGGCGGTGTTTTTTGCTTGGCACACCTTCTGGCCGCAAGGCACCGCAATCGCGCCGTTTGCCGGGACATTTGAGTGGTTTGCGGTGTTGGTGGCAATCGCCGCATTCGTCGCGCTGTGGAAATACAAGCAAGACATTATGCGCGTGATTGGCGTGTGTGCGCTGTTGGGATTAGGGTATGCCAACGTCATTGGTTAGAAGCGGTTGGCAAATTCGGTAGCACGGGGCGGTGCATTGAGCCTGTCGAGCGGTGCATTGAGCCTGTCGAAATGTTCCGTCCCCGTGCGAGTAGCACGATTATCTTGCTACCCGCGTGGGCACGGAGAGCCTACGCTACCATCGTAAAATGATTTTACCAACAGCTTCTCAGCCTGTCCCGCGCTTCCTTCAGGTCGTTTATTGCATGAAGGCACAGCCGACGCACACCTTCCTCATCCAGCTTTTGGATGTAGGCTTCAGCAATTCTCAATTTAAAACTATCATATCAATCACATGGATATTTATTATAAAAACATCTATTTTTTCAATGCGATATAAAGCCATTTTAATAAAATGGTCTTAAATTGAGAATTGCTGGACTACATTGGCTCACGTGTTCCAGCTACGCAAAATATGATAGGATACCCCGTGATTGACGGTTCGCGCCGGACAACGCCCATCTCCCCTATTCCCATTCGTTTTGTATATCCAGGATACGCTGTGAAACGTTTTATTTTGCTTTGCTTATGGTTTTATTGTGTTAACAACGGGCTGCCGCTGGCTTGGGCTGCGGTGAGTTCGCCGCAAACCGAGGTGTTGGCCGCGCCAGCAGACCGGTTTGGTTTTGCCGACGTGCGCCGCCGTGCTGCAGATTTGGCTGCTGCGCCGTATACAGAACAAGGCGATGAATTGCCGGAGAACTTGCAAAATCCTAATTTTGGTTACGATCAATATCGCGACATCCGTTACCGCACGGATCGAAGCATTTGGCTGGGCGAAGGCTTGCCCTTTGCTTTGCGTTTTTTTCACCGTGGCTTTTTGTTCACGCACAAGGTGAATATTAATCTGGTGGAAAATGGCGAAATCAAACCTGTACACTATGATAAAGCGTTGTTTGATTTTGGTAAAAGCACACTGCCCCTGGATCAGTTGCCGCCGGACTTGGGCTTTGCCGGAATGCAGATTTTTTTCCCTACCCTGGACGACGGTCACTACAACGAAGTTGCGGCCTTTCTCGGCGCGAGCTATTTCCGTGCGGTGGGGCGCAAAACGCACTATGGCCTGTCTGCGCGCGGTCTGGCCATTGACACTGGCCTGCCCAAGGGCGAAGAATTTCCATTTTTCCGCGAATTTTGGATCGAAAAACCCGACAAAGATGCGATTCAATTGACCGTTTACGCGCTGCTAGACAGCCCCAGCGTCACGGGCGCATTTCGCTTTTTGGTGCAGCCTGGCGATGCTACGGTGATGGATGTCAAATCCGTGCTGTTTCCGCGCCGCGACATTCAAAAAATCGGCATCGCACCGCTGACCAGCATGTATTATCACGGCGAATTGAGCGAAAGATTTTACGATGATTACCGCCCAGAAGTGCATGATTCCGATGGCTTATTACTCAACTTCAGCAGCGGCGAATGGCTATGGCGGCCTCTCAACAATCCACGCCAATTGCGCATCAATGGCTTTATGGATCAGCGCACACGCGGATTTGGATTATTGCAGCGCGACCGCGAAATTGGCAATTACCAAGATTTAGAAGCGTTTTATCACCAGCGTCCCAGCGCGTGGGTGGAGCCGAAAAACTGGGGGCCAGGTCGGGTGGAATTGGTGGAAATTCCCACCGATGCCGAACGCAATGACAACATTGTGGCGTATTGGACACCTGAGCAACCCGCCAAGGCCGGCAATGAGTTGAATTTTGACTATAAACTGGTGTTTGGTGTGGAAGCGGCGGACAAAGTGCCAGGCGCACGGGCGCTCACCACCCGTGTGGGCGCAGGAGGCAGCGACAGCCGAGAAGCGGGCGTGCGTAAATTCATGATAGATTTTGTTGGCGCAACCCTAACCCCTCTGCCGCCCACCGCACCGGTAGACGCCATGGTGTGGATTTCCGCAGGCGAGCTGCGCAACATTGTGGCCCATCATAACCCGATCACCAAAGGCTGGCGGGTGTTTTTTGAAATGTTGCCGCACGACGCTGAAACGGTGGAAATGCGCTGCTATTTGCGCTCAGGCAAGGATGTGTTGAGCGAAACTTGGAATTATCAATGGACCAAGAAATAGACCATCCCCCGCAATGCGCTGGCGCGCCAGAAGCTGGGCGTGTAATGGCCTACTTGCTGGCTTGCGGCGTGCCTTTAGCCATGGCGCGCGCATGGACACCGCAGATTATAGCGGAAGCAAGCACCGCACCCGCCGTTTACTCGCCGTATATGGAAGACAACCGCTTGTCTGCGTATGTACGCATTGCCCAAGAATATCTGTCGGATTGGCTCACAGAAACGCTGCGTTTGCCGTCAGAGGATTGTCGCTTGTTGGCGGCGCAGGCGGCCTTGCCAGAATGGCGCGCGCACCAGGGCGCGGACTGGGATTCCAACCAGGCCCGTCAAGCCCTACGCCAGCATTGCATCCTGGCCACGCCTGCGCCTGCGCCGCTCACCATGCCCACTCATCCCCTGCCGTTACGCTCCCCACGACGAGCGTTCATGGTTTATTGCAAACAATGCGCGCCATGGAGCCGCCGTTTCATGCGCTGGCTACGTAAACTCTAGGCAGAAAGGCGGTCAAAAAAACGGCATTAAAGATGCCGTCCCGCCCCGGACGGTGTTAAAATCGCCATCAACTCAATTTTGTGCGTCCACCCAGGTGAATTATGGCGACAATTTTTTACAGTATGGCGGGAGAAGGGCGCGGCCATGCTGCGCGGGTTCGGGCGGTGACCGAAGTGTTGCGCGCCGACCACCGCATCCATTTGTATGCCCCGGAGCAAGCTTATGATTTTCTTGAACCAATCTATCGCGGCAGTGAGGTACGGGTTACACGTATTCCTGGCTTGGTGTTTCAATATAGCCGAGGCACGGGCCAAGACAATGGACGCGAGCAAGTCGCCTATTTCCGTACTTTGCTACACACCGGCAAATATTTGGCCACGCGCTGGCGCTGGGCCAAGCCGGTGGTCGCAGATTTTATCGCCTATCGTCCAGCGTTGGTGATTTCCGATTTCGAGCCGGAATTGCCCAGGCTGGCCAACCGTTTTGGCGTGCCGTGGATTAGTTTAGATCACCAAAATTTCTTGCGCACATATGACCTGTCGCCCTTGCCACCCAAATTGCGCAGCCATTTGTGGTACATGCGCGCTGTGGTCGCTGCGTATGGCAATGGCGCTTGTCATCGCGTAGTATCCTCATTTTACTTCCCGCCGTTACGCTCCGGCCTTGAGAAGGTTACCCAAGTGGGGCTGATGTTCCGTGCTGAATTGCACCAAGCCCAGCCAGCGGATGCTGGGCACATCACTGCTTATTTGCGCCGTGGCTTGTCATCTAACGTGCGTCAGGCACTGGCAGAATGCGGGCGTCCTGTGCATATTTTTACTTCCATGCCCGAGCCAATGCAAGGCAACTTGCAATTTTATAAGGTAAATCCAGATACTTTTACGCATAGTTTGTCGCAATGCGCAGCGTTGGTTACCACCGCAGGCAACCAATTGGTAGGAGAAGCGTTATTTTTGGGAAAACCTGTGCTGGCCATGCCAGAGCCGGGCAATATTGAACAGGAAATCAACGGCTATTTCTTAAACGCCTGCGGCGGTGGCATTTCTATGCCCATGCCGCGCCTAAGCAGCACCGTGTTGCGGAATTTTTTGGCCAATTCTGGCCAATACCGGCTGGATGAGACCTACCGCCAGCGCTTGGATGGACTGCCAGAAACCACCCGGGTACTGCGAAACTTGCTGGCAACCCTGGTCTAAGCTATTGCGTTTAGAAAGGAAAAGATAACGGAAACTCTACGCGCTGGGATATAAAAAATTATTTAAGGCATCATGATTCACTATTAGGAAGCTAGCCATATGGAAGACCCCTCTTCGCAACTTAATGATCTACGCATTTTATTATTGGAACAGCACGCGACGTTCCTTACAAAAATGTATGAAGATTTACATAAAATCCGTCAATCCCACACTGGAGAAGAACGCGAATTATTGATTAGCGGCGTATTAAGCAACCTTAAAACAGAAATCCAATCCGTGCGCGGCGAGTTACGCCAAATCAAACCCACAGGCAACGCGGGCACAACAGCACAAACCTTGTCCACCACCATGCAATTGCCCGATCCTTGCTTGGAACAAACCGTGGCATTGGCGGAAATTAAATCCCGCTTGCTCAAAATACCCGCTAGCAATGAAGATCGCCCCCCCGTTGTATTGCTGGGCGCGGATGGCAGTGGAAAATCAGTGGCTGCCGCACTGTTGGCCAATGACGCGCAAATTCAACAGCAATTCGGCGACGGCATATATTGGCTCATATCCAGCCCAGAGCCAGATTTAATTAAAGCGCAGATTGAGCTGATTCAATATCTTGGTGGCACGCCAGGACACTTACTCAACATCGAATCCGGCGCAGAAAAATTACAAGAATTATTTCAAAAAAAATCCTGTCTCATTATTTTTGACAACGTATGGGATATGCAAGATGTGCAAGCCATTGCCGTGGCAGGACGCTATTCCCAAATGCTCATCACCACCGAAAATGAGCATTTATTTGATTTCATGAGTTTCTTCCACGCGGGTGCTAAGCAATATACCCTCTCCGCATTCAATGAAAAAACCAGTGCCCGCTATATTGCGCAATGTGCTGGTTTGGATGGGGATGACACTTCTATTCCATTTGAAGTGGACGAATTAGCGCGGCGTTGCGGCGGCCTGCCACTGGCATTGCGCTTAACCGGCAGTATCGCCAAACTGCAAGGCACTCGGGATTGGAATCTCATTTTAGAACGGATGGCCGAGGACGACGGCGTGGTGTCGGACAGCCACCCGCCGCTATTGTTACAAGGATTACACATTGTTCTGGAATACTTAGGGGATGATGCTGAATATTACCTGGCAATGGGCGTATTTCGCGAATCTTGGCGGATTCCGGCTAAACCTGTGATTATGCTGTGGAATTATTTATTTCAACTCAGCGAAAAAGCCAGCATTGAATTATTGCATAAATTTCAACGGTTAGGACTGTTGGACTTGCTTGGCGAACCGCCGCTGGGGCTGATGAGTCTGCATGGTTTCCAGGCAGCCTATCTGCATGAATATTCAGATATTGATAAACTGCATGGTCATTTGCTTTCCGCCTATTTGCGCCAATGTGGCCAAGGATGGCTCAATGGCCCCCATGACGGCTACTTTTTTGACCATTTATGCAAACACTTAGCCGGTGCGCGACGTAATAAAGAGTTGAAATCTTTGTTATTAAATTTTGAATGGTTGCAAAAAAAGCTCGCGTTCAGCACAGTACACTCTATCCTGGAGGACTACGCGCTACTGGATGACCCAGATGTTATCTTGGTCAACAAAGCCTTAGAGACAATTACGACCCATCCCCTACGTGACGAGGAGCAATTGGCCGCTAGCTTGCTAGATATTGTATGGGAAAAAGCCACTAAAGATTTAAATGGAATGATTAACCAAGCTAAAGAACTGGTGCCCGGCTGGGTGCCACCGTTTCCAGAGGACAAAAAAATATGAAGCCACAACCCATTATGGCGGCAACCAGTGCTGCCTGCCCCGCTATCACGCCAGATCAGCGTTCTATTTGGCAACAAGTTACCAACCGCATCGCGGATTTTTGCCGTGCTCGTTCGCTGTTTATTTTGCACTACTGCACGGGGTGTGGCGCAATCGAACTGCCGCCCACCATCACTTCCCGTTTTGACTCCGAACGGCTGGGCATTTCCCCAATGGTCACGCCGCGCCAAGCGGATATTTTATTGATTACCGGATACTTATCCGTAAAAACGCTCAAGCGGGTGATTTTAAGCTACGAGCAAATGCAAAGCCCAAAATACGTAGTCGGATTAGGCTCATGCACCATCAATGGCGGCATGTACTGGCAAAGTTACGCCACAGTGAAGCGCCTACAAGACTATATGCCAGTGGATTTGTTTATTGCCGGCTGTATGCCCAGGCCAGAAGCCATCCAACAAGGCTTTCTGCAATTGATGGCAGACATCGATCAAGGCAAGGCGCAGGCGTGGAAAGAATATTATCGCAATTACGACAGCTACTTAGCGAATCAACAAGCGTTATTCGGGCCAGACTGGCACACGCCGGTCGATGTGGTCAGCGAGGCGAAGTATTATGGCTTGGCCACCGAGAGTACCACTGGTCAACACACGGCATTGCTAAACCGTTTTGCCGAGACATACCAAACCCGCATCATGATGCCCACATCAACCCAGGAACGTAGCCATGCGCCAAACGCCTGAAATTTTACAATCCGTATTTCGTGAACTCCCCAATTTGGTCGCCCGCATGGACAGCGAACGCCGCATTCGCGTCGAATGCCGTCCCATGGTGTTACCCTCCTTGCTGACGCTACTCAAGGGTCAAGCAGGATATGTTCACCTATCCGCGATTTCCTGCGTGGACTGGCCGGAATTCAACGACTTTGAATTGGTATACCACTTGTGGTCGCACTCGGTTAAAACCCTGGTTTCCGCACACATTTTTATTCCTAAAAAACCAGGCCGCTTTGTATCTGTGCACGACATTCACACACCAGCCGCTTTTTTTGAACGGGATATTCATGAAATGTTTGGCGTAGAATTTGAAGGCAGCCCAGATCAATCTGCATTTATTTTAACCGAATGGTATGGCCCACCCCCCATGCTAAAGTCCTTCAACACCGAACAATACTGCCACGATACCTACCAATGGCAGGACTATTCGCCGGAATGGCTGCGCGAAGTTTTGGAAAAAGGCGGGCGCGTAGTGGAATAAGCTACGCTGGAATATGAAAGCATTGAACCCAACGTGACGCAAGGTTTTTGCTCGATCAATGATTTGCCGCTGAATGCAAGTTACGTGCATTTGAGGGTTACTCTATTGAATTTTTGTACGCCACAGTCGTACCGATAATGCGCGCCGGGCGGAGTCTCTGGAAGAGTGTTCTAGGTAAATTTTGCAGTTTTAAGTGCATCGTGGCGCGCAACAATAGAATTCAACCCACGGCGGCGTTCCCGCCCAGTCCGGCCAACGAAAGAGTTTTTTTGTGCCAGGATTTTTAGGTCGGCCAGGATGCGCTCCTGAGCAATTTGGTGGCAGTTTGAAAGGCGAGCGGGAATTGCTAGCTACAGCTTGAGTTTATTGAATTGCCGGGTAGTTTCCAATACGCAAGTCAGGAAAACGGTGTTCTTGCGAAGCAACGTCTCTGACGACGACTTGGAAAAAGTCATTCCAGACATTGGATAGTTCAAATCCTTGTGGAAATAAATCTTTGGCAGCGCGATCTTTTAGTACCGTGCCTTCATGCACTTCGTCGCCATTGGGTAATTCTGTGACTTTGTTCATTTTGACGAATAAGCTGTTGTCAGGGGTTTTTAAGCCCACTGAAGCAATTGCCACGCTACCGGGACGCACAATGGCGATGATTTTGAGTTCTTCATCGCCAATAGACTTGTTCCAAAATAAAATTATCTTTTAATTTCAATATATTGCGTCTTTATC
>DYPE01000098.1 GCA_020720085.1 Dichelobacter nodosus | reverse complement strand
GCACCTGTGAAATTTGGCCGGGTAAGGCTTGTATCAGGACGCCGCTGATGTTCATGCGTGACAGCCATAGGGTAGGGGAGTACGCGCGAACGCACCCAAAAATCAATATTGGGGTTATTTTGCGGATAGCTGCGCGAAAAAGCCTTGATGCAAATCAAGACAGATTTTTGGGTGGGGCGGCGGGAATAGAATTACTCTGGCACAAACACGTCTGGACTGTAACCAATCTCAAAGCCCAAACGCAATTGAATGTCTTCAATGAGGGATAAATCTTCCTGGCTGAGGCCAGCGAATTGGATGCCATGGCACCACAAATCTCGTTTTTCGCCCCACACGCGCTGCCAGCGCACTTGGCCTGTCACGCGCAATGGCTCACAGGAAAAGTCAAGATGGGCGGGCAGACGGATGTAAAAAATTGGGCAGCTCTCCGGGGCATACGCTTGGTAGGCCAGCAGCATCATGCCCAGGCGGGATATGTTGCCAAGAAAGCCCACCAGGTTACCTTCCTCATCAAAAACATGAGGATAACGGTGAAGTTGAATACGGTTTTCTTGACGGTGTGGGTTCATCATCACGCATTCCCTTGGCGCTTGGCGCAACGCATTGCTTGGCGGTTATACTTGAAATCTGGAGATTTCCGCGTTTAAGCCGCGCACCGCGTCATTCAATTGCGCTACTGCCAAATGAGATTCATGTATAGATTCAAGAATTTGCAAGGTTTCTTCATTTAACTGGTTCATGGCGTCACGGATGGCAGCAGCGCGCAACACTTGGAAATCCACGCCTTCGCGCACTTGCGCGAAGCTGGGTGACAGTGTCATGGCCTGCTCGGTGATACCGCCCAAGCCCGCGCTGACATTGCGCACCACTTCCACGCTTAAGTGGACTTTTTCCATGAATTTTTCCATTTCTTCCACGCCCCCCGCCACCGCTTGCTGCATTTCGTGAATCATTTCTGCGATGTCTAGCGTGGCAACTGCGGCCTGATCAGCCAACCGGCGGATTTCCTGCGCCACCACTGTGAAACCGCGCCCGTATTCACCGGCTTTTTCCGCTTCAATGGCCGCGTTCAACGACAATAAATTGGTTTGATCCGCCACTTTGGTGATGGTGGTGATCACCGAAGTCACGCGCTGCGCCTGTTCACGTATGCTTTGAAATTTATTGGAAATTTCACCAGAAGCCATTTGCATATGGTGAATAGCCACCGTCATGCGCGACAAATCGTTTTGCCCGGTTTGCGCAGTATTCGCTGTGGTCTGCACCAGTTGCGCCACTCTTTGCACCGTTTGTGCCAAATCCCTGGCCACGTCGGCGATTTCCTCAACAGACAGCAACACGCCACTGGTGGAATTGGTTTGGTGGTGCATAATGGTTTCTTGCTGGCGCGCAGTTGCTGCCAACTCATTGGCAGAAGAGGAAATTTTTACGCCCGATTGCTGAATTTGGCGAATGAGCGAGCGCAGACTATTGGTCATACTTTGCATGGCCAGCAGCATTTGGCCGATTTCGTCCTGTCCGCGCACCGGCACGGCCAACGTTAAGTCGCCGCCCGCCACCCGGCCCGCCGCGCCTATGCCCAAACTAAGGCGTTGCTTCACATCATGGGAAAACCACGCCATCCACAGTTGCACGGCAAGCACGCCCAGCAGGCTAATGAATACATGCCAATTGCGCTCGTTTGCGTGTGCGGTCATGCGGATGTGCAATAATGCGGACAATTCCTTGTGTGCCACTTGCCACAACGCCAAATTTTCCGTCTGTACTGCGCGCGCCAGCGTTTGCAACTGCGTGGCATCATCCGACTTTTCCATACGCAATTGCGTGGTGAATTGGTACAAAATAGTTTGATATTTTTCCCATGCAGACGGTAAATTCGTGTGCAATCCTGTGCTAACTCCATAAAAGTTTTCATCTTCGCGCAATGCGGTGGTGACAGCGTGGGTAATTCTCTCCTCATCCGCTTGCATCAGTGCCAAATAATGGCTACGCTGTTGTGAAACCATTTTTCCGTCAATGGGTTGCAATAATGCCACAATGTGCTGCCGCAGTTGCGGCACATCCAATAGCACCAGTTCCATTAAATAATAACTGTCTAAATCAGGGTCTAAAATCAAGTTAGACGTGTCACCCACGCGGCGGAACAAGGCCTGACGGTCACGCGCCAAGGGTTCCAGTGTCCGCGCGCCACTGCCGTTTTGCCATTCAGTCCATAGGGCACGCAAACGTGCTGGGTGTAAATTCGCCAGCCCTGCCTGCACCAAGCCATCTTGGGTGATTTTCAACGCACGTCCATTTTCCTCAATCCATTGTTCTATAGTAGAAAATGAATTTTTAATCCGATCAGCCGCCAGCGATGCCCCCATCGCACCTTCATCTTGCGCCAATGCCACGTCCTGCGCCAACTGGTTCAACAATTGTAAAAGCTCCAGCCCTTGTAATTCTAAACGTGTAGCCCGGATGTCTGTATTATAGTTAATCACTAAAAAATACAATAACATGACTAAAGGAAATAGGGCGAGTAAATTGCCAAGCAATAATTGGTGGAGGATTTTTTTGTGGAAATAAAGCGGTGTCATTCTGTTTTCCGATGAGTGAATAAACGCCCGGTGAATTGTGGATTGCTGCGATTATTTTGCGCTAATGCCTTGCTCCATGGCAATTTTTAAAATTTTAACAGAGTATACGCTGAGCATCAAAGCCAGCACGCTTAGGCAGGACAATCGCACTACAATCAGTATTTTGGGCTAATTTACTGTATCTTATGTCAAAACAACGTATTACAGGAAACACCCAATGCAAACCAAACTTGACGGATTTAAATCCCATTTTGCCAACCTAGATGATTTGCGTGTCAACATCCACAACCAATGGCACAGCTTGGATGTCAGCTTCAACGAAGACTAACGCCGCACTAGATAAAGGCTTTGCGGCAAAAAACTGGGCGGCAGTCCGCCATATCGCATTGAATTGGTTGAAGCAGAAAAATCTCTTAAGTGCAGGATAAGCACCAAGCGAAAACAAATTTGCGGAGTTACCAATACAATTTGTTTGCTTATGGCACATCCACACGCACCAGCAGGCTAGCAGCCAGTTGTGTGCCGTTGTGGCGAGTGGATGCGCCCGCCAGGCGGTGGCTGGTGACACTGGGGAAAACAGCTTGAATGTCTTCGGGAATTACAAAATCCCGGCCTTGCGTCATGGCCCAAGCGCGTGCGCAGTGCAGCACTGCCAAGCCAGCGCGCGGCGATAGGCCATTGGGATATTCGGCATTGTCACGGGTGTGGCGCAACAGGGCTTGTAAATAGTCAATCAATGCGTCAGAGACGCTGATTTGCCAGACCAATTGTTGAATTTCGTTAATCTGCGCAGCGTTGAGCAGTTCAGGCAAGCTAAGAATCAGGTCGCGGCGGTCGCGGCCTTTGAGCAAGGCTTGTTCTGCAACCGCATCTGGATAGCCTAGCGCTACGCGCATCATAAAGCGGTCGAGTTGCGATTCGGGCAGGGGAAAAGTGCCAATTTGGTGCATGGGGTTTTGTGTGGCAAGCACCAAAAAAGGTTGGGGCAGGGGGCGAGTTTCGCCTTCTACCGTGACTTGGCGTTCTTCCATGGCTTCGAGCAATGCGCTTTGGGTTTTGGGCGTGGCGCGGTTGACTTCATCAGCAAGCAGCATTTGCGCAAAAATCGGCCCGTTGTGAAACTTGAATTGTTGGTCATTGCGGTCGTAAATCGACACGCCAAGAATATCAGCAGGCAGCAAATCGCTGGTGAATTGTATCCGTTGGAAGCTCAAGCCTAGGGTTTTGGCCAGTACGTGTGCTAGGGTGGTTTTGCCTACGCCGGGCTGGTCTTCAATTAGCACGTGGCCTTTGGCAAAAAAGCCACATAATATCAATCGGATAATCTGCTCTTTGCCAAGAATGACCTGGCCAATCGCTGCGACTAACTGTTCGAAGCGGGGCTGGAGGTGGGTAATGGCTTCGCGGGCTGTGGTGGTGGTTTGGGTTGGTTTATTCATCAAAAATAAAATCCATTTCTTCGGATGGGCCTTGAATAGCAATGCCTTGGACTAAGTCCATGCCGCATTGCCAGAGAATATTTAAGCCATTGGCGTCTTCCACCGATTCCGCGATGGTTTGTTTGCCATAGCTATGCGCTAACTTCACCAACTCACTGACTGCTCTCTGATTTTCCTGGTTGGCAGCCAGTCCCTTGGCGTAAGAAGAGTCAATTTTTACGTAGTCCACTGGCAAATGTTTTAGCGTGGTTTCTGAGTTCAGGCCAGTGCCAAAATGTTCTAATGCAGTGCGCACGCCCATTTTTTGCAAGTTGGTGACAAAGGCTTTGGCAAACTTGAGTTGGCTAAGCGCGGTGGACTCGGTAATCTCAATGGTGACCCATTCGCCAGCAATTTGTGTAGCGCGCAGTAATTTGGTGAGGTAGGTGACCAACATGGGGTCTTTCACCGCTTGATCGGACAGTTTAATAAAAAACTGTGTTTCTTTATTTTTTTGTTGCTGGCGTTGGTGCAACACGCGCAGCGATTCTTTGACCACCCACTCGTCGAGCTTGACCGATAAACCTGCTTGGTCAGCGGCCTTAAAAAGTTCGCCCGGCGGCACTGTGTTGCCGTCGGCGTCGGTCATGCGCAAAAATACTTCGTAACGCTCCGTGGTATCGCCGCGCAAACTGACAATGGGTTGATAATGCAAAAATAGGCGGTTTTCCTGAATCGCGGTTTCGATGATGTTGGCCACGCGCGTGGTGTCTAGGGTTTCGCCAGTTTTTACCACTGGCTTGTAGACTTCATATTGGTTGCCACCCTTTTCCTGCGCGCTTTTGCAAGCGCCGTGCGCATCGCTGAGTACATTTTTAGCGGTGCTGGAGGTCGATAAAATCTGGGTGATGCCGATGCTGCATGTGGTGACTACCGTTTCGCCATCCGGCAATTCCGCTACGTTGTTCTCCACGGCTTTGAGCAAGTGTGCGGCCAGGGCTTCGGCTTCCGTTTCGTTGCTGTCTTGCAGCAACAAAGTGAATTGGTATTCGCCAAAGCGGCCAATTGAGGCTTTGGGTGCAGCAGCGTGAATGGCGCGCGCCATGCTCACTAAAATGGGATCGCTGCCGCCAATGCCCACTTGGTCACGAATAGCGCCCCATTTATCTAACGTTATGAAAATCAACATACTGCGCGTTTGGCCATTAATTGCCTTGCTTAGCGCACGTTCAATCAATTGAATAAAGAACTGGCGATTATATAAGCCCGTCAGCGGGTCTGTGCGTTTAAGTTTTTCGATTTCTTCCTTATTTTCTACTTGTTCACGGATGACCACTTGGATACAGGGTTCATCTTCATAACTGGCGCGGCTGGCTTCCATTTTAAGCTTGAATTTGATGAGTTTGCCGTTTTGTGTGCGTAACCCCAGGAGTTCTATGGCACCATCTTCCATATTTTTGCCAGTATCCATGTAGTCACGCACGAATTCCTTAAAAGCGCTTTGAAAATCCGAGGAGACTAAATCCATAATCGGCAAGCCATCCAAGTCGGTCATGGATGCGAAGCCGAACATTTGCAAATAGGCTGGGTTAGCGTGAATGTGCATACCATCATGCACATAGGCAATGGCATCGCGTGAGGTTTCTAACAGTAAGCGGTTATGGCGCTGGGTTTCGCGCCATAATTGCTCCATGCGTTTTTTATCGCGGCGCATTTGCAAATTGCGCAATTCCGCGCGCACAACGATTTGTAGGCAGGTGTCATTGCCATCTGGAATGACGCGGGTCGCGCCTGCACTGAGCAATTCGGTAATAAGTGTGTTGTCGAGCCGTTCTGCCAAGCCAATAATGGGAATGTCTTGTTCCGAAGCCGTAACCAACTCACAGGCGCGCATCAGCGTAAAGTCTGCTACCTTGGGTACGCTAATCAGTAAATCCCATTCTTTTTCTGCCAAGGCTTCGCGTAGATCGTCTTCGTCTTCAATGTGCTTGGGCCGAATGGGGAAGCGGGCCTTGCGCAAACTGTTGAGAATCACTTCAGCATCGTTGGCTGATTCTTCTATGACAATCAAGCGGATAATATCAGTTGTTAACATTCGGGGTCTCCGCTATACAAACATAAGTCGCGCTGAGGGCAGCGCGCCAGCACCTCCAGCAAAGCGCCGTGGCCGGGAATAAATAAGTCGGGCGCGCATTCGACCAGCGGGGCTAGCACGAAATTGCGTTGCGCTATGGCAGGATGCGGTACGCGCAAACGCGCGGTGTCCATTATCCAATCGCCGTAGAGCAAAATATCTAAATCTAGCACACGCGGTGCCCAATAATGGTCATCGCGTTGGCGGCCTTGTTGTATTTCAATGCGTTGTACTTGATCCAACAAGGCTTCTGGTGTCAAGCCAGTATCCAGTTCAGCCACGGCATTATAATAGTCCGGTTGGTTCGCCGGTACTCCCGGGCCGGTGAGTGCTGGGCTGCGGTATACGGAAGAAGCGCATCGCAGGATGCTGCCTGGCAGCACGGCCAAGGCTTGCAGGGCATGGCGGATTTGCCGGGGCGGATGATTGAGGTTGCTGCCCAGGCCGATATACACCGTAATCATGCTTGTGATGAATCCATGGCCGATACGTTTTCTGCAATAGGTTTAGGTCGTTTGCCTCGCCGCCGTCGGCGCGGAGACGGGACTTTTTTGTCTTTTTCCAGCGTGGATTCGGGATTGGCAACGGTTGGAAATGCAGGCAGTCCGGCGCTTAAAATCGATGGTTTATCCAGTTCCTCTGCATCTGCCAGGCACGACCACCAGCCCGCCCAATCTTGCAGGGCGGAATCTGCCTGCGCGCGCAATAAGGCAAAATCCAACGCAGCGAAAAAACGCGGATGTTTTAGCAATTTTAATGCCCGTGCGCTGTTGGCTTTTTCCATGCGATATTGCAACTGCCAAATTTCGCGGACAAACACCGTAAGCCGTTTGGGTATGCCGACAGCGCCTTGTTCTTCACGAAAAATTTGATGGCTGGCGCGGTGTAGGCATTCTTGTGGCGATTCATCTTGTTTTTGTTGACATTCTACTGTCATCTGGCACATAGGACGCCAGAATATCGCGCTGAACAAAAAAGCATGAGATAGGGCTTTGCCATTGGCCAAGCGTTCATCATTGTCCGCCAGCACGGCCTCTAAGAAACGGTCAGGGCCAGCATTCACTGCCCACTGCGGAAACAGTTGCGCAAATAAGCCATAGTGTTGCAATTGGCGGTAGCTGGCCAGGCTATGGCCGCTTAAAAATAATTTTAGCACTTCTTCGTATAAGCGCGAGGAAGGAATTTCGCGCAACAAACCTGCCATTTCGCGGATGGGTTCTTCCGTGCTTGGGTGCATGGTAAAGTTGAGTTTAGCGCAAAAACGCACCGCACGTAACATGCGCACCGGGTCTTCACGGTAACGCACCCAGGGATCGCCAATCAGGCGCAACACGCGGTTGTTGAGGTCTTCCACGCCCTGATGAGTGCAGTCTACCAATGAATAATCCAATATATCGTAATACAGTGAATTAATTGTGAAATCGCGCCGCCAAGCGTCCTGTTCAAAGGTGCCATATACGTTGTCGCGTAAAATCAGGCCATTGTGGGCTACGGTTTGTTCCTGTTCGCCGTCGCCGCCACCGCCGCGAAAAGTGGCGACTTCAATAATTTCATTGCCAAAATGGACATGCGCTAAGCGGAAGCGGCGGCCAATCAGGCGGCAGTTGCGGAATACTGTTTTGATTTCTTCAGGCCGTGCGTCAGTAACCACATCAAAATCTTTGGGTTTCATGCCCAGCAACATGTCGCGCACCCCGCCGCCCACCAAGTAGGCGGCAAAGCCAGCGTCTTTCAATTTATACAGCACGCGCAAAGCATTGCGACTGATGTTTTGCCGGGAAACCGTATGGTCAGCGCGAGGAATACGTTTTGGCAGCGTGCGTTTAGCGGCGGGCGCGGTTGGCATGGCGTCTGGCGCGGCCTCCGACGCGAGTGGTGGGTTTGGCGGCAGAAAAATGCGCCTTAACCCTTCCACGATTTTTTTGTAAGGTGACATTGCGTTCCTTTGTAACGGTCCAGTCTATGCGAAAATACCCGCGCCTATAGCGGCACCAGGTGTGGTGTAGTATATCACCATTCCAGGCTGGCCCGGCTTGGGGCGGGGCTTTTCGCTGGGCGTATTTAACCGTGCTGTCTAACAATCCTCAAATTCTGTGAATTCTGATTCAGACCGCATCATCGTAGGAGGCAAAACACAGCATCATGCACCAAAAATGTCGAAATGACAAAGGTGTATGACGCTTTGTTTATACATCCTACGAGCTATGAGCTTGATTCAGGCAGCATCATCGCATTGGCTACCAAATTCTTTGAATACTGTAAGCATCAAAAAAGGAATCTTTGCTAATAACAACCATTTTATCGGTTAGGCTTTGGGCAATAATCATGCGGTCAAACGGGTCTTTGTGATGCCAAGGCAATTGGGTCACGTACATCGCATGATGATTGACAATGGGTAATTCTTGAATCTGGTTTGCAGCGAGTTGGGCAGGTATAAACACATCCAAGGATTCAGTTAATATTAACTTGCCAATACTGATTTTTATTGCTATTTCCCATACGCTGGCACTACTTAAATAAAGTTCATTGTCCGTGTCTTCTAAAACCATTTTAATTTTAGAACTGAGCTTTTCGCTGTCGATGATCCACCACAAAAAACTATGAGTATCTAGCAATAATTTCACGGCATATATTCCTTGAAATCTTCCAATGGCGCATCAAAATCTTCCGTCATGGTGATTTTACCCCTGGCACTTCCCGGTTTTCTCTTTGATTTTATTTGAGCAATCGAATCGTCAGCCGTCAGTAAGATGACTTTGACCGATTTTTCTTGCCAATTTGCGTGGTTTTCTGGCAATTTAATCATGCCATCATGAACAACCGTTTTAAATTCAACAGCTAACATATCTATTTCCTTTATGAATTGATGCTGCTAATATTAGACTTACCCAGGCCTTATAACCTTTATAATAACAAATAGTTACGATGTGACATCGAAACAGGTTTTAATAAAAAACCCTATAAAGTAGCACTGCCTACACAAAAAACTATTATTATTCAAATAATTATACAGCGGATAAATCTATTAATTTGGTTATGGAAAGAATGTCTGAACCAAGATTCTCAGGATTTTTGGATAACCATGATTTTGTTTTAATCGAGGAAATCTTGTAAATCAAGCAAATCCCGGTTCAGACCGCATCATCGCAGGAGGCAAAACGCAGCATCATGCACCAAAAATGTCGAAACAACAAAGGTGTATGATGCTTTGCTTATACATCCTACGAGCTATACACTCTACAAGCTAAATCAAAAAACATGTGGGTCACTGTCCGCCGCGCACAAGACGAACAAAACTATTATCGTAGTGACGACGATCGTAGTTGGCTCCGCTACCACTGAAACTCACGTACCAAGCATCGTATGGATAATAGGAAAGAGGTGAGCTTGACCAGAAAGATGAACCAGGCGTATTGGGAAAGATGCTTAAGTTAATCGCAGGAACGTAACACCGCAGTTCAACAATGGAGGCTAACTCTTTGATGTTGGGCAAACGCCAGCCATCGCCTTGGATTTGAGCCTGTTGCAAAGCTTGTTGCCAAGTGAAAAGTTTAGCCATGCCGGAAGAGCAATCTGTACCACTTTGTCCTTCTGAACAGCGTTTCCAGATCAAACCTGTTTGATTATCCGTAACCGTACTATCACCATTCAAAGTAAAGCGATTATCTGGGGTGCTGGCCTGCATATTATCATTGCAAATTTGCGCAGCAGTAAGGTTTAGACTAATGGTGAGGTTAAAGGTGAGCAACATTAAACGTGATAAGATCATTAGTACTCCTAAAAAGTTATGGAATTTAAACCTAAACAGGTCGAAACTGTTGGGTTTATAAAGGTCATTGTCCGCCACGCACGAGCTGAACATAGTTGTGGCTGTCACGGGTGTCGTAGCCGTCGTCACCATAGTAGAAGTGTATATACGCAGCCTCGAACGAATCACCGGGGTGAGGCGAACCTGACCAGAACCGTGATTGTGTATTAGGAAAAAACACAGTGTCTATAGAGGGACCAGAGCGGCCATAGTCAACAATTGAGCGCAATTCCTCAAGGTTAGGCATCCGCCAATCATGATAACCACACCAGCCTGCTACATTGACACGCGCCACAAACTCTTGCGTGTTACAGTAGGTGCTAGGATTATAAGATTGATAACCATAACAAGTCGCATCGGAGTCATACTCGCTACCGCCAAAACCATTTGAACCGCCATTAATTGTCGAATCAGTGTTGTACCAAGTATAGCGATCATCCTTGTCATGCAAACCTCCGTCATTGGTTTTCACTTCCCACATCAAGCCGGTGACGTTATCCTGCACACACTTGCCACCATCAATTTTGGTGAAGCTGAAACCGGCATGTCCGTCTGAGTCGTCATTATGCGTCGCATCGCGTCCTTGTGCACAGTCTTGCTGCTCGATGATCTCTCCCTCACAAATGCTGTTATTGCCTGATGGGTATCCACCGCCCCAAATAATGCCAGTGTCGTTGAGCGGTTGACGACTGCCACCAAAATGCGGTTTGACTTCATCTCTGACCACAAAATTGGCTATCCCTAATGCCGTTTGGCCGGCATTCGCGGTAAGCGGATTCACACCTTTTAAGGAACGTAACAGATAAGCATTAGAGTTGTTCCCAAATAAGCCAAAAGGCTGATTTCATCGTTCATAACCTATTGTTTTTACTGATGTGGGTTTTATTTGGGAACAACTCTATTGTATGTTCCTCTAGGAAGGTCTTGAGTTACAGGAATATCCACAGCCGTTTTACCACCACGCCATTCTAGTAAGCTAATACCATCGAAAGGATGAAATTGATTGAGATCATCGGCTAAAAATATTCCTAAATTCTCAGGTAAACCCACGCCAAAGTATTGGGACTGTTCAACAGGGGCGGTGGCGGTTGCTGGAATGGTTATTTTTATCGTATCACCATTTTGATAAATGGATTGAGAAACAACAGGATTAACTGCGTCAACTTTATCAACGATGGGATGTTCAATAGAACCGTATGAAGGTAAAGTAAATTTGGTAGCTCTATAACAGCCGGAAAAGGAGCTAATTTTCGTGCCTATTAAGGCTTCCACCCCAGATATTAATCTTGGAGTATCACACCCGCCCGTACTAGATGGCCATTTGCGAGCACAAGATGAAATATAGTTACCTTCACCGCTGCGATCTATAATAACAATGTCATCTGCATTTTCTAATTCTTGTTTGTGGTAACCATTAAGAATTATTTTTTCTATAATAACGCCAACATCTATATGAAGTCGCCACTTAGTAGGTTCATACGCAGAAAGGACGAGAACTAAAGGTTTTCCTTGGCGTTCAATGGCCACATCAGCAGTTCCTTGTGGATGGTAATCAAAACCATGATCATTTCGCGTCTCATAAACACCAAATATGTGAATTTCTGAGACTCCACTGTCAGAAGCAACATACTTTGATTCCTCATACGCACAATCATGGACATAGGGTTCTGCTGCGCGACTCAGTGGTTCAGTAGAGTTACTAAATGTCACTTTACGGACACGATCAGCACCCATATCAGCAATGAAGAGATTATTGTTATTGTCTATCGCTATTCCTTTAGGCTTAAGAAGTTTTGCTTCGGTAGCTTTTCCTCCATCTCCATTAAACTCTGTATCTTCCCAATTAATATCGCTTCCAGCTATTGTCACAATAGTACCCGCAGTATCAACTCTACGAATACGATTATTAGAGTTGTTCCCAAATAAGCCAAAAGGCTGATTTCATCGTTCATAACCTATTGTTTTTACTGATGTGGGTTTTATTTGGGAACAACTCTATTGAATAAA
>DYPE01000097.1 GCA_020720085.1 Dichelobacter nodosus | reverse complement strand
AGTGTTACAATAACCCAGCCTGCACGGTAGCTGGCGCGTATTATCCCCCGAAACTGTATCCATTTCTCAGGAGCAACCAAACGTTATGACATCCCCAGCATATCATCCCAAAGCATGGGCCATGTGGAAAAAATTCACGCTCGGCTTGGCGTTCGCCCTGGGTGTTGCCGGTGCTGCGCTATATATAGCAGTGCCTGAACCGCAACCCAACGGGGCGCTGGCCAATCCCGCGCCTGGGCCAAGCACAGGCACAGGCACAGCCCGTTATGGCATACAATCCGCACAACCCAGCCATTTTCAAAACAACACCGCCCAGCCAGCCTGGCCTCCGGTTGCTGGACAGGCACCGCCAACCGCAGGCGCTACGGACAATATACTGATGCAAGATTGGTCAGTGTTATTCATGAAGTTAGGCTTTAGCTTTATCATTGGCTTTAGCATAGGCTATGCGCTGGCGTTTTTCCTTAAAACCACCGCGCTGATCCTTGGTGTGATTGCCTTGGCCTTATTTGGCTTACAATATGCGGGACTGGCCAGTGTCAACTGGGGCGGCATGGAGGCGGTATACAACGGCTTCCTCACCTGGTTGCACCCGCATGTGGGTAGCTTTAAGGAGTTTATTACCAGTAACTTATCGTCGTCCGTGTTGGCAGCAGCCGGATTGGTGGCTGGTTTAACCCGCTAGTGGTGCCCCCGGATGCGCCAGATCAGGCCACTGCCAAAACCCCATTGGCAGCGCTTCTGATTTGTGCACACTCCGGGGTAATAAATACAAAATAGTCTGCACAGGCGTATGTCTGCCCTACGCCTAATTTCCGTGTCACTGTAGGAAGTTAATAAAAAATGTACAAAACCTTTTCCGAATTACTGGGCGATTACATGGTGGCGGCGCACGTCAGCACGCTAGAGTTGGCCCGGCAAATCCATACCAACCGCCACACGATCATGCGTTGGCGCAAGGGCGAAACCGCCAGACCAGACTGTAGCAAAGTGCGCGCATGCCAACGCCCGTTGCGCTTATCAAATGAACAGGCTCGCCAATTGCTGCTTGCCGCAGGCTGCGGGTCTGTCGTAGAACAGCCTGTAGAAATAGAAGATTCCCTGCCGCTAAGCCCATTTGTGGTCGGGCCACCGATTACCCATCCCAGCCAATTTTGCGGGCGCACCCCGGTTGTGGCGCGGATTTTGAGCCTGTGGAGCAAAATGCCGTTGCAAAATGTGGCCATCATTGGCGGGCGGCGCTTGGGTAAAAGTTCGTTGGTGCACTATTTGTACAAAACCATTCCGCAAAAAAACTCCCTGCACCACCATACCGTGCTGATAGATTTCAAAGAGCCGCGTATGCGCAACCGCGCCAGCCTGTTGCAGCACTTGCTAACTTGTCTGAGCTTGCCTGTGCTCAGTCAATGCAGCCTGATTCAATTTGAGGAGCTGCTGGCGCAAAATCCGCTCGCGCGCCCCACGCTGTTTCTCATGGACGACATTGAATATGGCTTGGCAGCCGAAGAGTTGGATCAAGACTTCTGGTGGGGCCTGCGTTCTGTTCAGCAAAATTATGTGAGCGGGCGCATGGGATTTTTAATGACCTCCCGCCAAACACCCGCTGAATTGGCCGAGGCAGCGGGCAAATCTTCGCCATTTTTTAATGTATTTGGCCACCAAGTACAATTGGCCCCCTTCACTGTCACCGAAGCAGAACAATTGCTGGCGCGTTCCCCCATTCCTTTCCCAACCACAGAACAGCAGTGGATGATTGCCCACTGTGCGGGGATGCCAGAATGCCTGCAACGCTGCGCTACCGAATTGTTGTGCGCCTTGGAACGCGGCGAGCACAGCCAGGCATGGCGGGCACAATGCACATAAGCGCAAGCGCACACGCCAAGGCACCGGATACTCGGCTGCCCGCATGGCACCAACCGACCGCCTGCCGCCGTGCGCTGGCAGACTATCCCTTATTGCTACTGGTGTTGTTTCTCCCGCTGCACATGGCATGGGAAGCTTTTGGGGAATCCATGCTTAGCCTGCTGGCATGGCACTTCGTCAGCGTATTGGTAATGAGCTTAATTTCCTGCGCCATGGCCGCCGAGATTGGCTGGTGGGGTGCGTTGGTGTTGGGTTTGCACCTGTTGCAGGACACCCCGCCAATGGCAGGTGCATGGCTATTGACGGGCCTGTTGCTTGCCGTTGGGCTGGGATTACGCCGCTTGCCGCGCGTGACCCGCGCGCCCCACCAAAACGCTATAGGCATTGCTGTGGGGCTGTTCATCGGTCTGGCAGCAGGCATGATGGGCAGCCACCTAAACCCAGCGTTACACGCACAGGAAGGCATGTTCATTTACACCATTGCGTTGGCGCTGGCATGGAATCTTCCGCTGGCACTGTCCTTCCGCGTTGCGGCTGCGTTGGCGGGCCTGGGGGCGGGCCGTATTGCCGTGAAAATCGGTATGATGGCGATGTACTGGGCGTGGCTGTGGCCCGTGGAACCCGTAGTAGCGCTGCTGGGGCTGGTGATTCCGCTGCTCAGCCTCCAGCCTGCCTGGCTGCACTGGCTAATTTTGCCGTTGCTATGGCCTTACCATCAGATTTGTTCATATCATGACTTCCGGCGGCTGGCTGCCAATTCTCAAGTTTCGCCAACTCACTTATGGTTTCCGCACGCGCTGGCCTGTCCCGCCATTTTCCTGCCGTCCGTGCACAATATCGTGCATTATTTGCTGTTGCTAGAGCAGCATCATCCCATCAAAGCCAACCAACTGCTGGCGCAACTGCCCAAACGCTTGGGCGAAGCGGTGACTAGCGCCATGGAATGGCATAAAAATATCGAGCACCTGCAATCCGTGCGCAACGCGGGCGGCGTAGCGGCGGCGCACCGTCTGGTGCGCGGGCACTTGGGCAGCCCGGCGCAAACCGCAGCCATTCAACAATTGCTGCGCATCAGCCTTGATACTGAGCAAGCCTTGCAGCAAACCAACCATTACAGCCAGCGCCTCATGCTCAGCGAAGTAGAAGAACGTCTCAATCGCTTGATTTTAGAGCTGGGGCGTAATGTAGAAGTGAGTTCGCTGCAAGTCATTGCTGTGCTTTGGCGCAACGCGCTGGCAGAAGCCCAGCAACGGCGCACGCAACTGGCGGATGAACGCCAGGAAATTGAAAATCCGTATGTGGTTGGCGTGCCGCTGTCGACAAAGCAAGAGATTTTCGTGGGCCGCCAGGATGTGATTGCGCGCATTGAAAAAATTTTATCCGACCGCAACGGACCACCGCTGTTGCTGCATGGCCAACGTCGCACTGGCAAGACCTCGCTGCTGCACAACCTAAGTCGGCTAATGTCCATCCACACCGCGCCGGTATACCTTGATTTTCAAAGCCCGCGTATGTTGTCCGGGCAAATTGCGGTGATGCTAGAAGGGCTGGCCAAAGCCATCAGCACGGTGGCGCATAGTTTTGCCCATGCGTCGGGCGGGCTGCCCCCCTTGACCGCCGACCAGTTGCGCGCTGGAGATGCGTTTGTGTTGTTCAATGATTGGCTAGATCATGTCGAAGCGCGGCTGGCAGGCCGCACCATGATGCTGGCGCTGGATGAATTCGTCGTACTGGAAGACTTGCGTCAACGCGGCAAACTGTCGGAAAACGACCTCTATTTGCTGCTGAGCATGTTCCGCCATATCATCCAACACCGCCAATCGTTCCGCCTGTTGTTGGCCAGCTCGCATACGCTAAATGAATTGGGGCCATGGGCTGGCCATTTAAACAATGTGCAAGTGGTGCACCTGGGGTATTTGAGCGAAGAAGAAACGCGGCGCTTGACCGAAAAGCCCACGCCGGAGTTTGGCTTGCGTTACCTCCCTGATGCGCGAGCCCAAGTCTACACACTGACGCACGGCCACCCAGCATTGGTGCAATTGCTGTGCAGCGAAATTGTGGAATTAAAAAACAGCCATCCGCCCCATTTGCGCAGAGTGGTCTCGTTCGCTGACATTATGGAAGCAAAAAATAGAGCGCTGGCAACGGGCGAATTTTTTTTCCAAGATATTGTTAAAAATCAAATTAATTCCGAAAGTCTGGCATTATTGCGCACCATTGCCACTGCCCCGGATGGCGTCTACCCCTACACACGCCAGCCGCCTGGCATCCAAGACTTGCTGCGCCGCGACTTGGTGGAAACCTGCCCGAAAGGGTACCGCTTTCAAGTGGAAATGATCCGTCTGGGCGTATTGCGCCAATTCGGCCAAGTAGGGGCACCCCTTGCGGGTGCCCAAAAGAATTAAGGGATTCATGCAAGTAGGGGCACCCCTTGCGGGTGCCCAAAAGAATTAAGGGCTTCATGCCATGGGCAATGGCGGCATGGGGCAGCCCAGGGTATCGGCAATGGCGCGCAACAATTCCATTTCCACTGGCTCGACCATGCCGTCGCTGATTACGCAATCGGCGCACGCGGTGATTACATTGCGCTTGAGCATCATGGGCAGACAGTCCAGAGTTTGCAACGCTTGATCCAAACGTTGCGTGCCCAATTGCGCCACAGGCAGCAACGGCGGCGCGGCGCGGTCAAAGGTCTGCATATTGCGCAGATACACCGCTTCGCGCTGTGCCAGCGGCGCGGCGCTGGCATGAGCCACCACCGACAACAGCACGCACAGTTCATCACGTACTTCCTGAAAATTGCGGAATTTGGCTTTGGCCTTGGGCGCGGGAAATAAATGGCTGCGCAACACCGCAGACAGTGTAAATTCCAGCAACGAAACTTTGCCGTCGAGCTTAATCAATGCTTGGCACACTTTGTCAAAAGTGGCTTTTTGCGGTTCTGTTAAGCTGCGCAAAGCGGGCAACGCCAAATCCGCCAGCGGCAGGCGGAATTTAACGCCCAGCGGGCGCGCCAGCGGTTCGAGTTGCGCGCTGAGTTTGGCCAGTTCGGCGTTTTCCAGTGTTTGAATGTAACGCAGTGCTTGTTTGCGCATCAAACTGGCCCCAACTGGCGGCAGCAGCAGGGCGTACATCACCGCACGCGCGCCGTTGGGCTGATGCAGTTGTTGATGAATGGTTTGAGGAATGGCGTGGCGCAGGCGGATGGCATAGTCCAGCCCAGCGGGCGTGACCGTGCCCACCGTGGCGGCCAGCGCGCTGGGCGCGGGTTGCGGCATTGGCGGCGGCGTAGCGGCTGGGGCAGGACGGCGTAAGGGCGGAGCCAATCCGCGTAACAATGTGGCTTGCTCTAAATCGCGGTTGTCCCACACTTCATCCGGCAAAGCGGGGTCAGCGCGTTTGGTGGCATACAGTCCGCCGACGAATCCCGGCGCAATGGCTTTAATTCGCGTTTCCAGCGGCGGATGGGTGGATAGCCAGCCGCTGAGCCGCGCGAACATGCCTTCCACCGCGTTCGCGCCAAAGCACAAATGGCTCATTTCCTCGGCGTGGCGTCCGTTCAGTTGCGCGCCCTGCGCGTGCGTGGCGATTTTCCACAGCGCGCCAGCCAGTCCTTGAGGGTTGCGGGTAAATTGCACAGACGCAGCATCGGCCAAATATTCGCGCTCGCGCGAAATCGCGGCTTTAATCAAGCGCCCGAAAAACACGCCGATATAACCAATGCCAGCAATCACAAGCCCTGTAAGCAACACAATCAGGGTAACGCGGTTATCACGACGGCTTTGGCTGTATTCGCCTGCGTAAAAGCCGTGGCGGATCAGCCATAGGCCAATCTGGCCGATAAATAAAATGCCGGCCAGAATGCCAATCAAATGCACATTGATGCGCATGTCACCATTCAAAATATGGCTAAATTCATGGCCCACTACGCCTTGCAATTCATCGCGGTTGAGGTTGTCGAGCGCGCCTTGGGTTACCACCAGCACAGTTTGATCTGGATGGTAACCCGCGACAAAGGCGTTGATGCCGTCTTCGCGCGTCATTACCCATAATTCTGGCATAGCCACACCCGAGGCAATGGCCATTTCCTCGGCAATGTTGACCAAACGGCGGATGTGCAAATCGCGGCTGCTGACATCAATGGGCGTAGCGCCCGCCATTTTTGCCACCGCCGCGCCGCCGCCGCGCAGGAAAAAAATGCGCGTGGCGCTGACAATGAAAATAATCCATACCGTAAAGCCGGTGACGTATTTCCAATGGTTAAATTCCAGCAACCATTGTTGCAGACTCAACGGTTCAGGCTGAATATAGCGCACCAGAAGGTAAAATGCGCCGTTGAGCGCCAATACAATCAATGCTACGGCAATAAGAAAATAGAAGGCCAGTAGCCAGGTTTTTTTGCGGGCTTGATCTTGACGGCTGAAAAAGTCCATTGCCATAAGGGTATCTCCATCCCTCTAATCACGCCCAAATTCACAAGAAAATGTTCTGCTATGGAATGGCCCAAAACAACGAAACACCATCCGCGTGGCAGCTAATCCGCGTTAGGTGAATCCCCATCCTTGCGCCGTAACACCACCAGGGTGATGTCGTCCATTGGCTCCTGCGCACCGATAAACCGCCGCCAATCGTCAAGCACACAGCCCTGAATGTGTCGAGCGCTAATCTGCGCGCCATCCGACCAGGCGCGCTCAATGGCATGGCACAGGCGATCCAGGCCATACATTTCGCGCTGTGCATTGCGCGCCTCGGTCACGCCATCGGTATAAAGCACAATGCCATCGCCGGGTTCCAGATGCAGCGTAATCTCGCCAATAAAGGCACTGATGTCCGGCGTTAGGCCAACCATGAAACCCAGGTCTATGGTGTCGATCCGCTCTACCTGCCCGTTCCGGCTGACTTTTAACACTTCCTCATGCTGACCGCTGATCCGCACATCGCCGTCTTTATAATCGAGCATGGAAAAAGTTAGGTTTTTATCGCTATCGATCCGTTGGATATTTTCAAACAAAGCTTTGTTCAGCAGATTGAGAAAAATACGCGGGTCGTCTATCTGGCTGGTGAGCAGGGTGCGCACTGCCATTTGTACCATGAGCATGACCACGCCGCTTTCCAGGCCATGCCCAGTCACATCGCCAATGCCGATTTTTAACTGGCCGTTATGATACAACACATCGTAATAATCACCACCGACTTCCAGTGCGGGTTCCATGGTGCAGACAATGTCCAAGTCTTCAATGCGCTTGAGTTCGCATTCCTTGGGCAAAAGCATTTTTTGCAGGCGGCGAGTGACTTCAAGCTCTACACCCATACGCCGATTTTCTGCGGTAAGTTGAGCATTGAGCGTATAAATTTCTTGGTTGCGTGTCTGAACCGTGCCCAGCATCCGGTTAAAGCCGTCTATCAACTGGCCGACTTCGTCCTGACTGTCCTTGTGCGCACGCAGGGTGTAATCGCTTTGCTGTTCCACCGCTAACATGGTGTTGTACAAATGAAAAATCGGCGTGGTGATCACGCGCTGCAAGGCGCGCGCAAGCAGCAGCGCCAGCGCCAGCGCGAACAACGCCACCAGGCCCAAAATGACGCCGTAGCGCCGTAAACGCTGGCCTATCTCGCGCAAATCATTTTGGATATACACCGTGCCAAGCCGTTTGCCGTCCAACACGATTTGCTTAAAGATGTCTACATGATCATCGCCAAACACCGCGCGATCCGGGGTATTTTCGTTTGCACTGGGTTCGCCATGCGCCTCAGTCACGTGCCGATAAAACTCTGCTAAACTTTTGCCTAAATCCAGTGCTACTGGATTGGCATTGGCGCGCAGGTAGCTGGCGAAAATTTGCCCGTCTAGATCGAACACCCGCGCTTGAAGCACGCCTGGCTTGGCTTTGAGCGAAGCCAGAGTGTCTTCGGTGGCCTGCACGTTGCCAAATACCAAGCCCACGCTGCCGTTGTAGCCCAAAATGTCCGCCAAAGTAAATAAATCGTCACGAAGATTGCGCTTGAGGCTGTGGATTTCGTTGGCCAACAGGCCAGCAGAAATCACGGTCAGCACCAATATACTGGTCAGCAAAATAATCGCGGTCAGTTTGCCTTTGATGGACAGATTGCGGATCAACATCACCTTGTTTTGCCTGTTCTGTGCAGCCCGTTAAGTCGATTTAATTAAGCGTCAAAACTGGGCAGTTAGGGGCGGAATCAGCATATTATCGTTGTTGTTATTCCTCAATACTATGCCTGAAATTTGGTGGGTTGCGCAAATTTTTTGGGGGAAGTGAATGGTTACGTTTCGTGTTGCCAATTTGTGGAGAGGATAGTCGTTGTAGTTTATTCCCCATTATTTTACTATGGAAAAAGCGCGGCGGGAATTGCTGGCGGGTATCGTGCCTTAGCAGCGGTTGGCAAAATCAAAATTGCAACGGTAGCGCGGGCTTCCGTGCCCGCGTGCGTAGCGGTGCATTCACGCAAACACGGGGACGGAACATTTCGACAGGCTCAATGCACCGCCCCGTGCTACCAAATTTGCCAACAGCTTCTTAATCTCAGGTAAAATAAATCCGTAGCGGTTCGGCGGATAGCGGGATAGCTTGGCGGATGCGCTGCTGCTTAATCCGCCCTACGGTTTAATTCAGCAGACAGTGAATGTGCTTTTTGCTTTTCCCACCCAGCGGAGACAGTGCTATGAAACAAGTTGGATCACTACGTTATGAAGTTCTATTCAAAAAAGCTTTTTGCCAACCCGATATATTCACCGCCTTTGTCAAAGATTTCACCGGCGTACAATTAGAAATTGATAGCGTTGAAACCGAAAAAACCTTTGATATGCGCATTGGCAAAGTCGCAACCAGATTTGATTTATTTGCCGAAGACAAAAAAAACCGTGTGATTGTTGACATTCAACATGTACGCTTTCCAGATCATTACGACCGTTTCTTACATTACCACTGCGCCGCGATATTAGAACAAGTCGCCTCCAGTGAAACCTACACCCCCGCGTTACAAGTCATCACCTTAGTGGTACTCACCTCTGGAGACAAACACCAAACCGACATCGCCGTAATTGATTTTGATCCCAAAGATTTACAAGGAACCGGCTTAAATGAATTGCCGCATAAAGTCATGTACCTGTGTCCACAATACGTCTCAGAACAAACCCCAGAACCTTATCGGCAATGGCTACGCGCCATTCAAGATACCCTAGATGGTGAAGTGGATGAAATCACTTATTCTCATCCAGAAATCAATAAAATCTTTAGTTTAATTGAGAAGGATTTAATATCGCCACAAGAATACGCGAATATGAAAGATGAATATGGTTATGAGCAAATTGGGCGCGATCAATACAAAAAAGGCTTGGAGCAGGGTATCGAAGCCGGTATTGAAAAAGGCATTGAAAAAGGCATTGAAAAAGGGGCAATAGAAGAACGCCGCAAATGGGTACAGGCGTTGTCAGCACAGGGGATGAAGATAGAAAACATTGCTGCGATGCTTAACGTAACGCCCCAAGAGATTATGGCGGTATTGGAAAAAAATGCGCCCAACCTGTAAACTTTATGCGGTGTAGAAGGCCAGCAATTCCCGCTGGGTTATCAGCTTTTGTAAAATCAGGGTTGTAACTTGACTATTTTACGGCGTATTTAACCTGAATGGCATAGTCAGTGGCATTACGACCGCTCCCAGCGGGAATTGCTGATCGCTGACGGGTTTGACTATTGCAGATTTAGACATGGAGTATTTTCGTGCATTTTTTCAACGTCGTTATGCCGTCTCTTTAGAAGAACAATCGCTGCCGTTAGAACAATTGATAGACAATATGAACTTGGGTAAAAACGGCGTATTAAATATGACGGCGGCTGTATTATTTGCGCGTTATCCTTCAGCCCGTTTACCCGCTTTCATTGTTAAAGCCGGTTGTTTTGCGGGAAACACGATTGCAGTAGAACAGTATCAAGACAGCCGTGATATTCAAGGTAAACTGGCAGATATTTTCCAGCAAACCCTGAGTTTTCTTCAAGCGAATCTAAAACACATACAAGCTGAACAATCGGTGAATAGTTTAGGTATGCTTGAAATTCCCCGCATTGCTTTAGAAGAATTACTGGCAAATGCTTTAATTCATCGAGATTATTTTGTTTCTGCGCCAGTTCGGGTTTTTGTGTTGGCTGATCGGGTAGAAATTATCAGCCCTGGTCATTTACCGAACAATTTAACCATTGCTAATATCAAAGCAGGTAATTCTAATACTAGAAACCCGGTGTTAGCTTCATTTGCCAATCAAATTCTGCCTTACCGGGGTTATGGTTCGGGAATTTTACGCGCCTTAGCTGCGTATCCGTCTATTGATTTTTTCGATGATCGAGACGGTAATTTGTTTAAGGTCATTTTGTGGCGACAATAGTTCCCTACTTTTAAGGAAAATTCTGATGCCGTTTTACCAAGCCCAAGGACAAGAAATAGAGTTGTTTGAACATGCTTATCGGCGGCAGTTGCCGGTGTTGCTCAAGGGCCCGACGGGTTGCGGCAAGACGCGCTTTGTCGAACACATGGCGGCACGGCTGGGCAGACCGCTGCACACGGTTGCCTGTCACGATGATTTGAGCGCGGCGGATTTGGTCGGGCGGCATTTGATTGGCGAAGGCACGACCTATTGGAATGATGGTCCGCTGACCCGTGCGGTGCGTGAGGGGGCGATTTGTTATTTGGATGAGGTGGTGGAAGCGCGTAAGGATACGACGGTGATTTTGCATCCTTTGTCGGATAATCGCCGCATTTTGCCGATTGAACGCACTGGCGAGACGTTACACGCGCCGCCAGAGTTCATGCTGGTGGTGTCGTATAATCCGGGCTATCAAAATTTGCTCAAAGGCATGAAGCCTTCCACCCGCCAGCGTTTTGTCGCCTTGCGTTTTGATTATCCGCCGCCAGAATTGGAAACGCGCATTGTGCAACAGGAAACTGCGATTGATGCGGCGTTGGCAAGTACCTTGGTGAAATTGGCGAATGCGTTGCGGGTGTTGAAAGAGCATGATTTGGAAGAATCCGCCTCGACCCGTTTGCTGGTGTATACCGCGACTTTGATTGCCGATGGTTTCGCGCCGCTGGATGCTTGCCGTGCGGCGTTGATTGAGCCATTGACGGACGATGCGGAAACCGTTGAGGCGTTGATGGAAGTGGTGCGGAGTTTTTTTGCCTAGACATTGGCACTTTGGCTAGAGTTCAATATTAACCAATGCTTCCAGCGCCGCAACATCAAGCAATTCAATCGCATTGTCGCTGACCTTCAACAAGCCTTGCTCGCTTAAGCGTTTGAGAATCCGCGAAAAAGTTTCGGGTTTGATGGACAGGCGCGAAGCCAGCACATATTTTGGCACGTCCAATGTTACGCAGCGACATTCCGTCTCGCGCACTTCCAGCAGCCAACTGGCAAGCCGAAAAGTGGCGTTGTGCAGGGTGAGGCGATCCACTTCGTTGAGCAGCCAGTGCATTCGCTGACTCATTAAGCCCATCATATTAAAGCATAAATCCACCGAAGAACGCAGTTGCTGCTCGTATTGGGCAGCGTTAATCCCTACCACGACGCTGGGTTTGAGGGCGACGGCGTGAACTGGATATTGCCGTCCGCCCATGAACAACACGGCTTCGGCAAAACTTTGTCCAGGACTGATGATGTCCACCACTTTTTCGTCGCCATTGGGGGTTAGGCGAAACAGTTTCAAATAGCCGCGCACGTTGATAAACACTTCTTTAAGCGGCTGATCTTGGCGAAATAAAAATTCACCTTCAGCGAGTGGGTAGAGATTGGCGGTGTTCATGAGCGCATCGAACTGCGCCGCGTCCAAAGCGCGAAACAACGGCGAGCGACGTAACAGCGTTATCGTGTAGTTGTCTAATTTCATTCGATTTTTTAAGGATTTCTATGGAAGAGTGGGTGGGTAAACAGTGGCATCATTTCATCACGCGCCGCGCCAGTCGGGAATATCCGCACGCCGTCGTGGAACTCGACCAGGTACGCAAAACGCTCAACCTGTTGCTGCGCAGTCTGAGTAGCGACGCGGGTCTGGAAATTCGCCCCAGCCACGCGCTGAAGTTTCAAGGACAGCGCAACTGGCTGCAACAGATTGCCGACAGCGCGGGTAAAATATACCCTGCTTGGCGCGAAACTGATAGTCTGAATTTGCCGCCCAGTTTAGCCGTGTTGCCCAGCGTCGCGCTCAATCGAGAGCTGTATTTGTGGCTGACCGTGCTGGGCAGCGACCCGCAAGCGGCAACGCAGCCGTTACTGGCGGTGCAGCGGGTGCTGCACCGCTATCCCGCTTGGCAGGCGCGTTATCAGCAGTTGGTGCACG
>DYPE01000096.1:3392-12354 GCA_020720085.1 Dichelobacter nodosus | reverse complement strand
AGTCCCCCACAGACCGAAGTGATCGGAACTGTCCGTCACGGGTGTCCACCGCGAGGTGGAATGCTTCGACAAGCTCAGCACAAGTCTGAAGGAAGCCGATGACGACACTTCAGACGCGACGCACAGAAACCCGATACTTGCCCTGAGCCTGTCGAAGGGTAAGGCTATCGCCGCTGGGTAATCCGGCTAGGGACGGAGATGCCCGATAGTCACACGTAAGCGGCGGGAGCGGTGCACTGAGGCTTGTGCTGAGCTTGTCGAAGCATTGTCGAAGTGTAGATTGGGCGCTGACTGAGGGAAGGAGGTATGTCTTACCCTGGGAGGTCTCAGGCGTTGCCAGAAATGGCTACCGATGCGGCAACGCGACGGGATGACGCTTGAGAAGTCAGCAGAAGCCATAGTAGTGCGCAAGCATGAAGGGTTGAATTGCTTCGACAAGCTCAGCACATCGCTTTGAAAGCAAGGGAGTCACGGGAGACTCGCAAGATGTGGTGGACTAGAAATGCCGGATAAAACCAGCACATACCAAGATGAAACGGCAAGCGTATCTTGTCGGGGCAAGCGGGATGAAGACCAAGCATCGGCGGCGTTGAACGAGCGACAAAACTTGGCGTGTCAGAGTGACACGTTAAAACTTTCAAGGAAACCGCCGGATACGTTAAGTATGTCCGGTGGTGTGGGAGGACGGCAGAGGTGACTTTGCCTCCGACCCAATTCGTTAGGCGATTGTCCCGGCACGTCGGCGCGCGGGTGGCAGTGCAGCGCGCTGTTGGGGTAAGATGACCATTGCAGAATTTTCACGGGAGGAACTCTATATGCAATGGTGGGGCGTAGTGTGGCTGTTGATGAGTAGTCTGGCAGTGGCAATGGACGAATCTCGCCCGGATAGGGACAATCCGCTGGCAGGGCCGCCGACTACAGCGCTCGCTACGGGCGAGTTAGATGCGTTTCAGGGCGTGTTTGCCAATTCAGAAGTGCATCTGGTACTTCAGTATCGCAACGGCTATTACGTGGGTGAAGTGAAATACCAAGGCCAGGCGTATCCATTGGATGCCAGCATACAAGGCGGGCGCCTGCATGGCTGGTTTTACCAGCAGGGCAATGGCTATCCCTTTGTATTGCATCGGGAAGGCGAAATTATCCACTACGAAACTGGCGGGCGAGCTTTTGCCTTGCGTCCTGCCGCACCGCCACTTCCTCTGCCAGAGTTGCCACCGCCAGCCAACGCGGCGGAAGCGCTGTGGGCCGCGCCGGTGAGTCCTGAAGAATTGGCGCGCGAATTAACCGCCAGCGCCCGCCATGTGCGCGAGAGTTTACGCCGCTTTATGGAGACCGTGGCAGGCTGGTTGGATCAAAATCTGCCCGATGGCGAGGCTGCACGGCGGTTGGAACAGGAGCTAATTCCGCAGGCACTTGCTCTGCGCACGCGCCTGCAACGGGTGCAACAGTTGGCAGCGCAAGGCCGCGAGCAACTGCAAGTGGCCGAAGCCGATGCGCAACTTTTACAGCGTTATGAGCAGGTAACCGGTAAAGGTCAAAAATTATTCAACGATTGGCATCAGTTGCTTAGCCATCTGGCAGAATATTATCAAAACGGCAAACAAGCAGAGTTGCAACAATTGGCCTCGCAATATTTACCGCCCGCGACCCAAGGCAGTACCGGATTTTCCCGCCAATTCGTGCAGTTGAGCGCGCGGATAGAAAAAATTCCTGCTTTGCAATCTGCCACGCCGCTGAACGCGAAAATCCCCAATCCTGCCAGTTTGTTAAAATGGCAGACCTTGAATAACATGAGTGAAACCATGCGCGAGGGGATTGAGGTATTTAAGGACTTTCATAAAGAGTTGGACGAGGGCCGCTAGTTGTGCTGCCCCTACTCATGCCCACGTTATTCATGCTGTTAGGCGCAGCCCCTGCCCCGGTATACGCACTGCCTGGCGCGGACATGCCCAGCGCGCCAGTCGAAACGGTGCCGCTGCCGAGCGAACCTGCGCCCAGTGCTGCACCCGTGGAAGCGCCGCCCGTGCCCACACCGCCTCAAGTATTCATCAAAGTGGCAGTGTCGGAGCAAAAACTGTATTTTTTTCAAGATGGCCAAGACGTTAAAATATATCCAGTGTCCACGTCCAAATACGGTGTGGGCAACCAGGCGGGCAGCAATAAAACGCCATTAGGCCGCCACCGCGTGGAACGCAAAATCGGCGATAACGCGCCAATAAATACCATTTTCAAAGCGCGGCGCAACACGGGCGAGTTGGCCGCGATTGATCAACCTGCGCCAGAAGATTTTGTCACTTCGCGGATTTTGTGGCTTAGAGGCGTGGAGGAAGGCGTAAACGCTGGCCCCAATGTGGATTCTTTTGACCGCTATATTTATATCCACGGCACGCACGAAGAAATGCGCATAGGCCAGCCCGCCTCGCATGGCTGCATTCGTATGCGCAACCTAGATGTGATTGATTTGTATGAACAAACTCCACTCGGCACTGTGGTGGAGATTGTGTTGTAATGGTGCCGATGTTCAGCACTCGTGGTTGGGACACGCACAATAGCGCGGTGGGTTAAAACCTGGCACAGCGCGCGTCAATTACCAGTAATAATTACTGAAGCCATTATTTTTGGAAACGCATCAATCGTTGCGCATAGATTACAATAGAGCTTGGGCAGAGTTCTTTCGTATATTAAAATATACTAAAATAGTAATGCGCATGGCTTTGCGCACATACTGGCGTGTAAGCCTGCGGGTGTTAGCCTGCTGGCGGGCATGGCAGCCTGCTGGCGGTTGGCGTAAGGAAATTTTTACAATGGAAAATATCAACATAGTCTCGCTAATGACTCAGGATGAGGATATTGAGCGTGCTTCCCGTTCCATGAAAGCGATGTCGCATCCGTTGCGGCTAAAAATTTTATGCGTATTGGGAGAACAGGAACTGACTGTGCAGGACATCGTAGAGCGGGTAGGCACCACACAAAGCAATATTTCTCAGCACCTGGGGATTTTGCGCGACAAAGCCATTCTCGCGTCACGCAAGGATGCTAACCGGGTGTTTTACCGCGTGGGAGATGCCCGTACTTTGCGCCTAATCAGCATGATGCGCGAAGTATTCTGCTCTTTTTGTGTATAATCGACCGTTTTATTTCAACAGAGGAAACATAGCATGAACGTAGAACGTATCATCCCTATCATGGCGGGTTCGTTTATTTTGATAAGCCTGGCCCTAGGCGCACGGATGGAAGGCAGCAATCCGCTGTTTCAGCATGAATATTGGCTGTTTCTTGCGGCCTTTGTCGGCTTTAACCTATTTCAAAGCGGATTCACCAATTTTTGCCCGGCTGCATTAATCCTTAAACAAATGGGCGTATCCAGTTGTTGCGCCAATGTTAAGGCGGAAGTAGGGCGGAAATAGGCAGTATGGCGCAGATTATCGAGTTCATTGGCAACCACGCCCTGCTGGTTGGGGCATTTGCGGGCGTGGCAGCGTTATTGGCCTGGAACCTGTTCGCGCCCTCGTTGCAAGGCTATGGGCAAGTCAGTCCTTCAGCAGCGGTGCAACTTATCAACCACGAAGATGCAGTGCTTGTTGATGTACGTGAGCTTAGCGAATACGATACGGGCAGTGTGCTGAATTCCATTCACATTCCACTGGGCAGTGTGCGTGATCATCTGGCCCGCCTAGAAAAATACCGTGACAAACCCATTATCGTAATGTGCAATTCCGGGCACCGTTCTGCCTCGGCGTGCGCTACACTCAAAAGCAATGGTTTTACTAAATTGCACAACCTCACTGGCGGCATTCTTGCCTGGCAAAATGCTGGCCTGCCAGTGGTTACTGGCAAAAAACGTCGGAGCTAACCTGCCCGGCTATAGCGTTTCAATCTCAACCTGTTCATTTTCCCTAGAGGCATCATCGTGACCGAACAAACCAGCCCACAGAATCCGCCACAAAACACGCAGCAAGAGCAGCCCAGTGGCGGGCAATTGGTACTGCATAAAATTTACATCAAAGACCTGTCTTTTGAAGCGCCCAATTCACCCAGAATTTTTACCGAGCAACTGCAAACCCCGCCCAAAACCAGCCATGACGTGGGCGTGAATGTGTTCAATTTGGGCAATAACCATTATGAAGTGGTGGTGAACGTCACGGTTACCGTCACGGTGGACGGCAAAACCGCGTTTTTGGCCGAAGCGCACCAGGCGGGCATTTTCATGTTGACCCAATTCCCAGAAAACCAATTGCAATACATGCTGTTTAGCTATTGCGCCAATATTCTGTTTCCGTATGTGCGGGAAACCGTGTCTGATTTGGTGGCGCGTGGCGGATTCCCGCAATTGTTGCTAGAACCGGTGAACTTCGACGACTTATTCATGCGGCGCGTGCAGCAATCGCAGCAGAAAAAAGCTGAAGATCAAGAAGCAGCGGGCAGCGCGCCCGAAGCACAGGCTGGCAACGGCGCATAGTGACACCGATCCGCATCACGGTGGCTGGCGCGGGTTCCTGGGGTACTGCGCTGGCAGTGGTTTTGGCGCGCAATGGCCATGTTGTGCGGTTGTGGGATCGCAATCCACAACACTGCGCTACCCTGGCGACAGAGCGCGAAAACCGCCACTATTTACCCACCGTTGTCTTTCCCGCTGGCTTAACGGTTACGCCGCAATTGGAAACAGCGGTAGCGGCTTGCGATCATGTGCTTATCGTGATTCCCACCACCGGATTCCGCCCCTTGCTGGCGCGCTTGCGCACTTGCCTGGAGGAAGGCGTGGGCGTGAGTTGGGGCAGCAAAGGGTTGGAACAACATTCCCATCTGCTGTTGCACCAAGTCGCGCACCAAGAATTAGGCGAACAGCACCCGCTGGCCGTGATTTCCGGGCCAACGTTCGCGCGCGAAGTGGCTATTGGGCTGCCAGCCGCGCTCACGGTTTCCGCGCCCGATCTAGCCTTTGCCGAAACCGTGGCCGGTTGGCTGCGCAATGAGACATTGCGCGTCTATCCAGGCACCGATTGGGTGGGTGTGCAAATTGGCGCTGCCGCCAAAAATGTGATTGCCATTGCCACCGGTATTGCCGACGGCCTGGGATTCGGTGCCAACACCCGCGCAGCGCTGGTTACGCGCGGTCTACACGAAATCATGCGCTTGGGGGTGGCATTGGGCGGCAAGCCAGAAACCTTTATGGGCTTGGCTGGGTTAGGCGATTTAACCTTAACCTGCACCGACGATCAATCGCGCAACCGCCGTTTTGGCCAAGCGTTGGGCGCTGGCATGGCAGTAGAAGCCGCGCTGGCGTCCATCGGCCAGGTGGTGGAAGGCTATCACGCAGCCGCTCAAATCGTTGCCTTGGCGCAACAGCATGGCATAGAAATGCCCATTTCGCAGGAAGTATACCGCGTGGTATATGAGCAAGCATCGCCGGTGGAAGCTGTGCGCCGCTTGCTGGCGCGGGAGCCAAAGCCAGAAATTTCATGACACCCTCTTCTACCGCGCTCGAACAATTGCGCGACATTCACCTACCCGCGCCAGTAGCCTGGTGGCCGCCCGCGCCCGGCTGGTGGATAACTGCTGCATTGCTGGTGTTGCTCATTGCAATCCTGGCCATACGCGGCTACCGCCGTCATCAACAACAAGCTTTCCGGCGCGCAGCGTTACAGGAGTGTCAGCAACTGCGCAAACGTCTGGCGCAAGGTGAAGCCCCGCAACGCATTGCGCAAGACCTGGCGCAATTGTTACGGCGGGTGGCGCGCGTGATTGCGCCTGGCCAGCCAGCCATTGGCCAATGTGGCGACGAGTGGCTAAAATTTTTAGACGCAACCGGATGTACCGGTGAATTTACGCGCGGCGCGGGCCGTGCGTTGGCCGAATGGCCATACCAGCCGCCCGCTGCGCTGGACATCGCGCACGCCCAAGCCAAGGCCAGTGATTTGCTACGGCTGGCAGAAACCTGGCTGCGCCGGGTGGAACGGCAAGCCGAGGTGCGGCCATGATGCAATTGGCCTGGCCTTGGATGTTGCTGGCTTTGCCATTGCCCTGGTTGGTCTGGCGTATTGTGCCGCCCGCGCCAACCTTGAACGCAGCGTTGCGCGTGCCGTTTTACCACCATTTTGACGCCGTGGACACCGATACGCGCAAGGCTCCGTGCGCGCCACGCTGGCACTGGCTGGTGGCCGGTTTAGCCTATGCGCTGTTGGTATTGGCCGCTGCCCGCCCGCAATGGCTGGGCGAAGCAGTGGAACTGCCGGTCAGCGGACGCGATTTGCTGCTGGCAGTGGATTTGTCGGAAAGCATGAGCACCGAGGATATGAAACTCCACGGCGAAGCCGCCAACCGGCTGGCAGTGGTACAACAAGTTGCGGGCGAATTTATTGCGCGCCGCCAGGGCGACCGCTTGGGTTTGGTGTTGTTTGGTCAGCAGGCCTACCTGCAAGCGCCGCTGACCATGGATCGCCAAACCGTGCGCACCTTCTTGCAAGAAGCAGTGATTGGCCTGGCTGGCCGGGCCACGGCCATTGGCGATGCCATTGGTCTAGGCGTCAAGCGGTTGCGCGAGCGCCCTGAACAAAACCGCGTGCTGATTTTGCTGACCGATGGCGCAAATACCGCCGGAGTCATGGAACCGCGCAAAGCAGCGGAATTGGCGGCGGCTGCTGGGGTAAAAATATACACCATCGGCGTAGGCGCGGATGAAATGGTGGTGCGCGATTTTTTTGGCGCGCGCCGCGTCAATCCTTCGGCGGATTTGGATGAAAAAACCTTAACCGCCATTGCCGAACGCACAGGCGGTAAATATTTCCGTGCCCGCGACCGCGAGTCGCTGGAAAAAATTTACCACCTGCTGGATCAGTTAGAACCCGTGGTCGTGGAAAGCCAAACCTTCCGCCCAGTGCAAGATTTACATCTGTGGCCGTTGGTCTTAGCCTGCTGCCTGGGCGCAATGCTGTTGTGGGCGCGGCAAGGAGTCCAAGCCTCGGCTTGGAAGTAAAAATTATACGTCCAATCCGAGGATTGGACTCCTTAGAATCAGAGGAGCCGCCATGTCCATTCCCTTGTCCGAATGGCTATACACGTTACGCAAACGCAAATTCACGCGCAACCAACTGGTATACGTCAGCCATGTGGCCTGGTTGTGGACCTATAGCGTAATGGCGGTCATCGGCCTGTTGACTATATTGGTATTGGTATTTTTTTATGTGCAAGGCCGCTTTGCCTTACAACCGTTTGACCGGGAATTTATCAATGCCGCAGCAGAGTTTAATGCCAAACTGATGCGCGAAGACGCAGCCAGCGCCTTAGTGGTAGGGCTGGCAGTGTCCGCTGGCGTTACGCCGGAACAAGCGGTGGACGCGATGAAAGCCAAGGCCGCAGAATTGGACATCCGTTTTATTGCAGACTATCAATTGCACCAAGAAGTGGCTCGCATCACTGGCGAAAAAACGCGCTATGCCCGTGTGCTCGAATTTTGTGATCCCTTAACTTCCTACGCAACACTCTCCCATAATCCTAATTTTTTGGTGCATATGCCCTGCCGCATCGCGCTGTACGAGGACGCCAACCAGCGTTTACAATTAATTACCATGAACTTGAACTTACTCATTCACGGCGGGCACGGCTGGGAACCTGCGTTAAAAAATAAGGCGTTGGAAATTCAAGACGGCCTGCTGAACATCATGGCCGCTGGTGCGAGCCAGGATGCGACGGTCAAGCCCTAGCGCTAGTTATGATGACAGATAGCGACGATCTGGCGATTCTCCGCGCTGCCCTGCCACTGTTGTTAGAATGGGCAGAATGCAGCCGCGATGCCGCGCAAGCCGTGGTTGAATACCTGCCTCACAGCGAACTGGCCGCCCGCCTGGATGCAGAATTGTCCGCCACGGGCGCGGACGATGCGCAGTTGCTCACCGCTGTGCGCGCGATACTGCGTTACAGTGTGCGCACCGGCCATCCCCACTTCATGAACCAACTGTTTTCCGGCTTCTCGCCCTACACCTGGCTGGGCGAAATGCTCACTGGCCTACTCAACACCTCGCTTTATACGTACGAAGCCGCGCCCGTGGCTACGGTGTTGGAAGAAACCGTACTCCGGCGCATGTTGGCGTTAGCCGGATTTCACAACGGCCAGGGCACGTTCGCCACGGGCGGCACCAATGCCAATTACCTGGCCATGCTGTGCGCACGCAACTGGAAATTTCCACACACCAAGGAAGACGGCCTGCCCAACGGGTTGGCCGCATTTGTGTCAGATCAAGCGCACTACTCGTTTGAACGCGCAGTAGACACGCTAGGGCTGGGGCGACGCGCGCTGGTACGGGTGGCAAGCGACGCGCGCGGACGGATGTTGCCCCAAGCATTGGAAGCAGCCATTGCCGAACAACAACGCCAAGGCCGCCAGCCATTTTTCCTTGCCGCCACAGCAGGCACCACCGTGCTGGGCGCATTTGACCCCATCCCGCCACTGGCAGCCATTGCCCGCACGCATGGCCTATGGCTGCACATAGACGCAGCACTGGGCGGCGCGGTACTGTTTAGCGCAGAGCATAAAGCACTGCTACGCGGCAGCGAACACGCTCACTCGTTGTCATGGGATGCGCATAAAATCATGGGGGCAGGACTGACCGCATCGGTATTTCTGTGCCGGGATTCAGCGGTGCTACGCCATGTATGCGCGGTATCTGGCACCGAATATTTGTACCATGAACCAGACCAAGATTCATGTCATGATTTGGGGCAGACCTCGTTACAATGCGGACGGCGCGCCGATGCGTTACGGCTATGGCTGCTATGGAAACATTATGGCGACCAAGGATTTGCGCAACGGGTCGAACATCTATTTGCCTTAGCGCGTTACGCAGAACAAGCCATCCACGCCCACCCGCGTCTGCACCTGTGTGCGCCGGTAGAGTCCATAATTCTTTGTTTCCAATACAAACCAAGTCCGGAACACGGACGTAGTCCGGAACACGGACGTAGTCCG
>DYPE01000096.1:1859-3292 GCA_020720085.1 Dichelobacter nodosus | reverse complement strand
CTCTTGCGGATGCTGCTCCCACGGCCAACAAGCGAGGCGTTCAATGACCACACTGTGGTGGCAAACCTTAGCCGTTGCAGGCGGCGGCGCGCTTGGTTCAATATTGCGCTTTTGGCTGGCAACCGCACTATACGCCTGGCTGGGCCGTGCGTTTCCGCTCGGCACGCTGGTGGTAAATGTGCTGGGCTGTTTTTTGATTGGACTGTTGACGCATGGCTTGCTAGAACGCGGCGTATCGCCAGAATGGCGTGCGGGCCTTCTCATCGGTGTGCTGGGCGGGTTCACTACGTTTTCCACTTTTTCCTGGGAAACCGTAAGCCTGTTACTGGCGGGCGAAACCCTGAAAGCCATTGTCAATATTGTGCTCAGCGTTTTGCTGTGCCTGCTTGCCACAGCCAGCGGTCTATGGCTGGCACGCTACTGGTGGCCGTGATTTATAGACGCTTTACATGCGCTGTGATGCGCCAATCTTGACCGATTGCGCGGACATCTTGAATTTCCAGCGCAATTTTTTGCGCCAAGCAATCCAGGCCAGGCAAGTCAAACAAGCCTTTGGCATGGTGACCGAGGAGAATCGGCGCGGTGTAAATCACCAATTCATCGATCAATCCCGCTTGCAACATCGCGCCGCTCAATCCCGCGCCCGCTTCCAGGTGAACTTCATTCACCTCGCATTGTTGTGCCAGGCGGACAAGCAGTGCGGCCAAATCCACACCCGGAGCAACGCCCGTGTTCCGGGCACGGGCGTAACCCGGAACAACGCCCGTGTTCCGGGCACGGGTGTACTGGCCCTCGCGGCTGGCGGGTATATGCCACACCGTGGCTCCGGCTTGTTCCAACGCCGCGCGTTGAGCAGGCGCGTCCACCGCACACACCACCCATGTGCGGCCCGGCGCGCGCAACCAAGCCGCATCCGCTGACGTGCGCAACCCGCCATCCACCACAATGCGCGCAGGCTGGCGGATGTCGGCCATGGCTTCAGGATAAGGCTGTGGCAAATGTTCAGCGCGCACGTTCATGCTGGGATTGTCGGCCAGCACGGTACCCGCGCCCGTGAGCACAGCCGAGGCGCGCGCGCGCAGGCCGTGACCATCGCGCCGCGCCGCAGCACCGGTAATCCACTGGCTTTCGCCAGACGCCATGGCCGTGCGCCCATCCAGGCTCATGGCCAATTTGGCGCGCACCCACGGTCGTTGGCCGCGCATCCGTTGGATAAAGCCAGGATTCAATTGTTCCGCCTGCGTCTGCTGCAAGCCCGTTTCCACGATGATGCCCGCGTGGCGCAATTTTGCTAGGCCGCGCCCGCTCACGTGCGGATTAGGGTCTGCCATGGCAACAATCACCCGCCGCACACCCGCCTGAATCAACGCATCTGCGCACGGCGGCGTGCGGCCATAATGGCAACAGGGTTCTAAGGTGACATAACAATCCGC
>DYPE01000096.1:0-1759 GCA_020720085.1 Dichelobacter nodosus | reverse complement strand
TCATGTCAGTAGGGGCGGTGGTTTATCCCCGCCCGCGTGCGGCGAGCGGAGCGCAAGTTGTAATAAAACACAGACAAGTGTATTTATCCCCGCCCGCGTGCGGCGAGCGGTGCCGACGCTTTTGGCGGCGTAATCAATATTGGTTTCCCCGCCCGCGTGCGGCGATCGTATCGTCACGCGCCGTTACGCCCGTGCCCGGAACACGGGCGTTGTTCCGGGTACACCGGGAAGCGCGCGCACAGCGCCAGCACCTTGGCCTTCACGGCTTGTTGCGCGGCCAAATCTTCCACATTGTCGAGAATGTCGCACATCCAGCCCGCCAATTCGCGGCATTCGGCTTCGCCCAGGCCGCGCGTGGTCACAGCGGGCGTGCCAATGCGGATGCCGCTGGTGACGAATGGCGATTGCGGATCATTGGGCACGGCGTTTTTATTAACCGTGATATTGGCATTGCCCAACGCTGCGTCTGCGGCTTTGCCTGTGATGCCCTTAGCAATAAAATCCACCAAAAACAGATGATTGTCCGTGCCGCCAGAAACAATGGCATAGCCGCGCGCTTGCATGGCGGCAGCCATGGCGCGCGCGTTTTGAATCACTTGCGCTTGATAAGTTTTGAAATCGTCCTGCATGGCTTCCTTGAACGCCACAGCTTTGGCAGCAATCACATGCATCAACGGCCCGCCCTGCGTGCCGGGGAATACCAGCGAGTTGAATTTTTTCTCTAACTCCGCATTGGCTTTGGCCAAAATCAACCCGCCGCGCGGGCCGCGCAGGGTTTTATGCGTGGTAGAGGTCACCACGTCGGCAATGGGCACCGGATTGGGATACAGTCCAGCAGCCACCAGTCCGGCCACATGCGCCATGTCCACCATCAAATACGCGCCCACTTCATCGGCAATGGCGCGCATCCGCTGCCAATCCACCACGCGCGAATAGGCGCTGAAGCCGCCAATCAGCATTTTAGGCTGGTGATCGCGCGCCAGATCGGCCATTTGATCATAATCTATCTCACCCGTGGCTGGGTTCAGGCCATATTGCACGGCATTAAACAATTTGCCAGAAAAATTCACTTTTGCGCCATGGGTCAAATGCCCGCCATGCGCCAAACTCATGCCTAACACGGTATCACCGGGATTAAGCAACGCCAAATACACAGCAGCATTGGCCTGCGAGCCGGAATGCGGCTGCACATTGGCGTAATCCGCGCCAAACAGCGCCTTAGCGCGATCTATGGCCAATTGCTCCGCCACATCCACATGCTCGCAACCGCCATAATAGCGCTTGCCGGGATAGCCTTCGGCATATTTATTAGTCAATACCGAGCCTTGCGCGTGCATCACGCGCGGACTGGTGTAATTTTCCGAAGCAATCAATTCGATATGCTCTTCCTGGCGGCGCGCCTCGTCTTGCAGCGCGCCCCACAATTCTGGATCAAAATCAGCAAGTGGCATGGCATTGGTAAACATGAAGCCCTCCTTATTCAGCGAAAATAGCAATGGCAGGCAGCAACCCCGCATCCGGCGTAGGTTGCGCAACACACGCGCATTTTTTGGAAAAAATTGTACATCATATCAGCAATGCGCGCGCTAAAAAATGAACGAACGCAGGCGTGCTCGCTCAAGCACGGAAAGGGCGGAATAGATTAAGTTTAATTTCTTAAAAATTCAATATATTAGAGTTGTTCCCAAATAAAACCCACATCAGCAAAAACAATAGGTTATGAACGATGAAATCAGCCTTTTGGCTTATTTGGGAACAA
>DYPE01000095.1 GCA_020720085.1 Dichelobacter nodosus | reverse complement strand
TGCTCCGGTAGATAGACAAGCCACTTCGCCACCTTGGAACGGTATTTTGTTTAGCGTTAACCCTGCGGGGAGTTGTGGCGCTGTACTTGTTGGGGTTTGTGCTATTTGTGCTTGTACCTTTGCCAGTTGCGCTTGATAATCTTTGGCTTGCTGTTCAACGCTGCTTAGTTGTTGTAAGCGTTGGGTGGCTAGGGTATTGGCATCAGCAGCTTTTTTATCCGCAGCGGTTAGTGCGTTATTAGCAGCGGTTAATTGTGCAGACAGCCCGGCTAGTTTAGCAGCCTCGGTTTTTGCAGCGGCTAACTCGTTTTTTAACTTTGCTTCTCCTGCTAAATCTAGATCACCTAAATGTGTTGGTGGTGTTGATGTGTTTGTTCCTGTGTTTGCTGGCGGTGTTACTGGTTCTGCTGGTGGTACTGGTATTTGTGTTATTGGTGGTAAACCAGGAAGCACAACAGTTGGTGTTCCTGTGTTTGCTGGTGGTGTTGGTGGTGCTGGTGGTTCTGCTGGTGTTACTGGTTCTGCTGGTGGTGTTACTGGTGCTGGTGGTTCTGCTGGTGTTACTGTTGTTGGTGGTTGTGTTGTTGTTGGTGGTGTTACTGCTGCTGGTGGTTCTGTACTTGTTCCTGTTCCTGTTGTTGTTGCTGTGTCTGTTCCTGTTCCTGTCGTTGTTCCTGTTGTTGTTGTTCCTGTTCCTGTTCCTGTTGTTGTTCCTGTTGTACTATCAGGATTTCCTCTATTCTCTACCAGTGCATAATATCCTGATTGACCTAGACTCTCTGCGTGGGTTGTGATTGGCTGTGCGGAGATGACTACATTGTCTGGATTCGATGTATTACCAGTTTGGACAAAATGCCTCTCCATAAATACACCCTCACCAGAAGTATCATTTTCACCTGATGGCGTTAATGACTTCATTTTAATGTCATCAGTTATAGGTTCAAAACCAAAAAAAGTATCTGTCATTTGTACAGCATGACCAGTACCACATTTAATCATTCCATTGGTTACCCATAATTTTGCAATATCTTGTTCAGTAATATCCTTTGAACCTTTAATTTCTCCAGTTGGCAAAGTACAATTTTTACCTGGTTCTTTTGTCTGTAAATATCTTACGGCTAGTTGGTGGGCAGTCGATATTGCATCATGAATCTGTCCAAAATCATCAAGTGCAATCTTTTCTCCTACTACATAAGTTTTCCCAGCTATAGGATTAGGTATTTTAGCGTGAAGAGCTGGTGCATGTACTGCTGCTATTGCCCCTCCTACAAATTTTGCAACTTCTAATGGGTGCTTTGCTACATAACTAAGTGCTTTATGAACTGTAATAGGAGACATGGCATTTTTCCTTTGACTATGTTAAACTTGACGGTTTTACAAATCCAGATTATAGACAGAAATATATTGACAATTCAAATAAAATTTTCTTAATTTCTAGATTTCTGTATTAAACTAAGGTTAAAGTGTCTGAATCAGGATGCTCAGGATTTGAGGATTTTTTAGATTTTTATTTTGAATCCTGCTAATCTTTTAATCTCATAAATCCTGATTCTAACATGATGCAACTTGACGAAATAACCTACAATGGGTGTGCAATGAAAGTACATCGAGTTCTTGGTAATGGCTTTCAAGATGTTATTTATCAAATCTGAAGCAGGATGAGGGAAGTAGTCTGAATTAGGATACCCAGGATTTTAGGATTTCCATGATTTTTTACTCTTAATCCTTTTAATCTTGTAAATCTTGATTCAGATTACAAGTGATCAGGCTCGTTAATATTGCCAATTAGCCCCATGGATACTGGACTCTTAGTCGTTAGGCTAAATCCTGTCGGTGGTGTTGGTGTTGTGGTTCCTGGTTTTGCGCTACATCTCCCACAGCCATTTTGTACTATGTTAAAAGTTGCTTTGCAGCAGGTCTCCGTACTAAGTTGATTTGCTACTGGAAAAGGATTTCTGGGAGTGATGTTGATAGTATAGACTGTATTTCTTGTTGTGTAAATCGGTAATTTTGTGATTCTATCGTATATTCCAGTATTACAACTACAACTCCCCGTCCATGTCCATTTCTGTGTACTGCTATCAAAAGAAACACTCCCCCCGCTACCGCCGATAGGGACAGGTCGTAGTGCATTTTTACACCAGTCAGGATTTGTCCCGAGGCAGCAGTGCTGTAGGTGACATTTTCGCCCATAAACGCAGTTCATGTCTACTGTGCTGGTCATGGCATTGGGCGGGACGGGGGTGAGGAGGAGTATGGCTTGGAGATTCATGATGAGGGCGTAGGAAATGCTATTTTTGGTGATGTCGGGGTCGCTGCTGCCGAAATAGCCTGCGTGTGGTGTGCCGTTGGGGCAGATGGGGCAGGTCTTGTAGTAGGGCATAAACCAGTCGATGATGTTTTGGAGTTGCTGGTTGATCGCTTTATTAAAATCTTTGGTGGGGAAAGGTTCATTTGGGGCGTAAATTTTGTGGTGTTGTTTTAGGCGATTGTCTAATCCAGCGGAATCCATTGTTGCAATTGCCAAGTCGCATTTGGTTGCGGTGTGAGTTCGGCTTGGAATGGGTGTCCCAATAGCCAGACCTGCGGCAATACCAAATTGCCATTGGCGCTGAGATACGCGCACGCCTGATTCTGCGCCAGGCAGTCTGCGGATTGCCAGGTGCCGGGCCATTGCCATAAATTGGTGTTGGGTTGGTATTGCAGGCGGGTGGCATAGGCTTGTCCGGCCAGCCGCGCACACGGCAAGGCTACGTCCCAGTCTGGATCGCGCGCTTGCGCGGCGCATTCGCGTTGTAGCTCAGGTTGCCACAATTGGATGCGCGTTTCGGGCGCATGTTCATGAATGAATGCTAAAAAATTGGTTATTTTGGTGTATACGCCCGGAATCGCCAAATCGCCGCACGGCTTGCCGGGCAGGCCGCCAAAACTGACGATGCCGGCCAGCAAGTAGGTGTTGTCGTTTGACTGTACCGCCAACGGCCCGCCGCTGTCGCCGGTGCAAGCGTCGGCGTGTAGGTAATCTGGCGCGAACCCAATGGCGCACAACATGTTTTCCGTCAGTGCAGTAGGATAAGTGTGGCGGCACTCCTCTAGGGAAACAAGTTGTTGGCGGGTGGCCATGAGTATGGAAGAATGCGGCCCTACTCGGCCCCGTGTGACTGTGGTAGCGCCCCAGCCCAGCACCGTGGCGGTCGCGCTAGGCAGAATTTCGCCCGCCGCCAGCGCCAGCGGCGCGAACGGCGCAGGCGATGCCAGTTCCACCAGGGCAATATCCGCATTGTCGGCAGTGGAATTTAGCACGAAGTCGGGATGATACTCCGGGTGAATAATGACCCGTTGCGCGGCGATAACCGTTGCGCTGCCGTCGGTTCGGTCGCTGGCACCCAATTCTGCCAGGGTGGTAGTAAATAATTCTGTCTCGATATAACGCCCTGAATAATCAGCAAAACAATGCGCCGCAGTCGCCACCCAGCGTTCAGCAATCAAGGTGCCGCCGCAGCGCAGGCCCTGGCCCAGCTTCAAATTCACCATCCAGGGGAATTCAGCAATCTCAGCGGGTTTGCCTTGAATAATGCGCGGTTGTGCTCCGGCGTTGGCGGCAAGCAGCAGCAACCCGCACAAAAAAAACGCCCGGCACAGGGCCGGGCGTGATGTGGAGATCAACAAACGAGATTACCAGTCGGTATGGTGAATGCCTGCAAAGCCTTGTGCCAGCCAGGCGCGCTGTTCTGCCAGCGCGATGGCGTAGTCCGCATACGGGCAGTCGGCTACTTTACCCAGGCTTACGGGTTTTTGTTCCAAGCGCAATACTTCGCAACTGTTTGTGCTGGGGTAATAATCCGGCACCATTATTTTGCTATTAGCTACGCCAACCATGGGCATAACGTCGTATAGCGGCTCATCCCAAGAATAGCCGCCACGGGTCAAAATCACATTGCCCTCTGCTTGCACCAATTCGCGGTTGCCTTCCAATTCCCATTCTGCGGCCTTTGCCAGCCAGCGGCCTGTGTCCATGCGCCATAAACGGGTGTTGGGCGTGGTTGTGCCGCCATTTTCCTGGTTGTTTTTGAAGTAATAATATGGGCTGTAGGTGCCTGGACGGCAAGTGGCGTACAGTTGTTCTCCCAGCCACTGCACGCTGGCCTGGTAATAATGGCAAGGCAGCTCGAACGCATTGACGAATTGCGCCTTTTCCGCATTGAGCCGCAGCAGGTTCAAGCGTGCACTGCCCTTTTCGTTCCATTCCTTCGTCACCACGCGGCCATCCGGCAACACCGCCGCCAATTCGCCTGGCACAGGATAACGGACTTCATCCACAGCTTTGCCATCTTGCAACCGCCACACGCGTACCGTCCACAGCGCTTCAGTGTAACCCCAGCGTTGCGCCAGCGTCGGCGCATCCACGAAGTCCGGCTGCGCTTTGTCCTGCGGGTTTTGTTCGGCAAGGTACAATTTATCGCCAGTCAAAAACACCTCTGTGCGGTGATGCCACACCGTGTCGCTGCTGTTGTTTTGTTCTAGGGTTTGCGCGGAATGAACCACATTGTTTTGCACCACTTGGATGGCCAGCGGATTTAGGTCATAAAACACCGCTACGCCGTTGTCTTGTACGACGCCGTTGTAGCCCCTAGGCAAACGGGCGGTTGGCGCGAGCGGCTGCAAGGTTTCCGGGTCAAGGGCATACAGGCGGTGATAGCCTCGGTTGCCCATGGCTGCTGCCCACAACACCTTGCCTTCCTTGCGCAGCCACGCCAAATTGGCGGCCAGTTCGACTTCACCCAGCACGCTGGCTTTGCCATTGCCCCATTGCACGCTCAAATAGCTTTGATCGCCCAGCACGCCGAGCAAACCAGGGTCGAGTTCTAAGCTGCGCAATACGGGTACGCCGATGTCCACGCGCCCAGCGTCGTTGAAGCGGTCTTTGCTAAAATCAACCAGTTGTAGATGACTGCCCGCATCGGTTTCCCAAGATTCTAACGGCAGTGCGGCGAACGATTGTTCCCAATCCAACAACAGCGCGCGCTCATCTTCCAATGCGGGTGAAGTGCTCCCGCGCACGTCCTTGGCCAGCGGCACGAAACGGTCGAGCAGCGTGGGCGCAGTGGGTGTGGTTACGTCGAACAAACTCACTGCCACGCGGCGCACCCAGGTTTCGGTTTCGCCTGGTTCAAGTTGATCGTGCATTCCCACGGCGAATAATTTGTTGTCATGGAAAAATAATTTTTCCGACCAGCCCGGCACAATCAATTCGCCGAGAATTTCCGGCTTAGCAGGATTGGCCAGCGAAATCACCCACAGCGGGTCTGTGCGTTGATACGTCACCACATACGCCAAGTCCTTCACAAAGCGCGTGGCAAACAGCGCTTCGCCGGGGGCGATGTTGGCCACTTGGCCTACCAGCGTGATTTTTTTGCCCGCGCCAGGCATGGGGACATCGTATACCGCCAGCGTGCTGCCCGCTTTGCGGTCTTCTGGGCCGTACACCAAACGAAGTTGGTGATTTTGCACATCCAAATGAAATTCCGAGGGAATATAGCCATTCACTTCCACCATGCCCGCGTCTTGCAATGGCTGTTGTGCTTGACTGAGGTCAAATACTTGCACCATGCTGGCATTCCACTTATTCGGATTGCGGTTGGCAATCACCAGGTGATCCGGAAAAATCGCTACTTTGGCATCATAGCCAGGGATTTTGGTCTGGCCAGAAGTGACCGCGTGGCCCAGTTCATCCAGCATCAGCGCTTGAATCTGCAATTCCGTATTGCCGTTGCTGTAGTGCTGCGCCACGCTGTAAATGGTTTGATCGCGACGACGCGATTCCATGAATTGGCCATCCAGCACGGTTTCACTGGCCGTGATCAAGCGGCCTTCCTGCAAACGAAACACGGTCATGCGCGTGCCCTGTGTACTGCTATAATCGCTTGCCAGCAATACAAAAAATTCACCCAGCTTATAAATTTCCAGCGGCGTGCCGACCAGCTTGGTTTCTGCTTGCAAGCGTGGCTGGGCAGGGTTAGCAATATCAATCAGTTGCAACTTGCCGGCCTGACCGTTGGCGTAGAGCAAGGTATTGCCTTCGCGGCGGAAAATATCGGGTTTTTCGGTCTGCGCGCCACTGTCCGCTGCTTTTTCGGGTGCCGCAGCGGCTGGGGCGGCGGGCGGTCCAAATGCCACATTTTCCGCCTCTGCAACACCCGTGACAGCGGTGCTATCTATGTTGCGGTATAAGCTTTCCTGCTCTGCATTAAAAAATACGCTTTGGCCAGGCAAACGATCCTGGCCTGCTGCCAGGCTGAGCGGCAACAGCGCAGCTTCGCGCCAAGACTCGATTTCTAATGGCGGCACACCCGCAGGCGTGGCCACCAGCGCGAGGAAGCAGCGGTGTTCTTTGGGACAGGCGCGCGGCACATCGGCCAGGTAAAACGCATCCAGTTTGGGAATGTCGGCATTGCGCAACACGGGTGTCAAGCCAGGGTGCCAGCCGCCTTCTAACAGCCAGGATTGAAACCCTGCCTCGTTGCCATCGCGGTCAAACCAGGCGATGTATACATCCACCTGTTTTTGTTCACGGGCGCTATGCACCCACACTTGATCAACGCCGCCGTTGCTATCCACCGTCTTTAGGCGTACATCCCACGCTGCCGCCTGCATGGCGGTCAACATGCCCACTGCCCACATGCAAATGAGTGCTACTGTTTTGAGGTTCATAATTTGTGTCCCTGCATTGAGATGTTGGATCCGCTACAGCACGCCAGTGCGCGCTGCGTTGTGTTGATGGCCTTACAGTATAGTCCGCCATCGCTCATTCCCCATAGAACGCGGGACAAGTGGTGAGTGGTTAGTGATTAGTGGCGAGTCTCCCACTCACCGCTCACCACGAATCACTGACACCGTTTGATTTGACCGTATTTTCACCAAATTACTGGGCAACAGCAGGTCTGATTTTTAGGGGATACTATAGGATGAAGCTTGAAGTCTGGCAACAGGGCTGGATAATGGCGTGATTTTTATGGCAACATCTCACCTTCTACCCTCACGCTGAACATCAGGAGAACCGGATGCGCATCCCCCCCTTATTTGCTGGCTACAATGGCATCTCCACTACTTATCCCGCTCATTCCCGCCGCTTGGCGTGGACTGTGGTGTTGGCGTTGTCTGCCTGGCTTATGGCCTGGCCTGCGTTGGCGTTGGAATGGCGCGACGGGCGCGACTTCCGTTACAGTTTGTCTGGAGATGGCGCGTTACAAGAAGGCGAAGCCAATGCATTTGCCGGACTGGCGCAATTGCGCGTCAATGGCGCGCTGTACCATGGCAATCGCGCCCGCGTGGATGCGGCGACCCAGCAGTTGGATACCACGCCAGTGCGTTTGGGCGGGAACGCCGCCGTGGGCGGGAACGCCACCGTTGGCGGGAACACCGCCGTTGCCGACTTGCAGGTCAGCCGCCAAGTGTGGGTGTCGCCTAAGGACAATTGGGCGCGTTTTAGCGAAATTATCCACAATCCGGGCACGCAGGCAATGCCGGTGGTCATTGAGGTATTTGGCAATCTGGGCACCGGCAATCCGTCCACCTTACGCTTACAGCAAGATGGCTTTTTCATTGCCGATGACGGCGATGGCGGCGCACCGGCCATTTTGCATTATCACAATCAACCTGACCCAGTGTTGGGCATGGTGCCCAAAGTTACGCAGGACAGCCGTGCGCTTCATGTGCAATATCCGGCATTTACTCTGCCGCCCGGGGCCAGCGTGCGGCTGCTGCATTTTATCGCGCAAGCGCCTGATTTGGGCCAAGCTACGCAATTGGCGGATTATCTTCGCGCCAATGGCGAGCCGTTGTTTGAACACTTGGACGCTGTGGCGCGCAAGTCGCTAAAAAATTTCGTGGCATTGACGCCGTTGCCGGATCGTAATTTTAGCAACGCGCCCAAACTGGCTGTGGGCGAGTCGCGCATTGCAGTGTTGGATACTCAGCAACCCTATTCCCACTTGCGCGCTGCCACCCGCGCTGTGCCGTATGCGCTGGAGGTGGCTGCCGCGCAAACAGTGACCTTGCGCATGGCAGCAGAATTTGACAGCTATCTGGCCATGTACGCTGATGCCAATGGCACACAATTGTTGGCAAAAAATGATGACCGCGCGCCGGGCAACCGCAATGCGGAATTAACCTACACGCCCGCAGCGGCGGGTACGGTGTATGTGGAGGCCATGGCGTACCGCGCCAGTGAGGCGGGTGCGTTTAGTTTGGAAACCCTGGCCGGTAGCTACAACCGTGCGCCGGTTGCCATGCCCATGGAAGTGTCGCCCGTGGAGACCGATACGCAGGCGGAAATTCGCTTCACCGATTATAGCCAGGACCCGGATGGCCGTATTGTTGAACGCTGTTGGGATTTTGGTGACCGCACGGGCCGCACGTGCGGCGCAGACGCAACGGTCAGCCACGCCTATGCCACGCCAGGGCGTTACACCGTAACGCTTACTGTGCGCGATGCAAGCGGTGCCATGGCCACGCAAACCGCACAGGCGCGGGTACGCGCACCACGCGCGGGCGTGACCTTGCAATTGCGTAGCGACATTAACAATGAATTGCTCGCTACAGACAGCCGTTCGTCAATTCGCGCCAATGCGTTGGCGGATCGTTATGTGATCCCTGCCGCGCCTGCGGGCAAAGAATTGGCCGTGGATTTGAAATCCACCGAATTTGACGCCTATTTGTATCTGTTTGACGAATACGGCCAATTGCTGCGCCAGGATGATAACAGCGCTGGTGGGAATTCCGCGCGCATCCGTTATACGCCGCCGCACGAAATGGATTTGTTGCTCGAAGCCACCAGCGTGGCGGCCAATGCCACGGGCGCATATCAGTTGCAGGCGGCATTGGCAGATGGGCGGGATGCGCTCACCGTGCCCTTGAACGCGCTGGCTTCCACCACAGATTCTTTGCAATACACGCTGTTATTGCGTTTGCCGGAAAATTTCACGCCCACGCGCGTGGAGTGGAACACCGGCGAAGGCCCCATAGCAGGAACGCTGCCGCTGTACAGCACTGAAGCCACGTTGATTCACCGTTATGCCGCGCCCGGAACTTACACCGTGCAAGCGCGCGCACAAAATGCCCAGGGCCGCCTGGCCACTGGCACGGTTGCTATCGTTGCTTCTACGAGCCGGGAAACGCTCGCGGTCTCCGTGCAAGCCTCGCCGTTGTATGGCGATCCGCCACTCAAAACTTTTTTCACGGTCAATGCCACACTTGCAGGCGCGCCAAGCCGTAGCTTGGCATATGAATGGGATTTCGGCGATGGCACGGTCAGCGCAGAAGCCAACCCCAGCCATTTGTACACCCGCGCGGGCAATTACCCGGTGCGCGTGCGAGTCACCTCACCCGCCACGGGCGCGAGCATGAGCGCGCAAACCTTGATTACTGTGATTGACCGCGACGCCGGGCTAACACCGGTAACTGGCGTAGCGCGCCAGCGTCCGCAAGTCATTTTGGCTGGGTTTGACCCCGCGCTGGTAGACCTCACTGCCACCGACATCCGCCTGTTTGCGCTGGTGCGGCCTGGTGCCAATCCCGTGCAATCGGTGCTGGTGCGCCAAAATGGCGGCGCAGTGATTTTGGCATTGCAACACACCGCCACGCTGGCCACCGGTGAGTTGTACTACGAAGGCACGCTGAATTTCCATAATGGCGTGTTCCCCGTGGTGTCGTTTATGGATTTATTCGGCGATCTACCCGGCCAATTCACCATGCAAGCCATCGATAATGCCGAAGAATTTCACAATTTCCCCTACTTGGAATTCAGCGCGGGTACAACAACGGCCACGCCGTCCATGGCGCGCGGTTTAGTCGGCAACCGCAATCCTGGCGCAATGCGCGTTGGGCCACAAGTGCTGGGCGGCGGATTTCAACTCCCGCAGGCCGATGTACGCGCTAGCGAAGTTGAGTTTTTGGCATTGGTACGCGAAGGCGCTACGCTGTTGCGCGAAGTGACGGTGCAAGGCCCAGGCATCCGCCTGCCCATGCGCCAAGCCGGATTATTGCCCAATGGCGACCGCTTGTACCGGGCCGTGTATACCTTCCCCAGCGGGGTGTTGCAACCCATGGTGTTGGGCCGGGTGTGGGGCGGCGGCGCGGAGCAATTTACGCTCCACGCCACGGATCAAGCGGGCAACAACCACCGCTTCCCAGAACTGCGCATTGGCAATTACGCGCAACGCTAGCGCTGCTACAGGGCAATCGTAAATTGGAGTGCCAAGCCGTAGGCTTGGCACTCTCAGCTATAACGCTAAAAAATTGCGCAACAAGCGCAATCCGGCGGATTGGCTTTTTTCCGGGTGGAATTGCACCGCCGCTACATTGCCGAATGCGATTGCCGAGGCATAGGGGTCTGGATAGTGCGTGGTGCCGATGACAATGGCTCGGTCTTCGGGGTCTGCATAATAACTGTGTACAAAATAAAACCGGCTGCCATTAGGAATGCCGCGCCACAGGGGATGATCAGCGGTTTGTTCGACTTGATTCCAGCCCATTTGTGGAATTTTCAGTTTATTGCCTGCTGCATCGTGCGAATTGGTGGCGAAGCGGCGCACCTGGCCAGCGGTTATGCCTAAGCCGTCAACACCTTGATTTTCCTCGCTGTATGTCAGCAAAGTCTGTAAGCCCAAGCAAATTCCCAGAAATGGTTTATGCTGCAACGCTTCCCTAACCGCCTGATCCAAACCAGTTTCCCGCAAGAGTGCCATGGCATTGCCCATAGCGCCTTGGCCTGGAAATACCACCTTGTCTGCTGTATGCAGCATACTGGCTTGGTTGCTGACCGCCACATGCCACTCGCGGCCCGCCACGTGTTCCAGCGCACGGTTGACCGAGTGCAAATTGCTCATGCCATAATCCAATACAGCCACAACTTTCATAATACACCCTTGGTTGAAGCGATTTGTCCCTGGCCGCGCGGGTCGGGTTGCACGGCAACGCGCATCGCTCGGCCAAAGGCCTTGAACACGGTTTCCACAATGTGATGGTTATTGCGGCCCCGCAAATTGTCAATGTGCAACGTGACACGCGCGTGATTTACAAAGCCTTGAAAAAATTCTAAAAATAAATCCGCATCCAAGCCATGAATCCACGGGTTGGCCAGTTCAACTGCGTACACCAAGCCGGGCCGTCCTGAGATATCCATCACCACACGTGATAGGGCCTCGTCCAGCGGCACGTAGGCGTGACCGTAACGGAAAATGCCTTTTTTATCGCCCACTGCTTCGGCAAATGCCTGGCCCAAGGCGATGCCGATATCTTCCACGGTGTGGTGGGCATCCACATGCAAATCGCCCTGCGCCTGAATCGACAAATCGAATAAACCATGGCGGGCGATTTGTTCTAGCATGTGATCGAAAAAAGGCAAACCCGTATGCAACTCCGCTTTGCCCGTGCCATCTAAGTTCAAGGACAGGCGGATTTGCGTTTCCAAGGTATTACGGACAATGGTGGCAGCGCGCGAGGTGGATGGTGTGCTCATGAAGAAGCTCCGCGTTCAGCCGCAAGCATTGCGGCAGGCGGTGATGGCGATATTTCAGCCGGTCGCGGCGTTGCGGGTTCTGCCACAGGCCGCCGGGCAACGGAAATGGGGTCTGGCTCGGGCGCGGGTTTGGGCATTTGCCGTGCGGCCTTGCGTTTATTCTGATCTTCCACCAGGCGGCGGCGCAGGGTATCCCACTCTTCTTCTACCAAGCGGCGCATGTATAACTCATCGCCCTTGCTGATTTTATTTGCGCCCAGCATTTGGCGATATGTGGCAGAAAAGGGCAAAAACGGAATACAGGCCACCGTTCCGACCAAAGCGAGCAACACAGCCAAGGTCATGTGCGCAGAAGCCGTGGCTTGTGCGGGCAATGCTAAGCCTAATTGTTTTAACAGCGACCATTCTCCAGCCAATTGTGCGATGTCGGGGTAGAGCGAAGGGATATGGTATGCCAGCACCGCACAGCCCAGGGCTATACCTACAATGAACATGTCAGCCAACAGACTGATAAAGAAAAATAGGATATAAATCAATAGAAAAACGCCAATTGCCAACGCCCAGGGTGAATCCATGCCTTTTCCTCCAGTTGTGGTTGCTTCGCCGTTTGTCGGCTGTGTTTCATTGTAGTTATAACGTGATGCTAGTAAAACTGTTTTTCAGCACATTCTATCAGCAATGCCCGCGCAAGGGGGCATACGATGCGGTGTCCCGTTGTAACGGCACTAAATTTATTTTTTATATTATTGTAGCAGCAATGCCGCAGGGGCGGGGAGAACCCTGGGGAAGGCGGAAAATCCCGCTATGAAAATACGCTATACTATAAAGTAACGTTTGTGCTGAGCAGAATGCGCAACGCCA
>DYPE01000094.1:1402-12562 GCA_020720085.1 Dichelobacter nodosus | reverse complement strand
GCGGTTTATCCCCGCCCAGCGGTTTATCCCCGCCCAGCGGTTTATCCCCGCCCATTGCCGCACAGGCAGTGTGCATGGAAGACGACGAAGGAGAAATTCCATTGTACGCACTTGCCCAAGGTTTTCCCGCGCAAGACGGCGCAGGTTGGCCGTTGCGCGGACGGGATCGCTTTGCCGCAGTGCGCACCGTGTATCCGGGCGGGGCCACAGAAATCCGTTTGGCGTTTAACCCATTCCTGGAATTGGAATATTTGTTTACCACCGGTCAACCGCCGGGTTATGCCAACATTCCGACCCTGGATCGCCATATCGCCTGGCTGCGCCAGCGGATATTGGACGCTGGCGTGGCAGTGGTGGAAATTCCGCCCGTGCCGCAAGGCTATGATCATATGGCCTGTTTGACGCATGACGTAGATTTCGCTGCCATCCGCCATTATCTATTCACACCCACCCTACTGGGCTTCATCCGCCGCGCCACCCTGAATACCTGGCGGGAAGCCTGGCGTGGCCGTCGGCCTTGGCGTGATGTGTGGCGTAATCTGGCTGCCGTGTTGTCGTTGCCGTTGGTGGCACTGGGAATGGCTAGCGATTTTTGGCAGCAATTTAGCCGCTACATGGCAATAGAACGCGGGCTGCATTCCACGTTTTTTTTCATTCCATTCAAGCACCAGGCTGGCGAGGACGTGGATTTGCCCCACCCGGAACGCCGCGCCACGCGCTACGATGTGGACGATGTTGTGCCTTGGCTAAATCAGCTTAGCGCGCAGGGATTTGAAGTGGGTGTGCATGGCCTGGATGGTTGGCGCGACGCAGACGCAGGCGCGCGCGAGCTGGCGCGGGTACGCACCCATGCGCCCACTGCGTGCGGCAACCGCACCCATTGGCTGTGCGCTGATACGCATTCACCTTTGCGTTTGGAACAAGCGGGATTCGAGTATGACGCCACCAGTGGCTACAACGACACCATCGGCTTTAAAGTCGGCATCCTTCAAGCATTCAAACCGCTGGGCGCGCAACAGTTGCTGGAATTGCCCATGCACATTCAAGACGTGGCGATGTTTTACCCGGTGTACTTAAATTGGACGATGGCGCAAGCTGAGCAACACTGCGAGGCAATATTCGCCCATGCCCGTTGCCATGGCGGCGTTATCACTTTGCTGTGGCATGACCGTAGCCTGGCACCAGAACGGCTGTGGGATGATATTTATCTGAAATTATTAGAAAAATTGCAAAATGACCGCGTGCGCTTTGGTTCGGCGCAAGCCATTGCCGCGTGGTTTCGTGCGCGCCGGGCCATCCGTTTTAGTGGTCATGTTGATGAAATCACGGTATTTTGCGCACCGTTTCCCTCGGAATTGCCCATGCCGCCCGTGCGAGTATGGCAGCTCGACGCCAGCCGTCGTGCGCAGTATGTGGAGTATGCCTTGCCGCTTGGCACCAGCCAAGTGCGCCCAGTCTAGGCGTTAAGACGGTTCCTGCATGGCGTTCCACAAGCATTTGCCGCCGCTGGCTTTGTCAATGGCGGCCAGCTTTGCTGCATGTGCCTGCAATTCTTCGGCGTTGGGCAGGATAACGGCCAAGCGCGGGTGGCTGTCCATCCGGCTGCGCACATCCGGCAAGGACGCCTGGTTTACGGTGGGCGGGGTGCTGTATGCCAGTGCGCTCTGGCCGCCAGTCATGGCCAGATACACCTCGGCCAAGATGTGCGCGTCGAGCAGCGCGCCGTGCAGGGCGCGGTGGGAGTTGTCTATGCCCAGGCGCTTGCACAGCGCATCTAGGTTATTTTTCTGGCCCGGATAGCGCTTGCGCGCCAAATTGAGTGAATCTACCACCGTGCAGCGCTCGGCCACGGTGCACCAATCGGATCCCAGGCGCGCCAATTCGTGATTTAGAAAGCCTGTGTCAAATGCGGCGTTATGAATGATAAGTTCTGCCCCCTCAATAAACGCCACGAATTCACGCGCAATGTCCGCAAAGCGGGGTTTGTCTGCCAGCATTTCTTGTGTAATGCCATGCACTTTGGCCGCGCCTGCGTCAATGGCGCGGTCGGGTTGCAGATAGTGATGAAAGGTGCAGCCTGTGAGGCGGCGGTTGACCAGCTCCACCGCGCCAATTTCAATTACGCGGTGGCCTTGTTTGGGGTCAATGCCCGTGGTTTCGGTGTCCAGTACGATTTGGCGCATGGTGGGAACTCATCGTGAGCCTGCCTGACAGGGCGTGCGGGCGGCTAAAAAATCTAGGGGAGTGCGCAGGCAATCGCCTTACGCGCCTAAATCCACAGTCAAGCCTTCGCGTGCGATATGGCAGCCCATGGTGGAGCCGGTGGCGCGCAGGGCGCTGACTGCTTGCAAATGCAATTGTTCGATTTTTACGTCGTCGTAATTGGGGTCTACATGGAATAAATACAAATTTTTGACATCTGCCTGCTTGGCGAAGTCCACGGTTTCCAGATAGCAAGAATGGCCCCAGCCGCGTTTTTTCTGGTAGTCTTCCGGTGTGTACTGGGCGTCATGCACAAAAATATCCGCATTTTTAACGGTCAGGCTGGCATTATCGCGCTCTTCTTGCATCATGAGCGCAATCAAAGCCAGTTCTTCGTTGTCCATTTCGTGTTTGCGCAATTCCATGTTTTTTTCAATAAAAGCCAATTCGTTGTCCGATACATACACGATAATTTTATCTTTGACTTCAATGCGGTAGCCAAATGTGCTGCCCGGATGGTGTACGTAAAACGGTTTCACCGTAAATGGCCCCAATTGGAGCTGGTGCTCGCTATCCAGCGCTAAGTAATGGATTTCTGCCAGCCAAGTTTCGATTTCTACAGGAAAATAAGGGGATTGCATTTGCCCGGAAATGCGGGTTTCAATTTCTTTGGGACAGTCGCCAGGGCCAAATAGGCCAATTTTCCAGCCCGGCACAAAGGCGGGCACAAAAAAGGGCAGGCCGGAGATATGATCCCAGTGGTAGTGCGTAAGCAAAATGTTTAGTTCGCGGATGGTGTGCTGGCCCATCAGCGCGTTGCCAAGCGGGATGATGCCTGTGCCACCATCACATATCAGCACATGACCGTCCACGCGCACTTCTAAGCAAGAGGTGTTGCCGCCCACGCGCAGATGGCTGCCCAAGGGTGCGGGGTAAGAACCGCGCACGCCCCAAAAACGCAAGTAATCCACCGGTTGCGTCATGGCGCGGCATTGTCCGCAAGTTGTAAATATTTGCGTACCAAGTCGCGCACTTCATTCAAACGCAACGGCTTGATGAGAAAGTCTAATGCGCCCAAGCTCTTGGCAATGGCGCGGTCTTGCGCGTAATTTTTGGACGTGATCATCACTACAGGCGTGTCTTTGTGTGCAGGTAAGCCGCGCAATTTTTGTAAAAATGTCAGACCGTCCATGCCCGGCATAACAATGTCGAGCAACAATAGTTTTGGTTGGTTTTCAGCAAGATATGGCATGGCCTCGCTGGGTGACTTAAAGCCTATAAATTGTACAGGCAAAGGCTGCATACTGAGCTGATACAGCGAGAGTGACGTTTGGCTGTCGTCAATCACTACTACCTTGGGAAGGGATTCATCCATGCCGCTGACCTGCGATCAATGTGAGTGCGATGGGTTCATTGCCTTGCCGGTCGCAGACAGAATTTTCCGCGCAAGACGGTCCATTTCAGTGGCAGGGGGTTGCGGCATGGGATAGGAAGGTAGAAAAAATACATGATATACATGGAGCCCCGAGAGGGAATCGAACCCCCAACAGATGATTACAAATCAACGGTTATACCGTTTAACTATCGGGGCGGGTGTTATAAAGTTCCGTGTGTTTGGCATGTGTGTGCATTGTATGGAATTTGCAGCAGCAAGGCAATTTTTTTCAGTGTGCGCCCGGCGCGCGCCGGGCAGCGCCAACTAACCTACCCCCTTGGCGGTGAGAAATGGTGCATATTGCTTGTCGTTGCCAAGAATGTGTTCTTGCAGCCAAATTTTGAGAAAATTCAGCAGTTGATCCCCGTGAAAATCCTCTTTGTTGCGCACCATGGTTTCGATGAATACCACTTTTTCGGTCAACGAATCGTGCTCTTTTTTATGCCCGTCAAAAGCGGGATAGCCGTTATCGCTAAGTAATTTTTCTTCATAGGAAAAATGGTAACGTGTGTATTCCAGCAAACCTACGACAATTTTTTCCAGCAAGGCATCGCCATGGCCAGATTGTACAGCCTCATCCAATTCATTGATAAGACCAACTAATTTTTTATGCTGTTCATCCACAGACGGGATATGCAAGGTCAAGTTTTCAGTCCATTCCATAAAAGCCATAATTAAAGCCTCCAGTTGGTTTTAGGGCGTGCGCTATCATCGGCGCGCTACGGTTGATCCAGTTATTTTATACCGCTTACCCAATTTATATTGTTAAAAAATACAAGTTTTCACAGTTGGATGCAAGCACCCAGGCGCAAATGGCGCGCGCCAGGGCCTTGAATAGGGGATTTCTGTGCTGTTCAACATTACCCGCCTGCAAGATCAATGCTAAAATCCCTTCCGTTTATCTGCAATTCCTCCCAATACCACCCACGGAGCATGTTCTATGTCCTTATTGCGCACCAAAGCTATCAATGCCGACCACACCGCTGACACCGGCTTGCACCGCTGCCTGGATGCTTTTCAACCAAATTTCTTTGCTATCGGCATGATGATTGGCTTGGCGCTACTGCCAAACTGGGCTTGGGCGGCGGACAGTAGCACGTTAGATGCGGTCTTTGGGGTGATTAACGGCTGGTTAGCGCTGGTGATCTTTTTTGATGTCTATCCAGGTGAGCCATCCATGCCGTTCATCGTCGCGTGGTTGATTGTGGGCGCGGCGTTTCTGACCGTGCGCTTTCATTTTGTCAATCTGCGCATGATGGGGCACGCTTTCCAGGTGATGCGCGGCAAATACCGCACCGCCGACGACCGAGGTGAAGTCAGCTCGTTTCAAGCCTTGACCACCGCGCTTTCCGCGACCGTCGGCTTGGGCAATATTGCCGGGGTTGCCATTGCGATTTCCATTGGCGGGCCTGGTGCGACATTTTGGATGATTGTCGCTGGTTTTCTGGGCATGACGACTAAATTTACCGAAGCCACGCTGGCGCAAATGTACCGCGAAGTGCGTCCTGATGGGCGGTTGATGGGGGGCGCGATGGAGTATTTGTCACGCGGTTTTGCCGAAAAGGGCATGGTTGGGCTGGGTAAATTTTTAGCGGCACTGTTTGCCATCTTTACCGTATTTGGCTCGTTTGGCGCGGGCAGTGCGTTTCAAGTCAGCCAGTCATTGGGTGCGGTACAACAACAAATTCCGTTTTTCACTGACTTCCCAATGGCTTATGGCTTAATCATGGCAGTGTTGGTCGGTTTAGTCATTATCGGCGGCTTGCGCCGGATTGCTTTGACCGCAGAAGCGGTGGTGCCGACCATGATTATTATTTATTTATCCGCGTGTTTGTGGATTGTCCTCAGCAATTTAAGCAGCGTCCCAGAGGCGTTAGGCAAAATTGTGTTTGAAGCCTTTTCGCCGATAGCCGTCGCTGGCGGGATTATCGGTGCCATTGTGCAAGGTTTCAAACGTGCGGCGTTTTCCAGTGAAGCCGGACTGGGTTCGGCAGCCATTGTCCACTCCACTGCCTCAGTCAAATATCCAGTGCGGCAGGGCATGGTTGCGCTGTACGAACCGTTCATTGATACCGTTGTGATTTGCACCATGACCGCCTTAGTGATTATTGTGACCGGGGCCTATAATGCTCCAGAAACCGCTGCAATCCGTGAAGCCAGTCAGGGTGCCGCCCTCACCGCCGCTGCCTTCCGTAGCGTAGCCGATTGGTTTCCGATCATTTTAGCCCTCTCGGTCTTTCTGTTTGCCTATAGCACGATGATTTCTTGGTCATATTACGGCGAACGCTGCTGGGTGTATTTGTTTGGCGAAACATTTTCGCTGATTTACAAAATCATATTTTTAATCTTTGTCGTGCTCGCCTCCATTGTCAGCGCCGCCAACATGCTGGATTTTACTGATTTATTGGTGTTGGCGATGGCATTCCCTAACTTAATTGGCTTGTATTTATTAAGCGGCAAAGTCAAAACCGCATTAGACGACTACACCGCTAAATTGAAAAGCGGTGAGTTAGATCGTGAGGTCAGGCATTAGTTACACAAATATACTGTAAACGCTCACCCCCCGCGCCAATTCCAGCTAAACTATAATGCGCGCACGCACAGCCAGTTGCATCGCACGGTTTAGCCATTTTTTGACAATAGATTTAAGACTTATGAATTCTCGCGCCAATTTTGCCCAACAACGCGGTGTATACGCCATCACGCCTGCTTGGTCTTCAGAACAAGAGGGCTTGGCCGCTGTGGAAGCCGTATTGCAAGGCGGCGTGCGCATGGTGCAATACCGCGACAAAACCGCCGATAGCAACAACCGCCTACAACGCGCGCGCGCCTTGCTGGCCTTGTGCCAGCGCTATGGCGCGCTGTGCATTATCAATGACGACGTGGAACTGGCCGTAGCCGTAGACGCAGATGGTGCGCATGTGGGCGGGGAGGACATGCCTGTGGCCCAGGCGCGCGCGCGCTTGGGCGAGGGCAAAATTGTTGGCGCATCGTGCTATAACCGCTTGGATTTGGCCTGGGCCGCTCACCGTGCGGGCGCAGATTACATCGCGTTCGGGCGCTTTTTTGCTTCCGTCACCAAGCCCGGCGACATCCGCGCCAGCGTGGAATTGCTACGCCAAGCGCGCAACGAACTGGACACGCCCATTGTGGCGATTGGCGGCATTACCTTGGCCAATGCCGCGCCGCTGGTGCAAGCAGGCGCACATTGGCTGGCTGTAGCGCATGGCCTATTCAGCCCCGCTGATCCGCGCCAGGCGGCACGAGATTTTGCCGGATTATGGTCGGCCCACGGATTACGCGAGCACGGACTGCGCACTGCATAACGATGTTCACTGTTGTGCGCGCCACTCCAACGCCCAGCCCGGCGCGCCAGGCGCGGCTTGAAACGCATCGCACACCAGCAGCCCAGGCGCAGCAGCCCATTGGCCCGCCAGATAAACCAGTGGCAAATAAGGCCGTTGCCAGGCTGGAATCCCCGCCTCTTGCAAACGTTTTTTCAGCGCATGGCGCTGGCCGTTGTGCTGACACGCTTCACCGCCAAGACGCGGACGCAGATCCCAATCCGCGCTGTGCCAGGCCAGTGCTAAACGCGGGCCATGGTCACGGAGTTCTGTACGCAACACGCCGCCGGGTAAGGCCAGCGCTTGGCTTTTATCACCGCGCCATACCATGGGCAGCGTGCTTGCGCACGCGGTCAGCGGCGGCGGCGCGGTTAGCGCAAACAACACGTTGCGGTAACGCACGATGCGCACCCCGGGCAACGTGCCTGCGCACGTGCTCGCGCACCATGTCACTTCTGGCTGGCCATCCGCACGCGCGGTCAGCAGCGTAGCACTGATTTGCTGCAAACGGCTTTCCGGCGGCATGGCCACGCCTTGCTGCTTTAGCCACAAACGCAAGACATTGGCGCGGCGGGCAGCGGACAGCGCCAGCAAAGGCGCAATGCGCAGGCCGTTGTTGGTAGCGCGCGCACGCGCCAAATCTTCTTCTGCCACTTCTTCCAGCACCGCCAATGCCTGCGCCTGATGGCGCGCCGCACGGCACAGCGCGGCAACCACGCCCGCACGGCGCGCGCGCAGTTGCGGCACAATGTCATGGCGCAAAAAATTGCGCTCGTGGCGCGTGTCCGCATTGCTGGGGTCCTCCAACCAACGCAGACCAGCGGCTTGTGCCCAGGCGTGCAACGCCGCGCGCGGTTGTTGCAAAAAGGGCCGCAGCAAAATACCTTGGCCCAACGCAGCGCGTGCGGGCATGGCTGCCAAACCCGCAGGCCCGGCACCGCGCAGCAATTGCAACAGCAAGGTTTCCGCTTGATCATCGGCATGGTGCGCAGTGCATAACACATCGCCCGCCGCCATGACGCGGCGAAACGCCGCATAACGCGCTTGACGCGCCTGCGCTTCCAGGCTTGCGCCAGCGGCAAGTGCCACTTGCACCGGTTCAATTTGGCAGGGAATTCCTAAACTTGCGCATTGCTCGCGGCAAAATTCTGCCCATGCGTCCGCGTGCGGATGCAAGCCGTGATGCACATGCAGCGCGCGTAAGTCCGTCTGTGCGCTCGCTCGCGCTTGCGTGGCAGCATGGAGCAACACCTGCGAATCCAACCCGCCGCTATAGGCAATCCACACACAGCGCACAGGCACGTTAGCGGAAGCTTCAGCCAACACAGGCCGCAGCAGCGCGGGCAAGTCAACCATGGCTAAATGAGATTGAAAATATCATGCGCAAAAAACATGAAAATTTCTAATACAATCAGCCAGATGATAATCAACTCCAAGAACGAGGAATGGTTGTGGTTCTGTTCGTCCGCCAACATGGTGAACAATTCGTGAATCACTTGCAACTTGCTGTTAAGAATATGAATGCGTTTAGAAACTTCCAGATAATTGGCAGCCATTTCATAGCGCGAGCCAAGCTCTGGGTATTCCCAAAAAAAATCCGGCGTGTCCAATAAATCAAACCGCAAATGGATGCTACTTTGCACCAAATACAGCCGCCCGCGCATCCGCGCGATTTCACGGCGGCTCAGGCGCGTGTGGCCGGAACGGGCAATATTTTCAGGAATGTTGCGGGTGTGCTCAATGCACTTTTGCGCGGTTTGCTCTAATTCTTCTAACTTGGCAGATTGCGCTAAGCCATGGGAAATGGCGATTTTTTCTAAGATGGGGTCTGGATCGCCGGTTAATTCAATGTGGTCGTGGGAAATGGTCAGTTTGGATTTTTGCGGCTGGGCAAACGTGAATTCATCGGTGAGCGCGGCGGGATGCGGCGTGTCCTCAAACGCGCGCAGTTGGCCAAGCAGGTGCATAGTGTTGTCGTACCCCAGCCCCCACAACACCGCTACGCCAAAAGGAAAAATAAAGGCTTCGCCATCTTCCTGGCGAATATGCAGTACATCACGATAAAGCGCTGATTTATATTTATTTTCTAACGAATGTTTTAGCTGGTCAAAACGGTAGCCTTGCGCAGTGCAATACACAATACATTTTTCATAGGACATAACAGGTAACCAGGGCGGTAGAACACAGGAAGAGGCGTGTATCATACACCTTCTACCTTGGCTCCAGCATCCACAGCACGGGAACCTCTAAAAATCCCCAGCAATTCCCGCTGGCCTTTCAACCCGTCTCCAAACTGCCCAGCCGACGCATCCTAGCGCACGCTTAGATCACAGCGTAGTCTTTGAAAAAACAAAAAGTTATAGCAAGCTGGAACGCCGCCGTGGCTTGAAATAAACGGCACTTCAATTGCTGAATTGGGTTCACTAAAAACATTCTGGGATAGGCGGCAAGGCGTTAGGCAGGGTTGTGTCCGTTCGGGTTGAGTGTGGCTGTTGCTGGTTTGTGGGGAGGATAGTCATTGTGGTTTATTCCCCATTATTTTACTATGGAGATAGCTCGGCGGGAATTGCTGAACAAAAACACATTTTACTCACCCCACACTTGTTAGCTTGCTATGATTATTGCTGACCTACACATTCACTCGCCGTTTTCGCGTGCCACCAGCAAGTCTGGTCTGCTGCCCAATTTATATGCCTGGGCCAAGGTCAAAGGCATTGACGTGGTGGGCACGGGTGATTTTACTCACCCCGCGTGGCAAGCACATTTGCGCGAGCACTTGCAGCCGGCTGAGCCAGGGTTATTCAAACTCAAAGACGAAAACGTGCCGCCCGCCTTGCCCGGTGTCATCCCGCACGCACGCACCGTGCGCTTTATGCTCACTGCTGAAATTAGCAGCATTTACAAGCAGGGCGGGCAAGTGCGCAAAATTCACAATTTATTGTTCGCGCCGGATTTTGATTCTGCCACGCGCATCAGCGCGGCGCTGGCAGCGATTGGCAACATTGAGGCCGATGGCCGCCCGATTTTGGGCCTGTCAGCGCGCAATTTACTGGAAATTGTGCTGGAAAAAGCGCCGGACGCCTATTTGGTGCCTGCCCACATTTGGACGCCGTGGTTTTCGCTGTTTGGCTCCAAATCTGGCTTTGACACGCTGGAAGACTGCTTTGCTGATTTATCTCCGCAGGTATTCGCGTTGGAAACTGGGCTGTCGTCTGACCCGGAAATGAACCGGCTGATTTCGGCATTGGATCGTTACACCTTAATTTCCAACTCGGATAGCCACTCGCCGTCCAAGCTGGGGCGCGAAGCCAATCTCTTTGATACGCCATTGGATTTTTATGCCATGCGTGCCGCGCTGGCGCAACCGGCGCAAGGATTTCACGGCACGTTGGAATTTTTCCCCGAAGAAGGCAAGTATCATCTTGACGGCCACCGCCACTGCGGCGTGGTGCTGGAGCCAGGTGAAACCCAGCGGCTGGGCGGCGTTTGCCCGCGTTGCGGCAAACCGCTGACTGTGGGCGTATTGCACCGCGTGATGGAATTGGCTGACCGCGATGCACCACACTTTCCCGCCCACGCGCCCGTGGTACACAGTTTGGTGCCTTTGCCTGAAGTGCTGGGCGAATTGCTCGGGTGCGGGCCAGACACGCAAAAAGCGCAAACTGCCTATGCGGACATCATTCAACGCTTCGGTGCGGAATTTGAAGTGTTGTTGCACGCCTCGTTAGAAGAAATCCGCACCACCCACTCGGCAGCCCTGGCCGAGGCCATGGCGCGCATCCGCAGCGGGCGGGTGATCCGCCAAGGCGGCTACGACGGCGAATACGGCACCATCCAAGTGTTTGCGCCCGGCGAAAAAGAAGAATATTTGGGCCAAGGTGGGCTGTTTGCCACGCTGGTATCCACGCGCGCGCGGCGCGGCGCGCGCAACACGTTGGACAAAACCGTTACCACGCCAGCGCCAGTGGAGGTTGCGCCACCACAGTCCAGCGGCCCCAACGCCGCGCAATGGGCCGCCATCACCCATTGTGGTGGTCATGCTTTGGTCGCTGCTGGGCCAGGCACTGGCAAAACCTACACCTTGGCGGCGCGCATGGCCTGGCTGGTGGAACAAGGCCGCGCCGATCCAGCGCGCATGGCCGCGATCACCTTCACCCGCCGCGCTGCCGAAGAATTGCG